>DATDKW010000175.1:0-14936 GCA_036519715.1 Mycobacteriales bacterium
CCCGCGGTCTGCTCGTGCGGTGGTTTCCTGCAGGGAGCGAGGCCCGGGGTCGTCGGCGCACTCGGATGCTGTCGCCAACGGGTGCGGCACCGCGTCGCCCTGCGCGAGCCGCTGTCGGCCGCCGGATCGGGTCGGCGCAGCCGGCTCGGCGCGGTGCCGCTGTTGCGGTTGCTCCGTGCCGTTTCGTGAGGTGGTGCGGTAGCGCCCGGGCGGCAGGCCGTGGCGGCGGGCGAAGGCCCGGTTGAACGCGTATTCGGAGGTGTAGCCGACGCTGCGGGCGATGGCGCCCATGGGGTGGTCGGTGGTGCGTAGCCGCTGTGCCGCGACCTCCATCCGCCAGGTCATGAGGTAATCGCCTGGTGCGTGGCCGACCTCGCGGGCGAACCGGCGGGTCAGTGTCGCCCTGGACACCCCGACCTCACGCGCCAGGGCGTCGACCGTCCATGCCCGGGCCGGGTCCGCGTGGAGTGCGGCCAGCGCGGCGCGGGTGATCGGGTCGGCCAGCCCGCGGAGCCAGGACGGCGGTCGTTGGCCGGTGTCGCCGTCGGCGGCCCAGGTGCGGAGCAGCTGGATGAGCAGGATGTTGACGGCGTGATCCAGGACGGCGCGGGAGCCGGGGCCGGGGTGGCGGAGCTCGTGGTCCAGCAACTCCAGTGACGTGCGCACCGCTGGGGGCGCCGCGAGGCCGGTGAGGTGCATGACGTCGGGGAGCAGGCTGAAGGTGGCGATGGTGGTGGCGGGATCGTGGCGGTATGAGGCGCACAGGATGCGGGTCGTCGCCGGCGGCTCGCCCACGGCGAGCTCGCCGCCGTCCTCGAGGGCGGCTTCGGCTCGGGCGTGGTCGAACGGGTATACAGGCGCGTCCGGTCGCCCGGCGAGCACGTGCGGTGCGCCGCTGGGCAGGAGTACGAGATCCCCGGGTAGCAGTTGCAGCGGCGGCTGCCCGTCGAGGACGAGGTAGGCGACGCCGGCGGTGATCGCGTGGAACGCCGCACCGGGAACGGCGTCGAGGCGGAGTCCCCAGTCGCCGCCGCCTGCAACGCTGGCCGCCACCGACCCGCGCACCGCGGCGAGGGTGAGGACGTCTGTCAGCGTGTCCACGCCGCAACGGTACCGGCTGGCTCACTGGCATCGGGCAGTGAGCCGGATGAGCAAATATCTGGCTCAAACCGGCATCGTCACGATCGAACAGCTTCCTTACCGTCGGGGAGTCACTCTTCGACCCCCACGATGGGAATGCCATGCTCCTCTCCGACTCCGTGGCGCTGGTGACCGGCGCCAACCGCGGCCTCGGTGCCCGGCTCGTCTCCGAACTGCTGTCCGCCGGCGCCCGCCGGGTCTACGCCACCGCCCGAGACGCGACGTCGGTCGCTGCGCAGGTGCGGGCCGATCCGCGGGTGCGGGTCCTGCCACTCGACGTCACCGACGACATGAGCGTGCGGGCCGCCGCGGCGGCGGCGCCCGACGTGACCGTGCTCGTGAACAACGCGGGCGTGCTGCACTTCGGCGGCGCCCTCGACGGGGACCTCGCCGGCTACGAGCAGGACATGGTCACCAACTACTTCGGCACCTTGCGCGTCACCCGCGCGTTCGTCCCCGTGCTGGCCCGGAACGCCCCGGCAGCGGTCGTCAACGTGCTCACCCTGATCGCGCTCGCCCCGGTCCCACCGATGGCCGGATACAGTGCGTCGAAGGCAGCCGCCCATTCGATCACCCAGGCGCTGCGGGCCGAGCTACGCGGGCGCGGCATCGAGGTGTTCGGCGCCTACCCCGGTGGGATCGACACCGACATGCTCGCCGGGGTCGAGGCGGACAAGGCCCCGCCGGAGATCGTCGCGCAGCGGATCGTCACCGCGCTCGCGGCCGGACAAACCCTCATCTTCCCCGACGACGCCTCAGCCGGCGCCGGGTCGGTCTACCTCGGCGACCCGGTCAAGCTCGAAGAACTGCTCGCCGGATAATTCCTCCGGGACCATGGCGCTGGCCGCCGGCCTGTCCGTCGCGTCGCTCGTCGTCGGCCTGGTCGGGTGGGGCACCCCGCGCGCTGGCCTGCTGACGGCCGGTCTGGTGCCGGTCGCAGCCGGCTGGGCGATCGTGCACGGCCAGCACCTCGCCGCGTACTCGGCCTTGAGCTGGCTGTCCCGCACCGGTCCCGTGGGCCTGCCCGCCGACCTCGCCCACGCGGTGGCGGAGGCGCTGGCCGCACCGCGGGCGGTCGTCTGGGCCGGCGGCGAGGACGCGCTGGTGGTCGCCGGCATGTGGCCGGAGGACGGTGACCGCGGCGGGCCGACCACCCTGGTGTCAACTTCGTCGACCTCTCGCGGGCCCGCGGCACCTTCGCCGGCGGCCCGCAGCCGCCGTACCAGGCCGGCATCGAGGCCGTCGGTGAAGTCACCGCCGTCGGTGACGGGGTGACCGACCTGAGGCCCGGCGCCCACGTCATCGGCGTCACCATCGGAGGCGGCGCCTTCGCCGAGTACATCGTGATGTCCCGGCAGCGGCGGTTCCCGTACCGGCGGGCTGGGCCGACGAGCAGGCACTGGGCCTGGTCGTGAGCTGGCCGACCGCGCTGGCGGCGCTGAAGCCGCTGGGTGGCGTCAGCGCCGGGCAGACCGTGCTGATCCAGGCCGCGGCCGGCGGGACCGGACAGGCGGCGGTGACGATGGCCAGGCACTACGGCGCGACCGTGATCGGCACGGCCTCGCCGGGCAAGCACGACGCGGTACGGGCGCTGGGCGCCGACCACGTCGTCGACTCCCGCGGGACCGATCTCGCCGCCGAGGTTCTCCGGCTGACCGGCGGTACGGGCGCGACCTGGTGCTGGAGTCGGTCGGCGGCCCCACCCTCGACGCCAGCCTGGCCGTGACCAAGCGGGTCACCGGCCGGGTCGTCGTCTACGGCCTGGCCGGCGGCGAGGTCGCGATCACCAACTGGGACCTGGTCTACCGGCACCCGGTCCACGTCAGCGGCCTGAACATCGGCGTCCTGATCCGGTCAGCACCGCAGGTCTTCGGCGCGGTCATGGGGGAGCTGTTCGGTCTCCTCGCGACCGGGGTGCTCGGCCGCGGCAGGCCCACCACCTTCGCGCTGGCCGAGGGGCCGAAGGCACTCGCGGAGCTGGAAGCACGCGCCACCGTGGGCAAGCTGGCCCTACTGCCCTGACCGTCATCGTGGTGGTGCTGCGCCCGTGGCGGTGTTTCGATGGTGAGGTGCTCCTGGAGCGGGATGAGCTGCTCGCCACCCTCGACGCCCACCTCGCCGCCGCCCTCCGGGGACAGGGGCGCCTGGTCTTCGTCGGTGGCGAGGCCGGCGTGGGCAAGACCGCGCTGACCGGCCAGTTCGCCGGGACCGCCACCGGCGTCCGGATCCTGCGCGGAACGGCGGACAGCCCGGCGACCGCTGCCCCGCTGGGCCCGTTCCTGGACGCGCTGCCCGAGCTCGAAGAGCTGCTCGGGACCGCCCGGCGGCCCTTCCCGGCCATCCGGTCGGCGCTCGCCACGACCGCGACCCTGGTCGTGCTGGAGGACCTGCACTGGGCGGACGAGGCGACCTTGGACCTGCTCGGCTTCCTCGGACGGCGGCTGGCCGACTTTCCCGTACTGATCGTCGGGACCCTCCGGGACGACGAGGTGACGGGTGCGCATCCGCTGACGATCGTGCTGGGCGACCTGGCGACAGTTCCGGGGGTGGCGCGGATCCACGTCCCGCCGCTCACGCGGGCGGCCGTCCTGCGTCTGGCGGACAGCGCCGGGTCGTCGGTCGATGTCGAGGAGCTGTTCGGGCGTACGCAGGGCAACCCGTTCTTCGTCACCGAGGTGCTCGCGACCGGCAGCCCGAGCCTGCCCCCGTCCGTGCGGGACGCGACTCTGGCCCGCGCCGCCAGACTGTCCGCCGCGGCCCGGCGGGTGCTCGATGCGGCGGCGGTCATCGGCAGCGGCATCGAGCTCGACCTGCTCGGCGCCGTGTCGGGCCGGCGCCCGGAGGCGATCGACGAATGCGTCGAGGGCGGCCTGCTCGTCGGCGGCGGCGCGGTGGTCGGCTTCCGCCACGAGCTCGCCCGGCAGGCGGTCGAGCAGGCGCTGCCGGCCGCGACCCGGGTCGGTCTGCACGCGGCCGTGCTGGAGTGGCTGACGCGGCACGGTCACGTCGATGACCGGCGGCTCGCCCACCACGCCGATGCCAGCGGCAACGCGACCGCCGTGCTGGCCTACGCGCCCCGGGCCGGGGACCGGGCGGCTCGACTCGGTGCCCACCGCGAGGCGGCCGAGCACTACCGCGCGGCGCTGCGCTACGGATACCTGCTCGACGCGCCGGAGCGCGCGGCCCTGCTGGAACGGTTGTCGTACGAGTGCTACCTCACCGAGCAGACGCAGGCCGCGGTGGACTCCCAGGCCGAGGCGCTGGAGCTGCACCGCGTCGACGGCGGCGACGATCGCGCGGGCGCCGCCCTGCGCCGGCTAAGCCGGCTGTCGTGGCTTTCCGGCCGCGGCGCCGACGCCGACCGGTACGCCACCGAAGCGCTCACCATCCTGGAGCGACTCGGCCCGGACCCGGAGCTGGCGATGGCGTACAGCAACCTGTCCCAGCTGCGAATGCTAGCCGGCGACACGGACGCGGCGGTGGTGTGGGGAAGCAAGGCGATCGATCTCGCCCGCGCGCTCGGCGACCGGCAGGTGGAGAGCCACGCATTGAACAACGTCGGCGTCGCACTGATGACCGCGGGCCGGCTCGCGGAGGGCAGCGCGCAGCTGTCCCGCAGCCTCGACCTGGCGCTGGCCGAGGATGCCCACGAGAACGCCGCCCGGGCGTACACGAACCTCGGCTCCTGCTGGGTGGGCGCGCGGCGGTTCGCCGACGCGGACCGGCACCTGGCGGCGGGCATCGCCTACTGCACGGAGCGCGACCTGGACACGTGGCGGCTGTACATGACGGCCTGGCTGGCGAGGTCGCTGGCCGAGCAGGGCCGGTGGGACGCGGCCCGGCGGACCGCCGACGAGGTGCTGCGCCGACCGCACCTCCTACCGGTGAGCCGCATCACCGCGCTCGTGGTCGCCGCACAGATCGCCGTCCGGCGCGGCGAGCCGGGCGCCGACGCCGCGCTGGACGAGGCGCTGGCCCTGGCGGCTCGGACCGGCGAGTCACCGCGATTGGTGCCGGTGTTCACGGCCCGCGCCGAAGCGGCCTGGACCGCCGGCCGGAACATCGCCGCGGAGCTGGACCGCGCCGGGGACCTCGTGCACGAGAGCCCCTGGGAGATCGGGGAACTGGCCTGGTGGAGAAGGCTGGCGGGCGGGTCCGACGACGTTCCGGCCGCGAGCGCCGAGCCGTTCGCGCTGATGCTGTCGGGCCGGGCGACGGCCGCAGCCGAGGCCTGGGCCGGGCTCGGAAGCCCGCTGTGGCAGGCGCTCGCGCTGACCGGCTCGGACCGCGACGCGGACGTCCGGGACGGTGTCGAGATGCTCCGCGTCCTGGGCGCGGAGGCGACCGTACGCGCCGTCCTGCGGGACCTGCACGCCCGGGGCCGGCCCGTGCCGCGGGGACCGCGACCGGCCAGCCGGGCCAACCCGGCCGGACTCACCGACCGGGAGCTCGAGGTGCTGACCCTGCTGGCCGCCGGACTGTCCAATGCAGACATCGCGGCCCGCCTCTACCTGTCCAGGAAGACCGCGGGTCACCACGTCTCCGCGGTGCTGCGCAAGCTCGGCGAGCCCACCCGCTCGCGCGCGGTCGCCGCCGCGGTGCGGCGCGGCATCGTGCCAAGCTAGGGAACTCGCCCGATGCGGGCCCCGGGCGCGGATCGCTTCACTCGGGACACGGCCGGAAACCCGGCCGATCCCTGAGAGGAGCAAGCCATGCCGCTGTTTCTGGACGTGCACACGCTCGACGGCCCGGTCGCGATCAAGGACGCCGAGCAGGTGCACGCCGCCGACCTGCAGACCCAGTCCGAGTTCGACGTCCATTACCTGCGCTACTGGGTCGACGCCGAGCACGGCAAGGTGTTCTGCCTCGTCGAGGCGCCGGACGCCGAGGCCGCGATCGCCGTCCACGCCAAGGCGCACGGCCTCGTCGCGGACGAGATCTTCCCCGTCCAGGAGGGTGTGTGAGCCCCGCGGATCCGTACCTGGTCCGCCGCCGGCAGGAGCTGCTGCGCACCGCGGACCGTTTCCGGCTCGCCCGGTCGATCCCGGGTGGGGACCACCGGTCGTGCGGCTCCTCGGAGCCGGCCACCCGACGGCGCCGGGTCCGTCTGGCTCGTCTCCGGATCCGGAGGGCTGCCCGCGGTGGCGTCATCGGCCCGCTCGTGGTCGGCGTGCTCGTGACAGGAGGAACCGTGCTGTCCGCGGCGCCAGCAGGGGCCGCACCGGCCGGCGTCACCATCACGCGGAGCGGTTCCCTCCTCACCGTCACCGGTGATGCGGCAGCGAACTCGCTCACCGTGGGCCGGACCCCGGCCGGCGTCATCACCGTGAACGGTGCCGCGGTCGACGGCACCACCGCGTCGATCCTGGACATCGTCATGGACGGCGCCGGCGGCAACGACACCCTCCGGCTGGACGAGACCAACGGCGCCATGCCGCGGATCCAGTTCCTGGGCGGCGAAGGCAACGACCAGCTCTCCGGCGGGTCGAAGGCCGACAGCCTGCGCGGCGGGTCCGGTGTGGACACGATCCTCGGCGGCCGCGGCGACGACGACCTGGTCGGCGATGCCGGCAACGACAAGGTGATCGGTGGCCCCGGCGACGACACCGTGACCCTCGGCGCCGACGCCGACCAGTTCACCTGGAACCCCGGGGACGGCAACGACCACGTCGACGGCGACAGCGGCACGGACACCCTGCTGTTCAACGGATCGGACGCCTCCAGCGCGCTGGAGACCGAGGCCTTCCAGTTCCGCAGCAACGGTGTGCGCTCGACGATCACCCGCATCCAACTGCCGGCCCCGAACGACCCCGACGACCTGATGAGCTTCAGCGGCTTCGAGCTCGTGAAGGCGAACTTGGCCGGCGGCCCGAACGGCGTGCTCTTCGACGACTTCTCCGCCTCCGACGTCGATGTCGTACGGGTGGACCTCGGCCCGGCCGTCGACCCCGCCCGGACCGGAGGTGCGGTCAACATCGCGCAGGTGTTCGGGTCGGAAGCCTCCGACCGGATCAGGATCGGTGGGTCGCCGGCCGCGGGTGCCACCGTCACGGGCCTCGGTCCGACCGTGGTGATCACCCGCGCCCAGCACCTGATGATTCTCGGACTGGCCTCCGGTCCGGAGGTCGGCGACCTCTTCGACGCCAGCCTCCTGGCCGCGGGCACCGTCCCCGTCTTCAGTGAGGTCGGTGGGTCAGGCGACGACATCCTGATCGGATCTCCCGGCGACGACAGCCTGATCGGTGCCGGTGGGACCGACCGGTTCGAACTGCGAGGCGGCACCGACACCACCGACGCAACCTCCGACGAGGTCGTCATCCCCTGACCACGACGCCACCCCACGGTGGGCCGGTCCGCCCGGACCGGCCCACCGCGGCGCGTCCATCGCCGAGGGGGGACCGGCCGGCGCTGTTGCGTTCTGGCGGGCCGGGCATGCGGCAGTTCCTTCAGGTGTGCACCTCAGACCGCCAGCGCGAGTTCGGTGAAGGCTGTCGCGAGGCGAAGGCGTGGCGGGGCGTCGGCGGCGAGTTCGTAGTGGCCGCGGCGGAGGTTCTGCACGAACGCGTGGCCGGCGGCGATCCGAGCCGCGGAGCGGAGCCGTTTCAGCCCGCGCATCGGTCGTAGCCGAGCTTTCAGCCGGCCATGATCGGCTTCTATCCGGTTGTTCGCGTACTGCTCGGTGACATGCGCTGCAGCCGGGAGGAGTTCGTCCAGCACCCGCAGGTAAGGGCCGGCCTTGTCGGTGGTCACCTCGACCGGCGCCGGTCCGTGGGTCAGCGCCCGGGCGAAGAATCGGCGCGCGGCGGCGGTGTCCCGCTGCTCGGACAGCACCACGTCGATGACCTGCCCATACTGGTCCACTGCGCGGTAGAGGTACCGCCACCGCCCCGCGACCTTGACGTAGGTCTCATCGACGAACCACCGATCACCGGTGACGTGCCGGAGCGGGCGGGCGGCGTCGGCGAACATCGGAGTGAACCTCTGCACCCACCGCTGTCGTACGCGAAGGTCGCGGAGTTCCAACGGCGCGGGGTCGTGCACCTGCACGCGCTGCTCCGCCTCGACGGCGTCGACCCAAACGACAAGGAACGGATCATCCCGCCGGCCGACGTTGGTCTCCGCGACCTGGTCGACGCGGTCCGGCACGCGGCGGCGGCAACGACGTTCCTGACCGAGCAGCACCCGGCGGGCGGCTGGCGGATCGCGTGGGATGAGCAGTTCGACGTCCGGCCGCTGCGGCTACGCGGAGACGGCGACGTCACCGACCGGGCCGTCGTCGCCTACCTCGCCAAGTACGCGACCAAGTCGACCGAGAGCACCGGACACATCTCCAAGCGACTGACCGCGTCCACAGTGGACTACTACGCCGACCCACACACGCATGCCGGCCGGCTGGTCGACGCCTGCTGGACCCTCGGCGCCGTCGACGGCTGGGACGGGCTGCGGCGCTGGGCTCACATGCTCGGCTTCGGCGGCCACTTCGGAACGCGCTCCCGCCGCTACTCCACCACGCTTCGCGCGCTGCGTGCGGCGCGGCGAACCTGGCGGCGGCGCGAGCTGGTCGAAACCCGCGAGCACGCCGAAGAGACCACGTTGGTCGTCGGTTCCTGGAGCTACGCGGGCTCGGGCTGGCGGACTACGGCCGACGCGCTGCTCGCTGCGAGTGCAGCGGCAAGGGCGCGGGAGCGACGGCGGATCGCGCGAGACGAGATGTCCAGTCCACTTCAGACAGAGAGGCACTACCGATGACTGCGGTTCTTCCCACCACTCCGTCCAAAATCCGGGCTCTGCGTCAGCCGCCGGGTCGGCCACCTACACGGTCAAGGAGGTCGCGGCGTTGCTCGGGCTGCACCTTGGCGGCGCGTACGAGCTGCTGCAGGACGGCACGATCCCGGCCAAGCAGTTCCGGCGGCGCTGGATCATCTCGCGCAACCAGTTCCACGCCTGGCTCGATAGTGCGCCGGACCAGAGCTGATGGCGAGCATCAAGAAGACCGAGAACGGCACCTACCGGGTGAGCTGGCGCGAGCCGACCGGCCGGCAGCGCTCCAAGTTCTTCAAGCTCATGCGGGAGGCGAAGGCCTTCAAGGCGAGCCTGGAGACCGACATCGCTCAGCGGAGCTACGTCGATCCCTCGGGCGGCGATCGGGTTCGCTTCCGGGCGCACGCGGCGCGGTGGCTGGCCGGGCGGACGGTCGAGAGGGCGACAGCGGCGCGGGACGAGTCCCTGCTGCGGGTTCACGTCCTCCCGCGCTGGGGTGACTGGCCGCTGTCGAAGATCGATCACATGTCGGTGCAGGAGTGGGTTGCCCAGCTCGGCGGCCGGCTGGCGCCCGCGACGGTCCGGGAGTGCTACCGGGTCCTGGCGCTGATCCTCGGGTCTGCGGTCCAAGCTCGGCTGCTGGTCCGCAACCCCTGCGACGGCGTCCGGCTCCTCCGAGGCGCAAGCAGGACGCCGGACTGACGCTCACCCGGGAGGAGGTCGCCGGAAAGCTGCTGCCGGAGATACCGGACCGCTACCGGACCCTGGTGGCGACGGCTGCGTTCAAGGGCTGCGCTGGGGCGAGTGCGCCGGCCTGTTCTGGGAGGCCGTGGACCTGGAGACGCGGCGGCTGCGGGTCGTCCGGGTTCTGGTCGAGGTGTCGGGACAGATCAGCGTCAAGCCGTACCCGAAGTCGCGAGCCGGCCGGCGGTCGGTGCCGGTGCCGGCGGCGGTGGTCGAGCTGCTGGTGCAGCATCGTCAGACGTTTCCGTCGCCCGAGCTGGTCTTCGTCAACTCGGTCGGTGGTCCGGTCGGGCGGACGAGCTTCCGGACGCGGGTGTGGAAGCCGGCGTTGCGACGGGCCGGCCTTCCGGAGGGGCTGCGGTTCCACGATCTGCGGCACTCGTACGCGACGTGGCTCGTGTCCGAAGGAGTGCCGCCGAACGTCGTGCAGAAGATCATGGGACACGAGGACGTGACCACGACGCTGGCCATCTACACCGACGTCCCCGCCGACTTCCAGAAGCGGGTAGATGACGCGCTTGTTGTGGATCCGTTGTGGATCGAGCTGGTAGAGGACCCCGAGAACGAGGAAGACCCCTCCGAGGAGGGGCCGTGACCTGCGGCTTTGGAGGGTCGGGGTGACAGGATTTGAACCTGCGGCCTCTTCGTCCCGAACGAAGCGCGCTACCAAGCTGCGCCACACCCCGGTGGTGCGCTCCTACTCTAGCGGAATCGGGGAACCAGTTTGAGCAGGGTCGCCTCCGGGGGGCAGCAAAAGCGGAACGGCGCGTACGGCGACGTGCCCAGGCCGGGGGAGACGTGCAGCCAGGACCGGTCGCCCCAGCGGGACAGGCCGCGGGCGCGGGCCCGGTCGATGCCGCAGTTGGTGACGACGGCGCCGTAGCCGGGGATGCGGAGCTGGCCGCCGTGGGTGTGGCCGGCGAGGATCAGCTCGTAGCCGTCGGTGGCGAACGCGTCCAGGACCCGGGGCTCGGGGGAGTGGGTGACGCCCAGCCGGAGGTCGGCGTCCGCTGAGGCCGGACCGGCGACCTTCGCGTAGCGGTCGCGGCCGAGGTGCGGGTCGTCCGTGCCGGCCAGGGCGACGACGCGGTCGCCGGCCTTGAGGGTGGCCCGGCGGTTGGTGACGTCGGCCCAGCCCGCGTCGGTCAGCGCGCCGGCCAGCTCGCCCCAGGGCAGCCGGGGGCCGAAGACGCGGTTCTTCTCCGGCACGAAGTAGCGCAGCGGGTTCTTGGGACGCGGCGCGTAGTAGTCGTTGTTGCCCGGCACGAACGCGCCCGGCCGGTCGAGCAGCGGCTCCAGCGCCTCCAGCACCGGCCCGACGGTGTCCAGGCCGGCCAGGAAGTCGCCGGTCACGACGACCAGGTCGGGATCGAGCCGGCCGAGGTCGTGGATCCAGCGCCGCTTGCGGGTCTGGGCCGAGGTGAGGTGCAGGTCGGACAGGTGCAGCAGCCGCAGGGGGTCAGCACCGGGAGCGAGCACCGGGATCTCGATCTCGCGCAGCCGGAAGGCGTTGCGTTCGATCAGGCCCGCGTACGCCAGGGTGGCCAGGCCGGCCCCGGACAGGCCGGCGGCGGGCGCGACGATCATGCGGGTCTTCACCCGGTCCACACTATCGGCCGCCGGGGTAGGTTCCCGGCGTGAGCGAGCTGAAGGACCGCCTGCAGTCCGACCTGACCGACGCCATGCGCGGCCGCGACGAGCTGACCACCGCCACGCTGCGGATGGCGCTGGCCGCGATCACCACCGAGGAGGTCTCCGGGTCCAGCGCGCGGGCGCTGTCCGACGACGAGGTCCTCAAGGTGCTGGCCCGGGAGGCCAAGAAGCGGCGTGAGGCGGCGGAGGCGTTCGGCTCGGCCGGGCGGGACGAGCTGGCCGAGCGGGAGCGGGCCGAGGGCGGCGTGCTCGACCGCTACCTGCCGACCCAGCTCGACGATGCCGCCATCGCCGACCTGGTCGCGGCCGCGATCGCGGAGACCGGGGCCACGGGGATGCCGCAGATGGGTGCGGTCATGAAGGTCGCCCAGGCCAAGGCGGCCGGGCGGGCGGACGGGAAGCGCCTGTCCACCGAGGTACGCCGCCAGCTCGCCTGAACAACGCCGGTCCGGCCGGGGCGGGGGCGCGCCCGAGCGGCGGCGCCCCGGAAATGGCGGCGCGCCCGAATGGCGGCGCGCCCGAATGGCGGCGCGCCCGCAACGGCGGCCCGTCCGGAGCCGCGGCTTGCGCCCCGAACGGCGGCCTGGAGCGCCGTCAGGTCAGTCGCGGGGGGGGCGGGGTCCGGGCCACTGAACCCGGACCCCGGCGCCGTCATCCCCCGCCGCCACCACCCCCGCCGGGGCCGCCGCCACCGCCGCCGCCGCGGCCCGGCGGCCTCGGGGGCAGGGTCTGGCCCGGCGGCAGCGGCAGCCCGGGGGTGCCGGCGCCGGGTGCGCCCTTGCCGTTCGACAGGTAGAGCGTGATCGTCATGCCCCGTGATGCGCGGCCGCTCGGCGACTGCGCGGCCACGAAGCCCGCAGGCACCGTGCTGTCCTTCTGCTCCGGCGCGATCCGGACCTGGAAGCCGCCGGCCTGCAGCACCCCGGTCGCCGAGGCCGGGTCCATGCCGACCACCGACTGCACCGGCACGCTGTCGCCGTTGACGACCTCCTGGTCGGCCGGCGGGAAGGACCAGGTCTTCTCCCGGAGGAACGGCTCCATGGCGTTGCGCCAGATCGCCGCCGAGTAGGCCCCGAAGACGTTGCCGCCCTCCTTGCCCGGCACGTCGGTCAGCGCGATCGACGTGTTCTTCGGGTCGAAGACCGCGGTCGCGCCGGCGTAGTCGGGCGTGTAGCCGACGAACCAGGCGGCCGAGTTGCCGGAGGCACGCTCGCTGTCCCCGGCCCGCCGGCCGCTCGCGGTGCCGGTCTTGCCGCCGATCGGCCGGGCCGCGCTGGCCAGCCCCTGCATCGCGCTGACCGCGGTGCCGCCGGCCACGGTCGTGTCCTTCTCCAGCACCTTGTTGACCGTGTGCGCGATGCCGGGGCTGATGGCCTGGGTACAGCTGCGCTCCGGCAACCCGATGGCCTTGCCGTCCGGGCCGACGACCTTGCGCAGCGGGGTCGGCGGGCAGTATTTCCCGTCGTTGGCCAGCGTCGCGTACGCCGAGGACAGCTCCAGCGGGCTGGTCCCGTTGGGGCCGAGGGTGAACGACGCGCTCTTGTTCTGGATGTAGGCCTGACCCTCGGTCAGCTTCGGGTAGATGCTCTTGGCGTTGAGCGTGTTGACCAGGCCCATCGCCTGCGCGGCCTTGACCGGCCCGGTGAGGTCGCAGTTGAAGCGCTGGTCCAGCAGCGCCACGAAGAACGTGTTCACCGACTCGTACGTGGCCACGTCCAGGTTGTACGGGCCTTCCTTGTATTTGCCGGCGTTGACCACCGTGTACGGGTCGTTGCCGTTCTTGCAGACCGTCGCCGTGTAGCTGTTGCCGACGGAGATCTGGAATGCCTCCAGCGGCACCTTGTTCTGCAGCGCCGAGACCAGCGTGAAGACCTTGTACGTGGAGCCGGAGCCGGCCGTCAGGGCCGTGTTCAGAGGGTTGGACGTGACGTTCTTGTCCTTGGGGTTCACGCCGTACTTCCGGGCCACCCCGAAGGCGAGCACGTTGCCGGTCTTCGGCTCGATGATGTCCGTGACCGCGATCGACTTGCGGCCCCGCCACAGGTCGAACGGCATCGCGCCCTGCACCGAGTTCTGGATGCTGGGCTTGAGGGTGGTGTAGATCCGCAGGCCGCCGGTCTCCAGCCTTTCCTGCGGGAACCCGGCCGCCTTCAGCGCGATCTTCGCGTAGTCGCAGAAGAACCCCGCGTTGACGATCTTGGGGTTGGTGTTGGCGCAGTCCTTGTTGCTGGACTTCGCCTTCGGCTTCACCTTGATCGCCGACGCCTTGGCCGCGGCGGCCTGCTTGGCCGTGATGTAGCCCAGGCTCTGCATGTCGCCGATGACGACGTCCCGGCGCGCCTTCGCGTCCTTCTTCGACTTGTACGGGTCGTACCGGAGCGGGCTCTGGACCAGGCCGGCCAGCATCGCGGCCTCGGGCACGGTGAGCTTGAGGGCGGGCTTGCCGAAGTAGGTCTGGGACGCCTTCTCCACGCCGTACGCCCCGGCGCCGAAGTAGGTGATGTTCAGGTAGTTGGTGAGGATCTGGTCCTTGGACTGCTTGTTCTCCAGCTCCAGGGCGCAGCGGGCCTCGATGAGCTTGCGCCCGTTGCTCTTGTCGACCGCGGCGCGCTGCTCTTCCAGCGTCTTGGCCTGGTAGAGCCGGACGTTCTTGATGTATTGCATGGTCAGCGTGGAGCCGCCCTGCACGGTGTCGCCGGCCTGCTGGTTCTTGACCACGGCCCGGACCAGCGCCTCCGGGTCGACGCCGTGGTGCTCGTAGAACCGGCGGTCCTCGATGGCGACGATGGCCTGCCGCATCACCTTGGGGATCTTCTTGGTGGGCACGACCGTGCGGTTCTGCGAGTAGAAGGTGGCGATCGTGGTGCCGTCGGCCGCGTACATCGTCGAGGCCTGCTCGGGGACGCCCGCCTCGACGTCGCACGGCTGCTCGTCGAAGGCCCGCACGCTGTTGCGGGCGGCCAGCCCGATGCCGCCGGTGACCGGCAGCGCCACCGCCGCCACGAGCACTCCCGTGACCCCGACGGCCGCGGTGAGCTGCACTACACCGATGGCTTTCCGTATCACCGGACCAGGCATGCGGTGCAGACTACGGCGTGCGGCGTACGTTGGCGGTAACCCGTTCGCGGACTAGCCGCTTACTACGCCGAACGGCCTAGAACGGAGTAACCCCAATCTGGTGTTCTCCCGGCGGCGGGCTTAGTCAGTGCGGGCCACTCTTAATGATCCGATCGGGGTCTGTCTAGTTACCTGTCCGGTTTCCTACTGTGTGCCTAGCGTTCTGGTGGGGGGCGCGCGTATCCAGGGGGACAATCGGATGAACGCCGAGATGCTGGTCGACTGGTCGAAGAACGCCCGATGCAAGACGACCAACCCGGACGAGCTCTTCGTCCAGGGGGCGGCGCAGAACCGCGCCAAGGCCGTGTGCATGGGTTGCCCGGTCCGTACGGAGTGCCTGTCGGACGCGCTGGACAACCGGGTCGAGTTCGGGGTCTGGGGCGGCATGACCGAGCGCGAGCGGCGAGCGCTGCTCAAGCGCCGGCCCGACGTCAGCTCGTGGCGCTCGTTGCTGGAGACGGCCCGGCGGGAGCACCTGCAGCTGCAGGCCGCCGGCTGAACCGGACATCGCGGGTGCCGCA
>DATDKW010000176.1:0-11852 GCA_036519715.1 Mycobacteriales bacterium
GAGCTGGAGCCGGGCGCGGCCCGGATCGTCGAGTTGCTGGGCCGCGTCCAGGGCCGGACCGCGATCAGCTACGACCCCAACGTCCGGATGGCGAAGCGCGGGCCGGTGGAGGCCGGACGGGCCGCGGTCGAGCGGGTGGTGGCGCTGGCCGACGTGGTCAAGGTCAGCTCCGAGGACCTGGACTGGCTCTATCCCGGCCAGGACCCGGTCGAGGCCGCGGCCCGGTGGACGACCGCCGGCCCGGCGCTGGTGGTGGTGACGCTGGGCGGCGACGGCGCGGTGGGGCTGCGGGCCGGCGGCGAGCAGGTGCGGCGGCCGTCGCCGCCGGTCACGGTGGTGGACACCGTCGGCGCCGGCGACGCCTTCAGCTCCGGGCTGCTCGGCGCCCTGGCCGACCGCGGCGCCCTGGCCGGGGCGGGCGCCGCTCTGTCCGAAGTGGACCTGGGCCCGGTGCTGGAGCGGGCCGCCCTGGTCGCCGCCCTGACCTGCGCCCGCCCCGGCGCCGACCCGCCCACCCTGGCCGAGGTCACCGCCGCCGAACCCGACCAGAGCTAGCCGCCCCGCCGGACCCGGCCGGGCGGCCAACCCGCCACGCCGGGCGCCGCCGGATCGGCCAACAACCGCCAGGCCGGCGCGACCGGAGCGGCCAACCGCCAGGCCAGCGCGGCCGGGGCGGCCGGGGCCGGACGGCCGAAGGGTTCGGCGGAGCGGCCCGTCGGGGCCGCCCCGCCAGATCTCGAGCCGGTCGGCCGCGTCCGCCGTCAGGCGGGCGCGGCGGACCCGCCGTCAGCCGACCGTGGCCGCGGCCCGGGCCGTCGGGGCGGTGATGCCGGCGGTGGCGTGCAGCGCGCCGTCCGCGCCGCGGAGGCACTGACCCTCGCCGAGCCCGTCGGCGTAGAACTCGGTCAGGCAGGTGCCCAGCTGCGCGTGCCCGTTCGCGTTCGGGTGGAACGACTGCTGCACGATGTGGCTCGGGTCGGCCGAGTGCAGCAGGGTGCCGACGTCGACGGTGAGCGGCGTGATCCAGCGGTCGGACGTGGACTTGTTGCAGGCCTCGTGGCCCTCGCTGGCCCGGGCCAGGTCGAGGAACCGGACGCCGGTGCGCTGCGCCACCCCGCGCAGCGCCGCCGACAGCTGCCCGACGGCCTGGGTCCGGGAGAACTTCGCGTCCGCCAGCCGGATCGGGCACCCCTCGAAGGCGTGCGTGATCGAGTTCATGTTCTCCGTGAACGGCGACGCGTACGACTGCAGCACGAATTGGTACGACGAGTCGGCGTACCCGGCCTGCCGCATCACGGTCCGCACGTCGTTGACCGACGCCTCGACCTTGGGCGCCATCGCCGCGACCCGGCTGGGCCAGACCGCTGCCAGCGTCGACGAGCACGGTGACGCGAACGGGTTGGCCCAGGCCTTCACGCAGCTGAGCACGGAGTCCGCGAACTGCGGATCGTCGTTCGCGCCGACCTGCAGCACGATCATCTTCACGTCGTTGTCCCGGGCGACCGCGCGCAACCGGTCCGCCTGCGGCGGCTCCGTGTAGTGGCTGGTGCCGTTGATCCGTATGTCGGAGGACGCGGCGCCGGAGCAGGCCAGGCTGATCCGGTTCTGGATGCCCGGGATCGCGGTCCGCTGGATCTGGGCCCGGGTCGAGCGGTGGCAGAAGTCACCGCCGAGCCCGTCGGTGCCGGGCTCGTACGCGCCGGCGCCCTCACCGGAGATCGCACTGTCGCCCAGGGCGACCACAGCGGTCGGTCCGGACCCGGGGGCCGCGGCGGCGGGATCCGCGGCGGTGACGAGGAATCCGGCGCTGAGGAGAGCTCCACCGGCCAGCGCGACCAGCCGGCGGGCGGTGGGACGAAGAGCAGCGGCCACGGTGCCACCTGCCTTCCACGAGGGGGATCTTCATCCTGACCGCAGAGTTACCGGTCGGTACAGGTCCGGACGTGTTACCTGAACGCCTGTCGCCGGACACGCTCGGGCGTCAGACTGGATCCTGATGGCACTCGACACCGGTTTCCCGCTGCAGGACGCCCGCGACGACTTCCTGCGCGCCCGGCGGCGCGCGGCCATGTCCGCGGTCCGCCGCCGGCTGCACGGCCGCTCCGCGACGTACGACGTGCTGCTGCCGTTCGACGAGGTGGTGGCGGCGCTGGGCCGCCGCGGCGAGCGCGACCTGGGCGAGCAGGTGATCGAGGTCGACTCGGTGGTCGGCTCGGTCGACCGCAGCACCGGCTTCGACCGGCTGTTCCGGCCGACCTCGGACGAGATGGAGCGGCGGTTCGCCCGGATCGACGCGGCCCTGCGCCGGGGCGAGGAGATGCCGCCGATCGACGTCTACCGGATCGGCGACGTGCACTTCGTCATCGACGGCCACCACCGGGTCTCGGTCGCCCGGGCTCTGGGCTGGACCACGATCAACGCCCACGTCATCGAGGTGCTGACCGCGGTCGGCGCCAACCGGGACCTGCGGCTGGAGGACCTGCCGACCAAGGGCCACGAGCGGGTGTTCGCCGAGCGGGTGCCGCTGCCGCCGCGGATGCGGGAGCGGGTCGAGCTGCACGCGGCCGAGGACTTCGGCACGCTGGCGGAGGCGGTGGAGGCCTGGGGCTTCCGCTACATGCAGCAGCGGGGCCGGTTGCTGGACCGGCGGGAGACGGCCGAGTGCTGGTTCACCGAAGAGTTCGAGCCGGCGGTCGAAGTGCTGCGCCGGACCGGGCTGCTCACCGACGGCACCGACGCCGAGGGCTACCTGCGGCTGTCGGCCGAGCGCTACCGGCTGCTGCGCAGCCACTCCTGGGACGACGACACCATCGAGCGCCTCCGCGGCGCGAAGGCCGAGAGCTAGAGCGCGTCCCCGGTCTCGGGGTCGAACAGCAGCACCCGGGCCGGGTCGAGCAGGACCGGCACCGACCGCCGCCCGCCCGGCTCGACCCGGGCCTGCAGCACGGCCGACAGGCTCGGGTCCTCCTCGGCCGCCCGGGCCAGAGCCGGGTGCCGCAGCGTGGCCGTCCCGTCCGGGGCCGCGCCGTCACCGACCAGCAGCGGGATCCGCACCCCCTCGCCGCGCTCGGTCAGGTCGCCGGGCCGGATGCCGACCAGCACCTCGCCCGGCGGCCGGTCCACCGGCCGGGTCATCGGCAGCGTGCCGATCGGCAGCCGCAGGGCGCCGCCGGCGAGGGTGCCGCGCAGCACGTTCAGCGGCGCCATCGCGGCCACGTCCAGGCTGACCGGCCGCTCGGCCAGCTGCTGCGGGGTGCCGACCTGGACCAGCCGCCCCGCCCGCAGCACCGCGACCCGGTCGCCCACCGCCGCCGCCTCGGCCACGTCCGGGGTGGCCCACAGCGTGGTCCGGCCGGCCAGCAGGCCCCGCAGCCGGGCCCGCATCGCCGGGTCCGCCGACAGCGGCTCGTCCAGCAGGTAGGCCCCGGGCGCGGTCCGGACCAGCACCCGGCCGACCGCGACCCGCTGCCGCTGCCCGCCCGACAGCTGCCGGGGCCAGCGGTCCAGGTGCACCGACAGGCCCAGCGTCTCGGCCACAGCCGCGACCCGCCGGGCCACCACCCCGCCCGGGACCCCGGCCAGCCGCAGCGGCAGGGCCAGGTTGTCCCGGACCCGCAGGTGCGGGTACGGCGCGTGGTCCTGGAAGACCATGGCCAGGTCGCGCTCGGCCGGGGCCCAGTCGGTGGCCGGCTCGCCGTCCAGCCGCAGCTGCCCGGACGGCACGTCGGCCAGCCCGATCAGCGCCCGCAGCAGCGTGCTCTTGCCCGACCCGGACGCGCCGGCGATGGCGACGACCTCGCCCTCGCCGACGTCCAGGGACACGTCGTGCAGGACCACCCCGCGCCCGTCGGGCCCGCACGCGGACAGCCGGTCGAGCTCGATCCGGGTCACACCTTCACCACGCCGGCGGTGAGCCCGGCGACCAGCCGGCGCTGGAAGACCAGCGCCGCGACCAGCACCGGCACGGTGACCACGACCGCGGCGGCGGCGATGCTGCCGACCGGCTGGCTGAGCCGCTCGTCGCCGGGGAAGAAGGCCAGCGCGGCCGGGACCGTACGGGACCGGTCGGAGGAGGTCAGCGAGATCGCGAAGACGAAGTCGTTCCAGGCGAAGAAGAACACCAGGATCGCGGCGGTGAGGACGCCGGGCCGGGCCAGCGGCACCACCACCCGCCGGAACGCCTGCCACGGGGTCGCCCCGTCGGCCTGCGCGGCCTGCTCCATCTCCCACGGCAGCCCCCGGAAGAACGCGGTCAGCGTCCACATGGCCAGCGGCAGCGCGAAGGACAGGTACGGGATGACCAGCCCGGGCCAGGTGTCGTAGAGCCGCAGCGCCCGCCACAGGTCGAACAGCGGCCCGGCGATCGCCACCGGCGGGAACACCGCGACGGCCAGGGTCAGCGGCAGGATCAGGGCCTTGCCCCGGAAGTGCAGCCGGGTCAGCGCGTACGCGGCCGGGGTGGCCAGGGCGACGGCCAGCGCGGTGCTGAGCAGGCCGATGCCGACCGAGTTGACCAGCGCCCGGGTGAACAGCGCGGAGCCGAAGATGCTGCGGTAGTTCTCCAGCGTCGGGTCGGCCGGCCACAGCCGCTTGTCGGTCACGGTGGCCGGCGACTTCAGCGAGAGCGACAGGATCCAGGCCACCGGCAGCACGGCGACGAGGAGCACCGCCGCCGAGCCGGCGTACCAGCCCAGCCGGCGCATCAGCGGCCGCCCCGGGACAGCTCGCGCAGGTCGGCCCGGAACACCCAGACGTAGGACAGGGCCAGCGCGGCGGTGAGGGCGAACAGCAGCACCGACACGGCCGAGCCCAGCCCGAGGTTGAGCCGGACGGCGAGCTGGTTGTAGGCCAGCAGCGACAGCGTCTCGGTCCCGTTGGCGCCGCGGGTCTGGATGAACACGGTGTCGAAGACCCGGATCGAGTCCAGCGTCCGGTAGAGAAGCACGACCAGCAGCACCGGGCGGATCCCGGGCAGCAACACCCGGGTGAACCGCTGCCAGGCCCCGGCCCCGTCGATCTCCGCCGTCTCCATCAGCTCGTCCGGCACCGCGGTCAACCCGGCCAGCAGCAGCAGCGCCACGAACGGGGTCGACTTCCACACCTCGGTCGCGATCACCACCGCGAACGACGACCAGCGCTCGCCCAGCCAGGCCCGGTCGGAGAGGAAGGACAGGTCCGGGGTGGCCGCGTACTGCCAGGCGAACGCGGCCACGACCGTGATGATCCCGTACGGCAGCAGCAGCGCGGCCCGCACGGCCCGCCGCCCGGCCAGCCCGCGCCGCAGGATCAGCGCGATGGCGAAGCCGAGCACCATCTCGGCCGTGACCGCGACGACGGTGATGACCACGGTCGCGCCCAGGTCGGTCCAGAACACCGACGCGGTCAGCACGGCCGCGTAGTTGCCCAGCCCGACGAACCCCCGCTGCTCGGGGAAGCGCAGGTCGTAGCGGTGCAGCGACAGCCAGACGGCGTAGCCGACCGGGTAGGCGGCGACGGCCAGCATGACGATCACCGCGGGCGCGGTCAGCAGCCAGGCCGTCCGGTGCCCGGCCTGCGGCCGCCGCTTGCGCCGCGGCCGGCGCGGGACGAACACCGTCGCGCCGCCGATGCTCACAGCAGCGCCTTGGAGGTCAGGGCGTCGTCGATGGTCCGGCGCAGCCGCGGCACGACCGTGTCCGGGTTCACCGACGCCGGCGGGTGCAGCACCAGCTGCACCGCCAGCGACACGTCGCTGTACGCCGGGGTGGCCGGCCGCGGCGCAGCCTGTTCGATGCCCTGCCGCAGCAGCTCGGCGAACGGGAACTCCCGGACCACGGCCGGGTCGTCGTACAGGGCCGAGATGGTCGGCGGGAGGCCGCCGCCGGTCGCCGCGACCTGCTGGTTGGGCGCCGAGCGCAGGCAGGCGGCGGCGTCCAGGGCCAGCTCGGGATGGGGCGAGTAGGCCCCCACGCCGAGGTTGGTCCCGCCCAGCGGCGGCCGGCTCCGCCGGCCCGGCACGACCTGGGGGTAGCGGGTCCAGCCCAGGTCGGCCAGCAGGGCGGGCTGCTGGTCGCGGACGGTGGCGTAGAGCGAGGCGTAGTTGAGCGAGAACGCGGCCCGCCCGGACAGCATCGCCTGCTCCGTCTCGACCTCGGTGGCGACCGACAGGCCGCCGTCGGCGACCGGGGAGGAGGCCAGCCGGCGGATCACGGCCAGCGCCTCCCGGGTCGGCCCCGGGGCCAGCCCGGCCCGGGCCCGGTCGGGCCGGTCGGGGTCGGCGACCAGCTCGGTGCCGGCCGAGGCCAGCAGCGAGTTGACCCAGACCGTGTAGCCCTCGTACCGGCCGCCCTGCACGGCGACCTCGTTGTCGCCGCCGGGCAGCGCCTCGGCCTGGGCGATGACCTGGTCCCAGGTCGGGGCCGGGCTCGGCGTACGCGACTTCCGGTACCAGAGCAGCTGGGTGTTGCTGGTGAACGGCGCCGCCCACAGCCGGCCCCGGTAGCGGGCGGTGGCCAGCGGTCCGGCCAGCACGCCCGCGGAGACCTGCACCGCCCGCGCCCCGGTCCACGGCCGCAGCCAGCCGGCCTCGGCGAACTCGGCCGTCCAGATCACGTCCAGGCCCATGATGTCGACCGTGCGGTCGCGGGCGGCCAGCCGGCGCACCAGCAGCTCGCGCTGGGTGTCGCTGGTCTGTGGCAGCGGTTCCACCCGGATCCGGTAGCGGCCGGCCGAGGCGTCGGCGCAACGCTCCGCCGCCTGCCGGTACGCGCCCGCGGTGTCCTCGGCGACGTACCAGTGCAGGATCACCCCCCGGTCGCCGCCACCACCGCAGGCCACCAGCAGAGGCGCGGCGCACAGCACCACCAGCAGGACGGCACGGGTTCTGGCCATGGCCGGATGGTCTCCTGAGTGATCGAGGCGACCCAGCCTGCCGTGCCGATTGATCCTGGTAAAGCGCGGGTCAGGCGTGTGCCGCCAGCTCCGGCTGCCGGTGCTGCGCCCGCCACCACTCCTGCCCGGCGGGCGGCAGGGTCCGGATCGGGTCGTGGTAGGGGAACCGCCGCTGCAGCGCCTCGGGGTCGGACCGGTCCAGCGCGGTGGTGTAGTTCTTGGTCCAGTACGACACGCCCTGCGTCCGGTCGTACTCGTCCACCTGGTGGACCCAGCGCTTTCCCACGTACGGGACGTCGCAGACGATGCGGGGCGTGGCGAAGCCGGGCAGGTAGCCCATGATCGCGTGCTGCAGGTCCTGGGCCTGCCAGACCGCCAGCCGCCAGTGCTCGGAGCCGGGGATCATGTCGCAGAGGTAGAAGTAGTAGGGCATGATCTGCGCCCCGTCGAGCAGCGAGAAGCACAGGTCCAGCAGCGCCGCGCTGGAGTCGTTGGTGCCCCGCAGCAGCACGCCCTGGTTGCGGACGTCGCGGACGCCGGCCTCCAGCATCGCCGCCGCGGCCTCGGCCACCAGCGGGGTGACCTGCTGGGCCGCGTTGACGTGGGTGTGGATGGCGAGGCTGATGCCGCGCTCGCGGGCGGTGCGCGACAGCCGGGCCATGCCCTCGCGGACCTCGGGCTGCAGCCAGTGTTGCGGCATCCCCATCAGCGCCTTGGTCGCCAGCCGGATGTCGCGGATGGACTCGACCTCCATCACCCGGGACACGAACGACTCCAGCCGGGGCCACGGCATGTTGGCCACGTCGCCGCCGGAGACGACCACGTCCCGGACACCCGGGGTGCGGTGCAGGTAGTCGATCATCGCGTCCAGCCGGTCGACCGGCTTGGAGACGAACTTCAGCTTGGCCACCTGGGGCGTGGAGTTGCCGACCAGGTCCATCCGGGTGCAGTGGCCGCAGTATTGCGGGCAGGTGGGCAGGATCTCGGCCAGCACCTTGGTCGGGTAGCGGTGGGTCAGCCCCTCGACCGCCCACATCTCCTGCTCGTGCAGCGAGTCGCGGGTGGCCAGCGGGTGGGACGGCCACTCCGGGTCACGGTCGGACAGGACCGGCAGCATGTAGCGGCGGACCGCGTCGGCGTAGACCGCGTCGGTGGTCGGGGCCGCGTCCGGCACGATCGTGTTGAGCATCTGCGGCGGGAGCAGCAGCGACATGGTCGCGCGCTCGGTCTGGTCGCGCTCCAGGTCGGCGTAGAACCGGTCGTCGACCAGGTCGCCCCAGACGGCCCGCAGCTGCTTCGCGTTCTTCACGCAGTGCGACCGCTGCCACTGGACGTCGCGCCACTCGGCGTCGGTCACGTCCCGGAAGCCGGGCAGCCGCCGGTGGTCGGGCTCGGCCAGCGGGCGGCGGTCGTACCGGTAGGGCTGCTCTGCCACGGTCCCCTCCTCGGCTTCCCGTACGGGTTGTCGAATGGCAGGATAGATGGAAACCGTCCCGTCAGACAGGCCCCGAACCGGAAGACATCCGGTCTTACCTCCGGAACTCAGGAAGAGGTGCGTCGTGCGCTCGGTCGGACTTCACCGCGTGCTGGAGCCCGCCGGCGTGTTGCCGCAGGCCGCGCAGCGTCTGGACGCGTCGCCGTCGATCGGGCCGGACGAGGTCCGGATCCGGGTCGAGCGACTCAACCTGGACGCGGCGTCGTACCGGCAGCTGTCCGTGGCCCACGACGGAGACGGCGACGCCATCCGGTCGGCGGTGCTGGAGATCGTGGCGGCGCGGGGCAAGATGCAGAACCCGGTGACGGGGTCCGGCGGGATGCTGGTCGGGGTCGTGGACGAGGTCGGGCCGGAGTCCCCGCTGGGGCTGTCGGCCGGCGACCGGGTCGCCACCCTGGTGTCGCTCACCCTGACCCCGCTGGCCATCACCGACGGGCTGGCCCGCTGGGACGGGCGGTCCGAGCAGGTGCCGTGCGAGGGCCACGCCATCCTCTTCGCCCGCTCCATCGCCGCGGTGCTGCCCGGCGACCTGTCGCCCGAGCTGTCCCTGGCCGTCCTCGACGTCTGCGGCGCCCCCGCCCTCACCACCCGCGTGGTCGCCGCCGCGGCCGATCAGGTTCACCCACCGGCCGACCGCGAGGGCTCCGCCGGTCCGGCCGCCGCCGGTCACCCGGTCGGCGAAGGTGATCGCGGCGTGGCGGTGGCGGTGGTCGGGGGCGGCGGCAAGTCGGGATCCCTGTCGCTGGCGGCGGCGCGGCGGGCCGGGGCGACGCGGCTGGTGGGGATCGTGCCGAGTGAGGCGGAAGCGGCCGCGCTCAAGGGCGCCGGGCTGGCGACCGAGGTCGTGCTGGCCGACGCGCGGGACCCGATCGCGCTGGCCGAGGCGGTCGGCGAGCCGGTCGACGTGACCGTGGTCTGCGTCGACGTGCCCGGCTGCGAGCACGGGGCGATCCTGGCCACCAAGCCCGGCGGCACCGTGGTGTTCTTCTCGATGGCGACCTCGTTTCCGGCCGCGGCCCTGGGCGCCGAGGGCCTGGCCGCCGACGTGACCATGCTCATCGGCAACGGCTACGTGCCCGGCCACGCCGAGCTGGCCCTCGACCTCGTCCGCACCGACCCGGGCGTGCGGGCCCTCTTCGACGCCCGCCTGGCCGCAGACTGAGCCGATGACTGGTCCGAGGTCGGTGTCGACCCTGTTCCGCGACGGCCGGATCCACGCGGCCGGCGCCCCGACCGCGCTGCTGGTCCGGGACGGTGAGATCGCCTGGGTCGGCGACGGCGACCGGGCCGGCGCCGCCGACGCGACCGTCGACCTGGCCGGCGCCCTGGTCACTCCGGCCTTCGTGGACGCGCACGTGCACGCCACCTCCACCGGCCTGGCCCTGCTCGGCCTGGACCTGACCGCGACCACGTCGCTGGCCCAGGCCCTGGACCTGGTCGAGCGGGCCGCCCGGGCCTCCGGCGGCCGCCCGCTGCTCGGCCACGGCTGGGACGAGACCCGCTGGCCCGAGCGCCGCCCGCCGACGTCGGCCGAGCTGGACCGGGCCTCGTACGGGTCGGTGGTCTACCTGTCCCGGGTGGACGTGCACTCGGCCGTGGTGTCCTCG
Source organism: Mycobacteriales bacterium (assembly GCA_036519715.1). Taxonomy (GTDB): domain Bacteria; phylum Actinomycetota; class Actinomycetes; order Mycobacteriales; family CADCTP01; genus CADCTP01. Next base: position 9,973 of record DATDKW010000176.1, read on the forward strand.
GCCCTGCTGGCCGCCACCCCGGAGGCCCGCGGCCTGGCGGGCTGGGCGCCGTCCGGGCACCTGACCCGCGACGCCCACCACGCCGTGCGCCGGGCCGCCCGCGGCACCATGACCGCGGGCCAGCGCCGCGACGCCCAGCGCGCCACCCTGCGCCGGGCCGCCGCCCTCGGCATCGGCGCGATTCACGAGCTGGCCGGGCCCGACCTGTCCGGCACCGACGACCTGCTGGCCCTGCTCGCGCTGGCCGCGGCCGAGCCCCAGCCCACAGTCCTCCCGTACTGGGGGGAGCCGGGACCGTCCGGTGTGGACACCGCGCGGGCCGTCGGCGCTCTCGGCGCGGCCGGCGACCTGTTCGCCGACGGCTCGATCGGCTCCCACACCGCCTGTTTCAGCGCCGACTACGCCGACGCGCCGGGAGAGCGGGGCCACGGATATCTGTCGGCCGAGGAGATCCGCGAGCACGTGGTGCTGTGCACCCGGGCCGGCCTGCAGGCCGGCTTCCATGCCATCGGCGACGCCGCCGTGGCCGCGGTGGCCGAGGGCATGACCGCCGCCGCGGCCGAGGTCGGCGAGGCCGCGTTCCGGGCCGCCGGACACCGGGTCGAGCACCTGGAGCTGGTGCCGCCGGGTGCGGCCGAGGCGCTGGGGCGGCTGGGGGTCGTGGCCAGTGTGCAGCCGGCCTTCGACGAGCTGTGGGGCGGCCCGTCCGGGCTCTACACCGACCGGCTCGGGGTGGAGCGGTCGCTGGCGTCCAACCCGCTGGCCCGGCTGGCCGCGGCCGGGATGGTGCTGGCGCTGGGCTCCGACGCGCCGGTGACGCCGCTGGCCCCGTGGGAGGGCGTCCGGGCCGCGGTGCACCACCACGCCCCGGAGTCGCGGCTGGACCCGGAGGCGGCCTTCGCCGCACACACCGCCGGCGGCTGGACCGCGGCCAACCGCCCCGGCGGCACGCTGACCGCAGGCGCACCGGCCCACATCGCGGTCTGGGACACCGGCTCTTTCCCTGATCTGCAGGGGACGCTGCCGAGCTGCGTCCGCACGGTCGCAAGTGGACAGACGATCTGGGAGGTGGAGTGATGGAGTCCAAGCTCGCTCTGGATCCACAGGTGGTGAAGGAGGCGCGGCGGCTGGCCGCGGTCGCGGCCGAGCCGGTGATCGAGATGGCCCGGACCCACACGACCGTGTCGGTGGAGCGGGCCACCCTCCGGCTGGCCGGCCTGTCCGGCGCCGACCCGGCCAGCTTCTCGGCCGGCGAGGGCGCCGGCACCCAACCCTGGGTCAACACCGTCGTCGACGCCGTCCGCGAGCAGGTCGGCCTGGAACACGGCGTCGCCCTGCCGGTCTGGCACGCCCTCGGCACCGGTGAGTACGCGGACCTGCAGGAGCTGGCGGCCAAGACCGCCGCGGGCTCGGTCCGCTACGCCCTGCCGGAGGGCAAGGACGCCGACCGCGCGGCCAAGGCCGCCCGCCGCGCCGTCCAGAGTGGACTGTCGCAGGTGGACCGCCGGCGCAAGGAACGGGACCGGCTGGTCAAGCGGTTCGGCGACCCGCCGCAGCCGTGGATCTACCTCATCGTCGCCACCGGCGACATCCACGAGGACATCCCGCAGGCCCAGGCCGCGGCCCGGGAGGGTGCCGACGTGGTCGCGGTGATCCGCTCCACCGGCCAGTCCCTGCTCGACTACGTTCCCGAGGGCGCCACCCGCACCGGCTACGCCGGGACGTACGCGACGCAGGAGAACTTCCGGCTGATGCGCGCGGCCCTGGACGAGGTCTCGGCCGAGGTCGGCCGCTACGTGCGGCTGACCAACTACGCCTCCGGCCTGTGCATGCCCGAGATCGCCGCGCTGGCCGGGCTGGAGCGGCTGGACATGATGCTC
>DATDKW010000177.1:0-5507 GCA_036519715.1 Mycobacteriales bacterium
CGTAGGTCAGGCCGCCGGCCATCGCCCCGTACGTCCCCGCGCCGAGCAGCTCGACCGCGGCCCGCTCGGCCGCGCCGTAGGCCGTCTCGGCCAGCGCGGTCCCGACGCTGACCCGGCGCACGCCCAGCGCGGCCAGCTCGCCGACCGCCGGCCCGCCCGGACCGGCCAGGACGTTGACCGGCAGCGCGATCTCGGCCACCAGGGTCCGCAGCACGCCCGGGTCGAGCATGCCGGGCACGAAGATCCCGTCCGCGCCGGCCTCCCGGTAGGCCCCCGCCCGGCTGATCGTCTCCGGCAGCCGGTCGTCCGGGTCGCCGATGCCGAGCAGGAACAGGTCGGTCCGGGCGTTGATGAACAGCTCCGGCCCGCCCGCGTCCCGGGCGGCCGCGATCCGGTCGGCGTGGGCCGCGGCCGGGCCGCCGCCGTCCTCGAGGTTGATGCCGACCGCGCCGGCCGCGGTGACCGCGCGGACCGTGGCGGCCACGTCCGGAGCGCCGGACTCGACGTCGGCGGTCACCGGCACGGCCACCGCGGCGGCGATCCGGCCGACCGCGCCGGCCAGCAGCTCCAGCGGCAGCCGGTCGCCGTCCGGGACGCCCAGGCTCCAGGCCACTGCGCCGCTGGTGGTGGCGACGGCGCGGGCGCCGGCCCGCTCGACCAGGCGCGCGGACGCGACGTCCCAGGCGTTGGGCAGGACGAGCACGCCCCGGGCGTGCAGCTGGCGGAACTCCTCGGCGAGTGTCATGCCCGGATCAGACCACTCGGGTCTGACAGTTTCCGGCCGCTTCCGGCCGCGACCGTCAGTGGTTGCGCCAGCTGCGGCCGTCGCGCTCGATGAGCCGGTCGGCCTCGTCCGGCCCCCAGGACCCGGCCTCGTACGTCGGGATCCGCTTGGAGTCGTCGGCCCAGTGCTGGATCACCGGGTCGATGATCCGCCAGCACTGCCGGACCTCGTCCGAGCGGATGAACAGCGTCGGATCGCCGACCAGCGCGTCCAGCAGCAGCCGCTCGTACGCCTCCGGGGACTCCTCCGGGAACGACTCCCCGTACGAGAACTGCATCGACGCGGTCCGGACCCGGAAGCTGTGCCCGGGCACCTTGGCCCCGAAGCGCAGCGTGATCCCCTCGTCCGGCTGGATCCGCAGCACCAGCGCGTCCGGGTCCAGCTCGGAGGCCGCGCCGGCCGCGATCGGCAGGTGCGGCGGGCGCTGGAACTGCAGCGCCACCTCGGTCACCCGGCGCGGCAGCCGCTTGCCGGTGCGCAGGTAGAACGGCACCCCGGCCCAGCGCCAGTTGTCCACGTCCAGCCGCAGCGCCGCGTACGTCTCGGTCTGCGACAGCGGGTCGACGCCGGGCTCGTCCCGGTAGCCGGCCATCAGCTCGTCCCGGGTGCCGCCGCGGGTGTATTGCCCGCGGACCCCGATCCGGTCGATGTCCGGCGTGGTCGGCAGCCGGATCGCCTGCAGCAGCTTGACCTTCTCGTTGCGCACGGCCTCGGCTCCGAAGGACGTCGGCGGCTCCATCAGCGCCAGGGCCAGCACCTGGAGCACGTGGTTCTGCAGGATGTCGCGGGTGGCGCCGGCGCTCTCGTAGAAGCTGCCCCGGGTGCCGACACCGAGCGTCTCGGCCACCGTGATCTGCACATGGTCGACCCAGGTCCGGTTCCAGATCGGCTCGAAGACCGCGTTGGCGAACCGCAGCGCCAGCACGTTCTGCACGGTGTCCTTGCCCAGGTAGTGGTCGATCCGGAAGACCTGGTCCTCGTCGAAGTGCGCGTGCACGGTCGCGTCGAGCTGCTCCGCGGTCCGCTCGTCCGTCCCGTACGGCTTTTCGATCACCAGCCGGGCGGTCATGCCGGGCCGGCGGTTGAGCCGGACCTCGCCCAGCCCGGTCGCGATCGGCGCGAACGCCTCCGGCGGGGTGGACAGGTAAAAGACCCGGGTGCCGGCCGTGCTCCGGGTGGCGTCGAGCTCGTCCAGCAGGTCGGACAGCCGCTGGTAGGTGTCCGGATCGTCGTACGCGCCGGCCAGGTAGCGGTAGCCGCCGGTCAGCTCCGGGTTCACCGACTCGCCGCCGTCCAGCACCTTGGCCCGGAAGTCCTCGTCGGTCATCGGCGTCCGGCCCACCCCGACCACCGCGAACTGCGGGGGCAGCCGCTTGGCCCGGGCCAGGCTCTCCAGCGCCGGCACCAGCTTGCGCCGGGTGAGGTCGCCGGACGCGCCGAAGATCACCACCACCGAGGGCGGGGCATTGCGGTCGACCGGTTCCTGCTCCACAGACGGATCCACGGCTCCACCCAACCGGTTCACCCGCGAATGTGCCAGGCCACCCTAACGACCGGGCGTGGCCTCGCCGCCGGCGAGCAGATGCAGCAGCGCCTCCGCGTACGCCCCGTCGGGCTCGTCGCCGACGAACTCGACGACCTCGTCCCAGATCGTCACCACGACCCGGTAACGGTCGCCGGCCCGCTCCAGCCGGTGGAAGGCCGGGCCGAGCAGCTCCCGCAGCTGGTCCTCGCGCGGCAGCCACACGGTGGCGTCCTTGTCCACGTCGTCCAGCGCCCACTCGGTGGTGCCGTTGAAGCCGATCACCGTCCGGCCGGGCAGGTCGTGGACCTCGATCGTCATCGTGGACAGGACGAAGACCTCGTCGTCCATGTCCTTGTCCGGGATGAAGAACCGGTCCCCCGGGGCCGGATCCCAGGTCAGGCCGGCCGCGGCCAGCCGGCGGGCCAGCGGGAGGGGTATCACTCCCCCAGTTTGCCGGGTCATCATGGGTCCGTGCATCCCCAGGACGAGCTGTCCGCGCAGCGCGCGGACCTGCTCGCGCAGGCGCAGCAGCTCCGGGCCGACCTGGCCGGCATCATGGCCGCGTCCGCGGGCGCCAACGCCGACGACGAGCACGACCCCGAGGGCGCCACCATCGCCTTCGAGCGAGCCCAGACCGCGGTCCTGCTGGACCGGACCGAGCACCGGATCGCCGAGTTGAACCGGGCCCTGGACCGGCTCGCGGCCGGCACGTACGGGACCTGCCTGGTCTGCGGGCGGCCGGTCGGGGCGGACCGGCTGGCCGCCCGCCCCGACGCCACCACCTGCATCGCCTGCGCTACCCGATAGGCGGCTGGATCTCCACCACCCGGCCCGAGTCCGGGATCCGGCGGGCGCCGGCCAGCACCCGGGCCAGCGCGTGCCGCAGGCTCGTGTTCTCGTCCTGGGCGACCCGGGCCACCCGGCCGGACAGCTGCGGCGCGGCGAACGACGTGCCGAACTGGAGCGCGAACGCGTTCGGCCCGAACTCGTCCGGGAAGGTGTCGAAGAACGGGTCCTCGCGACCCTCCACGTACGTGGTGAGGACGCCGTCGGCGATCACCGAGCAGTCCACCCAGGTGCCGCGGCTGGACCAGTCCGCCAACTGGCCCTGCTGGGTCAGCGCGCCCACCGCGACCACTCCCCGCAGCGCCGCCGGCCACACCGGCCGGCAGTCGCCGTAGTTGCCGGCCGCCGCCACGATCAGCACGTCCCGGTCCTGCTCGGCCGCCATCTCCTCGATGAGGTCGACCGCCGCCTGCAGCGCCACCGCCGGCTGGTTGTCGGTGGTGGTGGTGCCGAGCGAGAGATTGAGCACGACCGACTGGCCGGCGTCGAAGCCGTCCTGGACCGCGGTGACCATCGCGCAGGCGATCTCCGACTCCAGGGCGGAGCCGTCCGGCGGCACCGCCGCGTACATCGCCAGGGTGGCGGCCGGGGCCTCGTGCTGCACCAGCCCGGCGACCGAGGTGCCGTGGCCACCGGCCGCGTCCAGCAGCGGGTCGGTGGCGGTCGGGTCGGAGAAGAGCGCATCGATGCTGCCCGGCCCGGCCAGGCCCTCCAGCCAGCCGTCGGTGCGGCGCTGGTCGGCGACGCCGGTGTCGACGATCGCGACCCGGACCGGCCCGGGGTCGGCCACCGGCACGTGCGGCGGCCAGCGTCGGGCGGCGGGCTCCGGGCCGCCCTGGCTCTTCATCACCACCGCCATCGGCGGCACGAAGTTGAACGACACCGGCACCCCGCGGTGGCGCAGCGCTTCCGAGGCCTCGGCCAGCTCCTCGGCCGTCGCGCCCTGGCGGCGCAGCTGCAGCACCCGGCCCCGCAGGCACTCCATCGGCTCGGCCACGAAGCCGGCCGAGGTGACCAACCGCTGCGCCCGCTCGTCGTACTCGTCGGCGCGGATCAGCAGCTCCCCGGTGCCCACGAGGTAGTCGTCCTCCGGGCGGATGAGGATGTCGATCTGCGGCAGCTCCGGCTTGAGCCCCCGGCCGGACCGGGCCCGCCCCAGCACCTCCCGCCGCCACTCCCGGTCGGTCCAGGTGCGGCCGAAGTCCGCGGTGTGGCGGCGGACGGTCAGCACGTCCTGCAGGCTCTCGGCCGCCGCTGCGCGCGACTCCGGCTCGGTGCTCATCGAGATGTCCACTCCCTTGATCGTCGGCCGCTAGGCTGGACCGCATCCGACGACGGACCGGCCCGCTATGAACGAGCACAGCGCTAGGATCCTGATACAGGCCAGGGAGGCGTACGGCAAGGTCATCGCCGACCCCGAGGTCGGCGGCCCGGAGGCGGCCGCGTTGGTGACCGCGGCGCGCCGGGTCGGCGAACCGGAGGCGCTGGTCGCCGCTCTGCGCGCGGAGGCCTGGTGGCACCGCATCCGGCTCGACGAGGAGCGGGCCAAGCGCCTGCTGGACGAGGCCGTCCGGATCGGCCGCAAGCACGGGCTGACCACCTGGCTGGGCGAGGTGCTGGTCACCCGCGGCGCGGTCAACCACGAGCTGGGCCGGCCGCTGGCGGCGCAGCGGGACTTCGACGTCGCCGCGGGGCTGATCGCCGAGGACATGGCGGCCGAGCTGGCCGCGCAGCAGGGCGCGCTGCACCAGAACCAGGGCCGGCTGGCCGAGGCGGCCCGGCTCTACCGCCGGGTCCTGGCCTCGCCCGGGGTGCCGATCGACGTCCGGGTGAAGATCGCCAACAACCTCGGGGTGCTGGAGGGGGAACGCGGGCGGCCCCAGGTCGCGCTGGGCTGGCTCGACCAGGCCGCGGCGGCGGCGCCCCGGGTCGGGCCCGGGTACGTCGCGCACGTGGCCGAGTCCCGGGCCACCGTCACCGTCCGGGCCGGCCGGCTGCCCGAAGGCCTCGCCCTGCTGGGCGCCGCCGCCCGGGCCTGGGAGGCGGCCGGGCTGCCGCTCGGTGAGCTGCAGGTCGAGTCGGCCGACGCGTTGCTGGAGCTGCGGCTGCTGCCGGAGGCGTACGCGCAGGCGACGGCGGCGGTGGACTCGCTGGACCGGGCCGGGGTGCCGCTGATGGCGGCCGAGGCGCGGCTGCGGGTGGCGCAGCTGACCCTGCTCATGGGGTCCCCGGACGCCGCCGCCGACGCGGCCGGTTCGGTCGCGGCGGTGTTCCGGCGGCACCGGCGGGCCAGCTGGGCGGCGCGGGCCGACCTGGTCGCGGTCGAGGCCCGGCTGGCGGCGGGGATCGGCG
>DATDKW010000178.1:0-5396 GCA_036519715.1 Mycobacteriales bacterium
CCGGGTCGCGGTGATGTACCTGGGCAAGATCGTCGAGCTGGCCGACACCGAGGACCTCTTCGACCGGCCGGCCCACCCGTACACGCAGGCGCTGCTGTCGGCCATCCCGATCCCGGACCCGCAGCGGGAGCGGGCCCGGCAACGGATCCTGCTCACCGGCGACGTGCCGTCCCCGGCCAACCCGCCGAGCGGCTGCCGGTTCCGGACCCGGTGCCCGAAGTTCGCCAATGAGCTCACCGACGACCAGCGGGAGAAGTGCGTCAACGAGGACCCGCCGCTGATCGACCGGGGCAACGGACACGACACGGCCTGCCACTACGCCGAGGCGCTGAGCCTGCTCTGAGCCGCTGCCCCTAGTCTCGACCTCATGTCTGCTTCGACCCCGGTCCGCCGGTTGCTGCTGGTCCACGCCCACCCGGACGACGAGACGACCGGCACCGGCGCGGCCATGGCCCGCTACGCGGCCGACGGCGCGCAGGTCACGCTGGTGACCTGCACGCTGGGCGAGGAGGGCGAGGTCCTGGTGCCGGCGCTGGCCCAGCTGGCCCCCGACCAGGGCGACCAGCTCGGCGGCTACCGCTACCACGAGCTGTTCCTGGCGATGCGGGAGCTCGGCGTCACCGACATCCGGATCCTGGGCGGGCCGGGCCGGTGGCGGGACAGCGGCATGATGGGGCTGCCGACCAACGACCGGCCGCGCGCGTTCTGGCAGGCCGACCTGGCCGAGGCGACCCGGGACCTGGTCGCGATCGTGCGCGAGGTGCGCCCGCAGGTGCTGGTCACCTACGACGAGAACGGCGGGTACGGGCACCCGGACCACATCCAGGCCCACCGGGTGGCGATGGCGGCCGTGGACGCGGCGGCCGACCCGGCGTACGAGCCGGGGCTGGGTGAGGCCTGGTCGGTGCCCAAGGTCTACTGGACGGCGCTGCCGCGCTCGGCCATGCAGAAGGGCATCGACCGGATGATCGAGGCCGGCGAGTCCGGGTTCTTCGGGGTCAGCTCGGTCGACGAACTGGACTTCGTGGTGGCCGACGAGCTGGTCACCACGATGCTGGACGTGCGCAAGTTCCTGCCGGCCAAGGTCGCCGCGATGCGGGCGCACGCCAGCCAGATCGCCTTCGACGGGCCGTTCTTTCAGATGATGGACGCGCTCGGCGACGACGCGTTCGGGCTGGAGTACTACCGGCTGGTCCGCGGTGAGCTCGGCCCGCAGGACGGCCCGGACGGCCGGGAGACCGACCTGTTCGCCGGCCTGGACTGACCGGTGGCGACCGTGCCGACCCAGGACGGCGCCACGGCGCACGTCCCGGTCGCCGCGGCGGCGCCGGGCCCCGACCCGCTGGCGCTGCGGCTGGCGGCGGGCGTGCTGATCGCGGTGGCCGCGGTCGGGCTGGCCGTGATCGAGTGCTTCCTGGTGCCGCTGCGGATCGGGTCGGTGCCGTTCCCGATCGCGGTGCCGCTGGCGATGGCCGGCAACATCGTGCTGGCCCGGCGGGCCGGGCGGTGGACCGGGAGCGCCGCGGGCGCCGCGGTGCCGCCGGTGCTGTGGCTGGCCGTGGTCATCGTGCTGGCGCTGCCCCGGGCCGAGGGCGACCTCATCGTGCCGGGCACGCTGACCGGGCTGGTCTTCCTGTTCGCCGGGGCGGTCTCGGGCGCGTACGGGGTGGCGTCGGAGATCACCCGCCGGGTCAAGCCGGTCCCCGCCCCGCGCAGGTAGCGTTACCGGCGATGGACAACCGGGTGCGGCTGTTCCGTGACGCGATGGGACTGTTCCCCACCGGGGTCACGCTCTTGACGACCCGCGCGGCGGACGGCGCCGACCACGCGATGACGGCCAACAGCGTCACCTCGGTGTCGCTGGACCCGCTGCTGCTGCTGGTCTGCGTCGAGCACGCCTCCCGGGTGCACCGGGCTGTGCTGGAGTCCGGGCTGTGGGCGGTCTCGGTGCTCGGCCTGGACGGTGAGCCGGTGTCCCGCCGGCTGGCCCGCCGCGGCCACGACACCGATGCCGCGCTGGCCGGCGTGCCGCGCTCGCGTGGGCCCCACACCGGCGCGCTGCTGCTGGACACCGCCCTGTCCACGATCGAGTGCCGGACGGTGGCGGCCCACCCCGGTGGCGACCACACCGTGCTCATCGGCGCGGTCCTGGCCGTGGCGACGCCGCGCCCGGACGCGCCGCCGCTGGTCTGGCACCGCGGCCGCTACGCGGCGCTGGCCGGGCCGGGCCGGCTCCGCACTGACCTGACCGGGTGACGGACGGCGAGTCCGGCGCCGGCCGCCCGCCGCGACCGGCCAGGATGGTGCGCCATGCGTTTCGTCGCTGACCTGCACGTCCACTCGCGCTACTCGCGCGCGTGCAGCCGCGACTGCGACCTCGAGCATCTGGCCTGGTGGGCCGCCCGTAAGGGGCTCGGCCTGGTCGGCACCGGCGACCTGTGCCATCCGGCCTGGGCCGCGGAGATCCGGGACAAACTGGTGCCGGCCGAGCCCGGGCTGTTCCGGCTGCGCCCGGACCTGGAGCGGGACGTGCTGGCCTCGCTGCCGGCGTCCGTACGGAACCCGGTGCGGTTTCAGCTGTCGGTGGAGATTTCCACCATCTACAAACGCGGCGAGAAGACCCGCAAGGTCCACCACCTGCTGTACGCGCCCGACCTCGGGGTCGCGGCCGAGCTGACCCGGCGGCTGGAGCGGATCGGCAACCTGGCCTCGGACGGCCGGCCGATCCTGGGGCTGGACTCCCGGGACCTGCTGGAGACGCTGCTGTCCTCCGGCGACGGCGGCTACCTGGTGCCGGCGCACGTGTGGACGCCGTGGTTCGCGGCGCTGGGCTCGAAGTCCGGCTTCGACTCGGTGGCGGACTGCTACGCCGACCTGGCCGACCACATCTTCGCGATCGAGACCGGGCTGTCCTCGGACCCGGCGATGAACCACCGGGTGTCGTCGCTGGACCGCTACCGGCTGGTGTCCAACTCGGACGCGCACTCGCCGCCGGCGCTGGGCCGGGAGGCCACCGTGCTGTCCTGCGACCTGTCGTACGAGGGGGTGCGGGGGGCGCTGGAGACCGGGGTGGGCCTGGCCGGGACGATCGAGTTCTTCCCGGAGGAGGGCAAGTACCACCTCGACGGGCACCGGACCTGCGACGTCCGGCTGGAGCCGGAGGAGACCCGGGCCCGGGACGGGCGCTGCCCGGTCTGCGCCAAGCCGGTCACGGTCGGGGTGCTGCACCGGGTCGCCGCGCTGGCCGACCGGCCGGTGGGACACGCGCCGGCGGGGGCGCCGGGGTGGCGCTGCCTGGTGCAGCTGCCACAGGTCGTCGGCGAGCTGATCGGGGTCGGACCGAAGTCCAAGGCGGTCGAGGCGGCGGTGTCCCGGCTGGTGGACCGGCTCGGGCCGGAGCTGGCGATCCTGCAGGACGTGCCGCTGGACGCGGTCGCGGCGGTGGGGCCGCCCGGGCTGGACGAGGCGCTGCGGCGGCTGCGGGCGGGGGAGGTCGTGCTCGAGGGCGGGTACGACGGCGAGTACGGCGTGGTGCGGCTGTTCGAGCCGAAGGAGATCGCCGACCTGCGGCCCGGCGGGTCGGACACCCTGTTCGACCTGCCCGAGCCGGCCCTGGTCCCGGCCCCGGCCGGGGTCGTGCCGGAAGCGGTGGCGCTGTTCGCGGAGCCCGAGCGGGTGGTGCCGGTCCAGGTCCGGCCCGAGCCGGCGGCCGGGCCGGCGTCCGTGCTCGGGTCCCGGCCGGGGTCCGTGCTCGACGGGCTGGACGACGAGCAGCGGGTCGCGGCCGAGGCGGCCGGGCCGGTGCTGGTCGTGGCCGGGCCGGGCACCGGCAAGACCCGGACGCTGACCACCCGCATCGCGCACCTGGTGGGGGAGCGGGGCGTGCCGGCGGAGGAGGTCCTGGCCCTGACCTTCACCCGGCGGGCGGCCGGGGAGCTGGCCGAGCGGCTGGCCGCGCTGCTGCCGCGCACCCCGCTGGTGACCACGTTCCACGGGCTGGGGCTGCGGATCCTGCGCGAGCAGGCGGCCCGGCTGGGGCTGCCCGGCGACGTCCGGGTGGTGGACGAGGCCGAGCGGCTGGCCCTGGCCCGGGAGGCGATGGGCGACGGCGCGCCTGCCCGGGACGTGCGCCGGCTGCTCGACCACGTCTCCGTGCTGGCCCGCGACCCGGCCGCCCACGACCCGGAGCTGGCCGGCCCGCTGGCCCGCTACCGGGCCGGCAAGCGGGCCCGCGGCCTGGTGGACCTGGACGACCTGCTGGCCCGGCCGGTGGCGCTGCTGGCGGCCGAGCCGGAGCTGGCCGCGGACTACCGGCGGCGCTGGCCGCACGTGAGCGTGGACGAGTACCAGGACGTCGACCCGGCCCAGTACGCGCTGCTGCGGCTGCTGGTCCCCCCGGACGGCGACCTGTGCGTGATCGGCGACCCGGACCAGGCCATCTACTCCTTCCGCGGCGCCGACGTCGGCTTCTTCCTGCGCTTCACGGCCGACTTCCCGGGCGCGCGCGAGGTCCGGCTGACCCGCAACTACCGCAGCACCGCCACGGTGGTCGACGCCGCGCTGGCGGTGGTCGCGCCGGCCACGCTGGTGCCGGGGCGGACGCTGACCGCGGTCGCGCCCGGGGACGGCCCGGCCCACGTCACCCTGCACAGCGCCGCCGACGAGGCGGCCGAGGCGGCGTTCGTGGTCGGCACCATCGAGCGGGTGCTGGGCGGGTCCGACCTGACCGCGCTACTGCGCGGGGCCGCCGACCCCTGGCACGACGCCGTCCACTCGTACGCGGACTTCGCCGTCCTCTACCGCACCGACGCCCAGTCGGCCGCGCTGGTGGACGCGCTGGAGGCGGCCGGGGTGCCGTACCAGAAGCGGTCGCACCACCGGCTCGGCGACCAGCCCGGGGTCCGCGACCTGCTCGGCGTGCTGCGCGAGGACCTGGTCCGCGCGGCCGGCGACCCCCGGCCGGTGCTGGCCCGGGTCCGCGCCGCCGCCCAGGTCGCCATCGACCGCGCCGGCGGCCTGACCTTCCTGCCGCCCACTCAGCCGGCCGAGGAGACGGCCGCCGGCCCCGGGGAGATCGGGGCCGACCGGTGGTCGCTGCTCACGCCGGCGACGGCGCGGGCGGCCGCTGCGGCCCGGTCCGAGGGCGACCCGGCCCAGCGGGTGGCCGACCTGCGGGCCGCGGTCGAGCTGCTGACCCCGCTGGCCGAGCGGGCCGGCGCCGATGCCGGCCGCTTCCTGGCCGACCTGGCCCTCGGGGCCGAGGTCGACCTGTGGGACCCGCGCGCCGACCGGGTCAGCCTGCTCACCCTGCACGCGTCCAAGGGCCTGGAGTTCCCGGTCGTGTTCGTGGTCGGCTGCGAGGACGGCCTGCTGCCGATGCGGTTCGGTGCCGAGCC
>DATDKW010000179.1:0-2327 GCA_036519715.1 Mycobacteriales bacterium
CGCTCTCCTTGGCGCTGAACAGCAGCCGGTCCCAGTGCACGCCGGGCGGCAACGCGTGCAGGTGCACCCGCTCGGCCGGCAGCGTGACCCGGTCCAGGATCCCGGCCGGCAGCGCGTCGTGCGGCTCCGCGTCGATGCCGATCGAGGCGAGCTGGTCGGCCCGGGCCACCGCGACCGCCCGGTAGCCGTCGCAGTGGGTGATGCTGCCGACCACCCCGGCCGGCCACAGCGGCTCCCGCTTGGGCCCGGTGAGCAGCGGCGCCGGCGGCAGGCCCAGCCGGCCGAGCGCGATCCGGGCGCAGGTGCGCACCGTGGTGAACTCGGCCCGGCGCTTGCCGACCGCGGACGCGACCCGCGGCTCCTCCTCCGGCAGCAGCGCCTCGCCCGGCAGCGGCCCGGTCGCGTCCGCGACCACCACCCCGGCCGGGACGAGCGAGCCGATCACCAGGTCTCCGGCACCGGGTCGACCGCGGGGAAGACCTCCCGCAGCAGGCCGCGGCGGTGCTGGTGGCGCTTCCACTCCCGCGGGTAGCCGATCGAGACCTCCTCGAACCGCACCCCGTCCTCGTACGTCGTGCGCGGGATGTGCAGGTGGCCGTAGACGACCGCGGCGGCGCGGAAGCGGACGTGCCAGTCGGCGCTGAGCTCGGTGCCGCACCAGATCGCGAACTCCGGGTGCCGCAGGATCCGGGTCGGCAGCCGGGTCAGCGGCCAGTGGTTGACCAGCACGGTCCGAGTGCCGGCGGGCAACGCGGCCAGCCGGGCCTCGGCCGCCGCGACCCGGGCGTGGCACCACGCGATCCGGTCCGGGTACGGGTCCGGGTGCAGGTGGAACTCGTCGGTGGCGACCACGCCGGCCGCCCGGGCGACCTTGAGCGCCTGCTCGGCGTCCTCCGAGCCGGGCAGCCGGAAGGTGTAGTCGTAGAGCAGGAACAGCGGCGCGACCGTGACCGGCCCGCCCACCCCGGTCCAGGTCGGGAACGGGTCCTCCGGGGTGACCACGCCCAGGTTGCGGGCGACCCGGACCAGCGCCTGGTAGCGCTCGACCCCGCGCAGCTCGACCGTGTCCTTCGGGTGCGTCCACAGCTCGTGGTTGCCCGGCACCCAGACCACCCGCGCGAACCGGCCGGCCAGGGTGCCCAGCGCCCACTCGATGTCGGCGGCCTTCTCGGCCACGTCCCCGGCCACGATCAGCCAGTCGTCCGGGCTCGCCGGGACCAGCTCGTCGGCGACGATCGCGCGGTTCTCCGCGTAGCCGACGTGCAGGTCGCTGGTCGCCCAGAGCCGCCCGCCGGTCACCCTCCGACCCTAACCGGCGGCTGCGGGCTCAGCGCGCGTCGATCGGCTGGTACGCCCGCTCGGCCGGGCCGGTGTAGAGCTGGCGGGGCCGGCCGATCTTGCCCTGCGGGTCGTCGACCATCTCGCGCCACTGCGCGATCCAGCCCGGCAGCCGGCCGATCGCGAACAGCACGGTGAACATCCGGTCCGGGAAGCCCATGGCCCGGTAGATCAGGCCGGTGTAGAAGTCGACGTTGGGATAGAGCCGGCGGGAGACGAAGTAGTCGTCGGACAGCGCCACGCCCTCCAGCTCCATGGCGATGTCGAGCAGGTCGTCGCGCTTGCCCAGGGACTGCAGGATCTGGTCGGCGGTCTTCTTCACGATCGCCGCCCGCGGGTCGTAGTTCTTGTAGACCCGGTGGCCGAAACCCATCAGCTTCACGCCGTCCTGCTTGGCCTTCACCTTCTGCACGAACGCGTTGACGTCGCCGCCCTCGGCCCGGATGCGCGAGAGCATCTGGATGACCTCCTGGTTGGCCCCGCCGTGCAGCGGTCCGGACAGCGCGTGGATGCCGGCGGAGACGGAGGCGAAGAGGTTGGCCTGGGCCGAGCCCACCAGCCGCACGGTCGCGGTGGAGCAGTTCTGCTCGTGGTCGGCGTGCAACGTGAACAGCATGTCCAGGGCGCGCACGGTGGCCGGGTCGGCCTCGTACGGCTCGGCCGGCAGGCCGAACGTCATCCGCAGGAAGTTCTCCACCATGCCCAGCGAGTTGTCCGGGTAGAGGAACGGCTGCCCGACCGACTTCTTGTACGCGTACGCCGCGATCGTGGGCAGCTTGCCCATCAGCCGCAGCATCGGCAGCTCGAGCTGCTCCGGGTCGGTCGGGTCGAGCGAGTCCTCGTAGTAGGTCGAGAGCGCCGACACGGCGGAGGACAGGACCGGCATCGGGTGCGCGTTGCGCGGGAAGCCGTCGAAGAAGCCCTTGAAGTCCTCGTGCAGCAGCGTGTGCCGCTTGATCTTGGCCGTGAACTCGGCCAGCTGCGTCTCG
>DATDKW010000180.1:0-9149 GCA_036519715.1 Mycobacteriales bacterium
CGGACCCCGGGCGAGCACTACGCCGACCTGGCCGCCCGCTTCGGCGACCCGGCGTACGCGCGGGTGGACGAGCCGGCCTCCCGGGAGCAGAAGGCGGCGCTGGCGGCGCTGTCGCCGGAGCAGGTGTCGGCGACCGAGCTGGCCGGCGACCCGATCACCGAGAAGCTGACCTCGGCCCCCGGCAACGGCGCCGCGATCGGCGGTCTGGTCGTGCGCACCGACCAGGCCTGGTTCGCCGCCCGCCCCTCCGGCACCGAGGACGTCTACAAGGTCTACGCCGAGTCGTTCCAGGGCCCGGCCCACCTGGCCCAGGTCCAGGAAGAGGCCCGCGGCGTCGTCAACGCCGCCCTGGGCTAGCTAGGGCGTGCCTCTTGATCGGCGGTGGATGCGGGCGTCGCCCGCGCCGCCAGTCGGTTGAGAGACACGCCCTAGTACCCGACGCTGGGCCAGGGGTTGGCGGTGCAGCCGTAGAGGGATTTGCTCTGCTGGACCATGACCGGGGCCGGCGCGCCCGGAGCCGGGCAGGTCGTGTGGCCGTGGCCGAGCCGGTGGCCGACCTCGTGGTTGACCAGGTAGGCCCGGTAGAGGTCGAGATGGCCCTGATACCAGGGCACCGCGGTGGCCCAGCGCCGAGCGTTGAGGATGACCTTGTCGCCGTTGCGGCAGGACAGCTGGCCGATGGTGTCCAGCGGGTAGCAGAGCTTGTCGACCAAAGTGGGCGAGGCCAGGATCAGCTCGAAGCTCGCCGGCCCGGCCGTGCGGGCGAAGGCGACGTGCTCGATCGGCTCCCAGCCCCGGGGGTCGGTCAGCGTGCGCTGCACCTGGGCCGCGATGGCCGGGCCGTCGAGCGGGAGCCCGGCCTCGATCTCCAGCCGGTAGGTGATCCTGGTGCCCGGGCCGACCGCCGCGACCTCACCGGGGACGGTGGCCAGCCGGCCGGACGCCGACTCCGGGATCGCCGCCGCCGTCGTGGGTGGGGGCGCGGGCGTCCTGGTCGGGCCGGCGGTGGTCCGCGGCACCGCCGTGGTCGGGGCCACGGTCGGGGCCACAGTCGGGGCCACGGTCGGAGCCACGGTCGGGACCGCCGTCGCCGCCGCCGGGGTCGCCGAGCCGTCGTGGCCCAGCGCCGGCCGCACGATCAGCACCAGGGCGACCACGGCCCCCACCGCGACCACGACGGCCCAGCGGAGCGGATGACGCGGCGACCTCGAATGGGCGGGCACGAGGCGGGACTCTACGTCCCGTCACGCACCATCGAGGCCCTCGAGCGTGTCCGGCACCTGCAACCCCTGCCGTCGCCACAGCGGCACACCCACCTGCAGGAACTGGGAGACGGCGTCGTACACCTCGTCGTCGTGCACGTCTGCGACATGCACCTCGCAGCACTCGTCGGACGCCTCGTTGACGGCGTCGGCCACGGTCTGGGCGATCTCCATGCCCTCGTTGCCGGCGTCGACCAGCACCAGCAGGATCCGCCAGGTGCGGCCGCCGGGCTCGTCCAGCCGGCGGAAGACCCGCACCACCTCGAGCACCTGCGGCAGCTCGAACAGCGCCAGGACGACCGCGCAGTCGACCTGGTCCGGCAGCGCCGGACCGGGGAAGTCGGAGAAGGCGTCGTCGGGACCGATCTCGTACGCCTCGTCGACCTCCAGCCCGGCCGCGAGGTCCGCGACCGTGGAGATGTCCGTCGGGTCGAGGGGGAAGCCCAACTCGCCGCCTCCGTTCAGCCAGGCATCGACGTCCGGCGGCCACTTCTCGAACAGGGTGCCGACCGGGACCTCGGTCCACGGTGCGTCCTCGGCCAGCCCGTGCGCGAGCGCCATCTGGCGGTACGACGTGTAGACCAGGGCGTGGGTGCCCTCGGAATCCGTGACGCAGGGCAGGTGGACCTCGCCGGCCGCGGCCGCTCCCAGCCCACCGGCCTCGAACGGACCGTCACCCGGCGTCTGCGCGATGACCGGGACGCACAGGGTCGATCGGGCCAGGGCCCGCAGCAGGGTCGCCCGGGCCCCGGAGAGCACCGAGCGGAGGAGGATTCCCTCGAGGTCGTTCACGGGTCGGAAGCCGAGCTCCGCCCCGGCGTCGTCCGGGTCGGGCCCCGCTCCGGAATGGTCCGGTGCCTCGTTCGGCACTGTCAGGCCCCCAGCTGCTGGCGCGACGGTCGGCGGATCGGACGCGGCTCACGAAGCTTCGGTCGCCGGACGCCCGATGCGCAGCACAGCTCCTCTCACGTCACGATCGATCGCCCCGGAGCGATCAGCAAGCACGCTGTCGCGCTGAAGCCGACCAGCACCGGAACCGGTCCAGTGCTGGACCGTACCCGCCGGACGGGTGATCGGTGCAAGCCTCGTGCGCCAGGCGTCGGCCGTGGCGAGCCGGGCGGCGGGGGTCGGCGGGCCCAGCTCGCCGTCCCGGTGGCGGGCTCCGCCGAACTCGTCGCGGCGCCGCCGCAGCTCGTCCTCACCCAGTCCGACCAGGCCCAATGCGGTCCGGTCGCGGCGCCGGCCGATCATGACCGCCGCGACCGCGGTCCCCGCGGCGGCCACGGTGCCGGCCTCGACCACTCCGACCTCACGTCCGGTACCGGACGCGGCCCAGTCCTGCCAGCCCGCCGGGGACGGGTCGCCGCCGGGGGCCGACTCGCCCCCGAGCGCGGCGGCGAAGGCCACGTCGTGGGGGGTGGTGTAGCGCATGTCGGCGACCGAGCCGCTCCAGTCACCGGGCGGCGAGACGTAGTGGCCGGGGTCGTCGAGGCGGTGCTCGACCCCCACCCGCGCCTGCACGTCGACGGCGGCGGCGGTGGTCCCGTCGGGCGCCGGGGCGTCGGCCTCGGCCCGGGCCAGCCGGTCGGCCGCGAGCCGGCCGGCGGCCCGGATGTCGTCGGTCGCCCGGGCCAGCAGGGCGTCGGCCGCGTGCTGGTCGGCCGCGGCCGTCTCGGGGGTCGAGCCCTCGACCATCCGCACCGCGGAGGCCGCGGTGGTCCGGCCGTCCCGCAGCGCCCCCGCGTAGTCCCGCAGCGCCTGCGCGGCCGCGCCGAACGCGGCCGCCGCTGCGGTCAGGCGGCTCGGCACGTCGCCGATCGCGGCCCGGTAGAGCTGGGCCGACTCGCCGGACCAGACGTCGGTGTCGAGCACCCGCAGCTTCTCGGCGGCGTCGCTCGCGCTGGCCGCGACCCGGGCCAGCCGCAGCGCGACCCGGTCGACCTCGTCCGGGTCGCCCGGGACCAGGTCGGCCGGCGCGGCGCCCGGCGTCACCCGGATCATGCCGGGCCGCCGTCGGCGCCGGCCCCGAGGTGGCTGCGCAGCCGCTGCTCGGCGTGCTCGTATTCGGTGGCGGCGGTGTGCAGCTGGCCGCCGAGCCGGTCGACCCGCGCGGACACGTCGCGCAGGCCGCGGGCCCAGGTGTCGAGGAACTGCTCGGCCGAGCGGCTCACCGGGTCGGACCCGGCCCGGGCCAGCTGGGCCGTGATCTCGCCCCGGGAGCTGTCGAGCGCCCGGGACACGTCCCCGACGTCCGTCAGCGCCCGGGTGCTGGACCGCAGGACGTCCGGATCGACGCGGAACATCAGCCCACCGCCCCGAGCGAGACCGTCGCGTGCAGCGAGGTGGCGGCCGTGCGCAGCCGCAGCGGCTGCGGACCGGCGATGTCGAGGACGACGTCATATCCCGCGGGGAGCTGGGTCACCATCTCGGCGCCGGTCATCGAGAACCAGCCCACGGCCCCGCGGGCCAGCGCCAGCTGCTCCACCGAACTGAAGACCGGGATGACTCCGGCGTGCGGGACGCCGAGGGCCCGGAAGCCCGGAACCGCACCGCGCTCACAGAAAACGGTGCTACCGAGGAGGACCTCGTGCAGCCGCGCAGAGTCGGCAACACCCAGCGCGACATCGCGCGCGGTGTCCGCAAGACTTGGTGCATGTGCAAGCACGTCGTCCAGCATAAGGGGTAGGACATAAAAAGCAAAGGGGGCAGAGCGTACGAATGGGACGTCTTGCTGGCCGTGGCCCATGGGACGCGGAACCCGGCGGGCGTTCACGCAGTGTCCCAAATAGTTGACGCTGTGCGCATGCTCGCGTCGGACCTGGACGTCCGGCTGGGCTGGATCGAGCTGGTCGATCCGGACGTGCCCGCCGTTCTGACGGACATCTCGCCCGACCGCACCGCGGTCCTGGTTCCCCTGCTGCTGTCCTCCGGGTACCACGACCGGACCGACCTGCCCGCGGCGATCGCCGCCGCTCGGCCCGGCACCGCGCACGCGCCCGTACTCGGGCCCGACCCGCTGCTGGCGGTGGCGCTGGCCGACCGGCTGGCCGAGGCCGGCGCCAGGCCCGGCGACGCGGTCGTGCTGGCCGGGGCCGGCTCCTCCGACCCGGACGCGGTCGCCTCCGTGCACGTGCAGGCCGAGCTGCTCGCGGTCGAGCGGGCCGCCCGGACCGGCGTCCCGGCCCCGGTCACGGTCGGGTTCGGCTCGGCCGCGTCCCCGACGGTGGCCGAGGCGGTGGCGCGGGCGCGGGCCGGCGGGGCCGCTCGGGTCGCCGTCGCGCCGTACCTGCTCGGGCCCGGCCACTTCGCCGACCGGCTGGCCGAGGCCGGCGCCGACCTGGTGGCCGGGGTGCTCGGCCCCCACCCCGCGGTGGTTCGGCTGATCCTGGAGCGGGCATCGTCAACTGACGGTTGACGATCGACCGCCGTCAACCTAGCGTTGACGCATGACCGAACCCGCGCCCGTACGGCTCGACGACCTCATCGCCACCATCCGCGCCCTGCACCCGGACGGGGACGCCCTGGCCCAGCTCTCCGACGCCGTGCTCACCGCCGAGCAGCTCGGGGACATCTCCGACCACCTCGTCGGCCACTTCGTCGACCAGGCCCGCCGGGCCGGCGCGTCCTGGACCGACATCGGCCGGAGCATGGGGGTGAGCAAGCAGGCGGTGCAGAAGCGGTTCGTGCCGCGCAGCTCCGACGTGGTGCCCGAGCTGGGCAACTGGGCCCGCTTCACCGACCGGGCCCGCAAGGCCGTCACCGACACCGCCGAGCTGGCCCGGCGGACCGCGCACGGCCAGATCGAGCCGGGGCACGTGTTGCTCGGCCTGCTCGCCGATCCCGACAGCCTGGCCACCCGGACCGTAGCGGCCCAGGTGCCGGTGGCCGAGCTGCGGGACAAGACCCTGACCGCGCTCGGTCAGGGCGAGGGCAGTCCCGAGGGCCACATCCCGTTCTCGGCCGACTCCCGCCGGCTGCTCGCGCTGACCCTGCGGGAGGCGCTCCGGCTCGGCCACAACTACGTCGGCACCGAGCACATCCTGCTCGGCCTGCTCAACGACGAGGACGTGCTGGGCGCGGTGCTGAGCGAGGCCGGCGTGACCCACGCCCGGTCGGAGGAGCTGACCCTGGCCGCGCTGGCCGAGATCAAGCGCCGGATGCAGCCGTAGCACCTTCGACCGTGCCCTATCAGGCCGGACGGCTTGCACAGGTTACCCACGGGTAATACCGTCAGGGTTACCGACGAGTAGCCGTACGGTCGAACGGAGCATTCCGCCGATGGGTCACTACAAGAGCAACCTGCGGGACACCGAGTTCACGCTGTTCGAGCTCCTGCGGGTGCAGGACCGGCTCGGGCAGGGGCCGTTCGACGAGGTCGACGAGGAGACCGCGCGCGGGATCCTGTCCGAGGTCGAGCGGCTGGCCGTCGGCCCGGTCGCGGCGTCGCTGATCGACTCCGACCGCAACCCGCCCGTCTTCGACCCGGCCACCCACTCCGCCACCCTGCCCGAGGCGTTCAAGAAGTCGTTCCAGGCCTACATGGACGCCGAGTGGTGGCGGATGCAGGTGCCGGCCGAGCTCGGCGGCACCGTCGTGCCGGCCTCGCTGCGCTGGGCCGCGGAGGAGATGATCCTCGGCGCCAATCCGGCCGTGCACATGTACTCGTCCGGCATGTCCTTCTCCACCCTGCTCTGGCGCCTCGGCACCGAGGACCAGAAGAAGTGGGCCCGCTGGATGGTGGAGAAGCGCTGGGGCTCCACCATGGTGCTGACCGAGCCCGACGCGGGCTCCGACGTCGGCGCCGGGCGCACGAAGGCCATCGCGCAGCCCGACGGGTCATGGCACATCGAGGGCGTGAAGCGGTTCATCACCTCGGCTGACCAGGACATGACCGAGAACATCGTGCACTACGTGCTGGCGCGGCCCGAGGGGGCCGGACCGGGCACCAAGGGCCTGTCGATGTTCGTGGTGCCGAAGTTCCACGTGGACCTGGAGACCGGTGAGCTGGGCGAGCGCAACGGCGTCTACGTCACCAACGTCGAGAAGAAGATGGGCCTGAAGGTCTCCACCACCTGCGAGCTGACCTTCGGCGAGCGCGAGCCGGCCGTGGGCTGGCTGGTCGGCGACGTGCACGACGGCATCCGGCAGATGTTCAACGTCATCGAGTCGGCCCGGATGATGGTCGGTACCAAGGCGATCGCGACGCTGTCCACCGGCTACCTCAACGCGTTGGACTACGCCAAGTCCCGGGTGCAGTCGGCCGACCTGACCCAGATGGCCGACAAGGCGGCGCCGCGGGTCACGATCATCCACCACCCGGACGTGCGCCGGATGCTCATGCTGCAGAAGGCGTACACGGAGGGCATGCGGGCGCTGATGCTCTACACGGCGACGCAGCAGGACGCGGTGATCGTGGACCCGTCCGACAAGGCCGCGGTCCGGCTCAACGATCTGCTGCTGCCGCTGGTCAAGGGCGTCGGGTCGGAGCGGTCGTACGAGCTGCTGTCGCAGTCGCTGCAGGTCCTGGGCGGCTCCGGCTACCTGCAGGACTACCCGATCGAGCAGTACCTGCGCGACTCCAAGATCGACACCCTGTACGAGGGGACCACGTCGATCCAGGGGCTCGACCTGTTCTTCCGCAAGATCGTCCGGGACCGGGGCGGCGCGCTGACCGCGCTGGCCACCGAGATCGGCGCGTTCGCGGCCGGCGAGGACGGCAACGGTCGGCTGAAGGAGGAGCGGGCGGCGCTGGCGACCGCGCTCGCCGACGTGCAGGGCATGGTCGGGGCGATGATCGGCTTCCTGACCTCGGCCCAGGAGGACGTCGAGCAGGTCTACAAGGTCGGCCAGAACACCACCCGGCTGCTGCTGTCCCTCGGCGACCTGGTCATCGGCTGGCTGCTGATCCGCTCGGCGGCGGTGGCGCTGGCGGCGCTGGACAGCGGGACGGCGTCGGCGCGGGACCGGGCCTTCTACGAGGGCAAGGTCGGCTCGGCCCGGTTCTTCGCCACCACCGTGCTGCCGGAGCTGACCGCGCGCCGCAAGGTCGTCGAGACGACCGACAACGCGCTGATGGACCTGTCGGAGGACAGCTTCTAGCACCGGGCCGTACGGGCCGGGACCGCCGTCGGCGGTCCCGGCTCTTTTTCTCCCGCGGGATGTCGAGAACCGATCCGCCCGGACGACGCGTTGGCGTACCGACACCGACGATCGACGGAGGACACCGTGAAGATCCTGGCCCTGCTGAAGATGAGCGAGAACGTCGGCGAGCCGCCGGCGGCGCTGTTCGAGGCGATGGACGTCACCATCAAGGACATCGACGCCTCGGTCCGCAACCTGGACACCAACGGCCTGGTGCCGACCGCCGACGCCGCGACCCGGATCAGCGTCACCGACGGGAAGGTCACCGTCCTGGACGGGCCGTTCACCGAGTCGCGGGAGCTCGTCGGCGGATACGCCTTCTTCGAGGTCGACACGTACGCCGAGGGGGTCGAGGCGGCCCGGAAGATCCTGCAGGTGCACGTCGACCACTGGTCGACCTGGGAGGGTGAGATCGAGGTCCGCCAGGTCATGGGCTGACCGCGCGGGCCGTCCGTCACCGGCCCGGTGGGATCATCGGGCGGGTGACGGCACCCGAGGTGGTCGGTGAGATCTGGCGGAACGAGGCGGCCCGGCTCGTCGCCGGGCTGACCCGGATGACCCGGGACCTCGGCCTGGCCGAGGATCTGGCCCAGGACGCGCTGGTGTCCGCGCTGGAGCAGTGGCCGCAGCAGGGCGTCCCCGACAACCCCGGCGCGTGGTTGATGGCGGTGTCCAAGCGGCGCGCCATCGACCACTTCCGGCGGGCGGCGCGGTTCCGGTCGGTCGCGCCCTACCTCGCGGCGGAGGCGGTCGTGCCGGACCTCGACGCGGCGATCGACCACATCGAGGACGACGTCTTGCGGCTGATGTTCGTCGCCTGCCACCCGCTGCTGACCCGGGAGACGCGGGTCGCGCTGACGCTGCGGCTGGTCGGCGGGCTGTCGACCCGGGAGATCGCCCGGGCGTTCCTGTCCACCGAGCCGACCGTGGCCCAGCGGATCAGCCGCGCCAAGCGGACGCTGGCGTCGGCGGCGGTGCCGTTCGAGGTGCCGTCCGGGCCGGAGCGCCCGGAGCGGCTGGCCTCGGTGCTCGAGGTCGTCTACCTCGTCTTCAACGAGGGGTACGCGGCGACGGCCGGCGACGACTGGCTGCGCCCCGCCCTGTGCGACGAGGCGCTGCGGCTGGGGTCGCTGCTGGCGTCGCTGGCACCGCGGGAGCCGGAAGTGCACGGGCTGCTGGCCCTGATGCAGCTGCAGGCGTCCCGGGGGCCGGCCCGGGTCGGGCCGGGCGGCGAGCCGGTGCTGCTGCGGGAGCAGGACCGGTCGCGCTGGGACCAGGACCTGATCGCGGCCGGGCTGGCGTCGCTGACCCGGGCCGGCGACGGGCCGTACGCGCTGCAGGCGGCGATCGCGGCCTGCCACGCGGTGGCGCCGTCCGTGGCCGGGACCGACTGGGTCCGCATCGCCGGCCTCTACGAGCAGCTCGCGATCAGCACCGGGTCACCGGTGGTGGAGCTGAACCGGGCCGTCGCGGTGGCCCAGGCGTACGGGCCCGAGGCCGGGCTGAGGATCGCCGACGGGCTGCTCGACCTGCGGGCCATGCGGGACTACCACCTGCTGCCGAGCGTCCGGGGTGAGCTGCTGTCCTCGCTGGGGCGGGAGTCGGAGGCGCGGGCCGAGTACGCGCGGGCGGCTGGGCTGGCGACCAACGAGCAGGAGAAGGCGCTGCTCCTCCGGCGCGCGAGCGGATCCCCGGACCGCTGATCGACGCGCGGGGACCGGCGGGCCCGTCCACCGGCGCGGGCGG
>DATDKW010000181.1:0-5093 GCA_036519715.1 Mycobacteriales bacterium
CAGGACGACCGGGAGCGGCGCTGGCTGCGGCTGCGGGTCGGGGTGCCGTACCGGCGCGGGGACTCACTGCGCAAGCTGGTCCGGTTCCTGGCCGCGCTGGACGGACTGCGGGCCGACGGCGTGCTGGTGCACCTGCGCGAGGTGCCGCAGATGGAGTCGCTGGATGCGACCCAGACCGCGCCCGAGGACTCCTTCGACGAGCTGCCCGGCGCGCGGGTGCCGACCACCGGCAAGACGAGCACCGGCCGGCTCGTCACCGACCAGGACATCCGGGTGCCGGCCGGTCCGGGGCAGGCCTGGCGGCTGGTCGCGGTGTGCGCCCAGCCCCGGTCCGGGCTGCTGGCCGACCTGCTGGCCGCGCTGCACGAGCACGCCGGCGTCCGCGCCCTGGCCGGCGCGATCTCCGGCGTCTTCAACGGCACGATGGTGGTCTTCCTGCTCTGCCGGGCCGCGGCCGGGACCACCGACCCGGACGCCGCGGCCGCGGTGGAGCGGGCGACCCGGCCGTACCGGACCGTGGTCCGGATGCTGGACGGGGTGCGGCCCGGGGACGTCCTCGAGGAGGTGCCCCGGCCGCTGCTGCGGGTGCAGATCCGGACCCCGGACCGGCCCGGCGTGATGCAGGACCTGCTCCGCGAGCTCGGCTCCCGGCTGGCCGGAGTGGACGGGGATGTCGACGTCCTGTACGCGCTGACCCCGGTCGTCGACGGGCAGGCCCTGTCCGGGCGGCTGCTGCTGCGGCTGCCGTACGACCGGGGCGGGGACGCGCGCTGGACGGGGACGGACTGGCAGGACATGGGCCGGCTCGTGGCCCAGGCGGTGGCGCGGGCCGGCGGGCCGGACGCGGCCGACGCCGAGCGCACCAGCCGGCTGTCCGACGACACCGTGGTCACCCTCGACCTGGTCCGCCGTCCGGCCACCGCCGCCCCGGCCGCCGTTGTACCGGGGTCTTGACACAAGTCGAGGCGCCTGGTGGTCTTGTGTCATGTCGGCGGTACAAGCCCGGGGGCTGGGGGTCGCGACCCTCGGGCGCTGGTTCGGCCTGGTCGCCGGCCTGGCCGCGTCGTCCTGGCTGGTCAGCTCCGGCGACTCGGTGTTCGTGCTGCTGTTCCTCGGCCCGGCGCTGGGCATCCCGCTGCTCGGCGGCGTACTGGTCGGCGCGCTCCTCCGCCCGGCTCCGGAGCGGGGCCCGGAGCGGCGGGCGCTGCTGGAGACCCGGCGGCTCGGGACCTACCTGCCACCCTGGACCCGCCTGGTCCGCGGGCTGGCCGCCGGCTACGTCGGCCTGACCGTGCTGGGTGTGCTGATGGACCGGCCCGGGACCGACGCCGAGGGCCGCACGGTCCTCTACACCTGCGACGACGGGTTCGGGCTGAGCTGGCTCCAGGCACCCTCGGCCTACACGATCCCGGCCCTGACGCTGGTGCTGATCGGTCTCGGCGCCGCGGTCGGCGCGCTGCACCTGCTGGTCCGCCGGCCCCGGCCGGCCGGGGTCGACGTGGCCGACGACGACCGGGCCCGGACCGAGGCGGCCGCGGCGGTGGTGGCGGCCTGCGCCGTGCTGGTCGCGGTGCCGCTGGCCGGTCTGTCGCTGCTGGCGGCGTCGTCGCTGTCCCAGCGCTGCTCGGGTCCGCTCGGGGAGCTGGCCGCGGTGGTGCTGCTGCTCGTCACCGCGCTGGCCACGGCGGTCGGCTGCTGGGCGCTGTGGAGCCTGCTGGTGCCGCGGGGGCGGGCGTGACCGGCACCCCGGCCGTGGTGGTCGACACGACCAGCCCGGTCCCGCCGTACGAGCAGGTGCGGGCGCAGCTGGCCGACCTGGTCGCGGCGGGCGTGCTGGCCCGGGACGACCGGCTGCCGCCGATCCGGCAGCTGGCCGCGGACCTCGGGATCGCGCCGGGCACGGTGGCCCGGGCCTACGGGCTGCTGGAGGCGGCCGGGCTGGTCCGCACCGGCCGCGGCGGCGGGACCCGGGTCGTCGCCGACCCGCCGGTCACGCCGTCCGACCTGGCCGGCCATGCCGACGCGTACGTCCGGGCCGGGCGGGAGGCCGGAGCGGACGACGCCGAGCTGGTCGACGCGGTCCGGGCCGCCCTGCGCCGGTCCGGACAGGCCGCGGGGCCGGTCCCCGGGCGGGAACCGGCCCCGCGGGCCGCAGAGTGACTAGCGCTCGATCTCGCCGCGGATGAAGGCCTCGACCGAGGCCCGCGCGACGTCGTCGGGACGCTGCTCCGGCGGCGACTTCATGAAGTAGGACGCCGCGGACAGGATCGGCCCGCCGATGCCCCGGTCCAGCGCGATCTTCGCCGCCCGGACCGCGTCGATGATGACGCCGGCCGAGTTGGGCGAGTCCCACACCTCGAGCTTGTACTCCAGGTTGAGCGGGACGTCGCCGAACGCGCGCCCCTCCAGCCGCACGTACGCCCACTTGCGGTCGTCCAGCCAGGCCACGTAGTCCGACGGTCCGATGTGGACGTTGTTCTTGCCCATGTCGTGGTCGACGTTGGAGGTGACGGCCTGGGTCTTGGAGATCTTCTTCGACTCCAGCCGCTCGCGCTCCAGCATGTTCATGAAGTCCATGTTGCCGCCGACGTTGAGCTGCATGGTCCGGTCCAGCACGACGCCGCGGTCCTCGAACAGCTTGGCCAGCACCCGGTGGGTGATGGTCGCGCCGACCTGCGACTTGATGTCGTCGCCGACGATCGGGACACCGGCGTCGGTGAACTTCTGCGCCCACTCCGGGGTGCCGGCGATGAAGACCGGCAGCGCGTTGACGAAGCCGACGTGGGCGTCGATCGCGGCCTGGGCGTAGAACCGGGCCGCGTCCTCGGACCCGACCGGCAGGTAGCAGACCAGCACGTCGGCCCGGACCTCGCGCAGCGTGGCGGCCACGTCGACCGGCTCCTCGTCGGACTCCTCGACGATCTGCCGGTAGTACTTGCCGAGCCCGTCAAGGGTGTGGCCGCGCTGCACGGTCACGTCCTGCGGCGGCACGTCGGCGATCTTGATGGTGTTGTTCTCGCTGGCGAAGATCGCCTCGGACAGGTCACGGCCGACCTTCTTGGCGTCCACGTCGAACGCGGCGACGAACTCGATGTCGCGGACGTGGTAGTCGCCGAACTTCACGTGCATGAGACCCGGGACCTGCTGGTCCGGGTCGGCGTCCCGGTAGTACTGCACGCCCTGCACGAGGGATGCGGCGCAGTTGCCCACGCCCACGATGGCCACGCGGACCGACGTCATGGAGTCTCCTTCTGATTCTTCTGCGGGGAAGCGTTCTGGTGCGGGGGAGGGTTCTGCTGCGTCGGAGGTCGCTGCGCGGGTCGTCTCTGCGCCGGCGCGGCCGGAGGTTCCTGCCGCGCTGCACTGCTCTGCTCGCTGCGCTCGGTGTCGATCAGCTCGTTGAGCCAGCGGACCTCGCGCTCGACCGAGTCGAGGCCGTGTTCCTGAAGCTGGAGGGTGTAGCGGTCGAGCTTCTCCCGGGTCCGGGCCAGCCCGGCCCGCAGGCCGTCCCGGCGTTCCTCCACGCGGCGCCGGCGTCCCTCCAGGATCCGCAGCCGCACCTCGGCGTCGGTCTGGGCGAAGAAGGCGAAGTGCACCCCGAAGCCCTCGTCGTCGTACGCCGCCGGGCCGGCCTCGGCCAGCAGCTCCGCCAGCCGCTCCTTGCCCTCCGCGGTGAGCCGGTAGACCACCTTGCCCCGGCGCCCGGTCAGCGCCGGTGCGGTCTTGGTCGGATCGGGCTCGCCCTCGGTGATCCAGCCCCGCTCGCGCATCCGGCGCAGGGTCGGGTAGAGCGAGCCGTAGGAGAACGCCCGGAACGCGCCGAGGACCGCTTTCAGCCTGGTCCGCAACTCGTACCCGTGCATCGGGGCCTCGCTGAGCAGTCCCAGCACCGCGAACTCCAGCACCCTCCTGTCGCCCCCCGTCCGCTGCCATCCTTTCACCGCGATGTATCGCGGTGATACATCGCGACGATAGGCCGCGTCGGCCCGCACCGCAACGGCGGCGCCTGTGGATCACTCTCGCGGCGGCTGCGCGCCCGCGCTCACCGCGTACGCTGGCCCGGTGCGAACCCGGCGACAGGTGGTGGACTACGCGCTGCAGCGGCGCTCGGTCCTCGCTGACCTGCATGCCGGCCGGGCCACCACCCACGAGGTGTGCGACGCCCATCCGTACCTGATGCGGGCCGCCCGCTTCCACGGCGAGCCGACCGAGGAGAGCTGCCCGGTCTGCCGCAAGGAGCGGCTGACCAACGTGCACTACGTGTACGGCGACGAGCTGCGAGCCAGCAGCGGGCAGGCCAAGTCGGTCGCCGAGCTGCACAAGATGGGCATGGACCACCGCGAGTTCAAGGTCTACGTGGTGGAGGTCTGCCGGTCCTGCGGGTGGAATCATCTCGCCCTGTCCTTCGTCCTCGGCCGGGACGGACTGCCTGGTCAGGGCGGTCCGGAGCGGCGCGAGGCCGGCGGGGAGTGATCCGCCGACCCTGACCTCCCGCGGAATCCGGCTGAACGGAGACACCCGCCCGCACGTCTCCACTGCGGGGCCCGCGACCCTGACCGACCGCCGAGCATCGGAGAGCTGCACAGGTGACGCACGACGACGTCCGTCCCGACGACGACCCGCGCCACGGGCGGCGCGGCGGCCGGGACGTGCCGGGACCGCGACAGCCCCGGCACGACCAGCCGTCCCCGGCCCGCGGCCGCCACGGTGGCGCCGCCCCCGGTGAGTGGTACGACGACCGCAATGCGCCGCCGGGGGCCGGTTACCTGGCCGGACCGGCCGAGCGGGGCCGTCTCGGCGACCCCGGCCGGTACGGACCGGGCCCGGCCGGGCCCGCCGCTCCCGGACGGCCCCCGTACCGGCCCGCCGCCGGCCGCCCCGGCGCACCCGACGCCGGCCGCTCGGGCTATGGCCCGGCTGAGGGCCGCTCGGGCTATGGCCCGGCTGAAGGCCGCGGGGGTTACGGCCCGGCTGAGGGTCGCTCGGGTTACGGCCCGCCCGGGCCGCGTCACGGTGGTCCTGTCCCCGGTGGGTTCCCCGGCCGGGACGCGCGTCCGGGTCCGGACGGCAACGACTACGACGGTGACAACGCC
>DATDKW010000182.1:0-2602 GCA_036519715.1 Mycobacteriales bacterium
GGCTGCACCCGTGGCTGTTCAGCCACTACTGGCTGTCGTACGGGGACCTGCTGCGCGACCCGATCGCCGCCCAGGGCGTCGCCCGCGGGCTGCTCGCGACCGGCGCCTACGTGCTGGTCTTCGGCGCGCTCGCCTGGTCCCGGATGACCACCAAGGACGTCAGCAGCTGAGTCATCCGGGGGCGGCCCCCGGGGCCCCCGGGGCGGCGGCCGGCGTGGCTGGTCCGGTTGGTCGGCGCGGTCGCCGTCCGAGGGCCGGGTTCCTCCTCGCGGGCTCGGAGGTCCCCGGCCGGCGTGCTCACGGTGGTCGGCTCGGTCGGTGATCGTGCCGGCGGCCCCCGGGGCCCCGGAGCGGTGGCCGGCGTGGCCGGTCCGGTTGGCCGGCGCGGTCGCCGTCCGAGTGCCCGTGGTCGGCGTCCGAGAACCTCTACTGCAGGTAGGTCTCGACCTCGCCGGGCGGGCGCTCCTCGGCGTTGTCCGGGTCGTCGCCGTACTCGGCCTTGGCCCGGCGCTGCCGCAGCAGGTCCCAGGCCTGGTTCAGCTCGACCTCCAGCTGGTGCATCCGGTCCTGCTCGGCGTCGTCCAGGCCGTCCCCGATGTGCCGGGTGCGCAGCGCCTTCTCCTCGGCGACCAGCTCGTGGATGTGGGACAGGATCGATCGGTCGTCCATTCAGGGCCTTCCTCCGCGGGCGTATCGGACGGTCTCCAGGCGAGGCCCGTCGACCGGGCAGGAGTAGCAGTGGTCCACGTCCGGGGGCAGCGCGCCGGTGCCGTCGTCGGCGCCGATCCGGCCGACATCGTTGCTGACCAGGGCAGCGGACAGCAGCCCGCCGAGGACCAGCAGGCCGGCCGCCAGCAGGATGGCGGTCCGGTAGCCGGCGGCGAACACGTCCGGGTCCCGGTAGACCTCGCCGGTCAGGCCGGCCAGCGGCGGGAGCAACGCGACGGCGAGCAGGCTGGCGGTGCGGGCCACCGCGTTGTTCACTCCCGACGCGGCGCCCGCATGCTCGCGCGGCGCGGCGGCCAGCACCGTCGCGGTCAGCGGAGCGACGAGCAGCGACAGCCCGAGGCCGAAGACCAGCACCCCGGGCAGCACGTCGCCGACGTACGAGGCGCCCGGGCCGATCCGCAGCGTCAGCAGCAGGCCGGCGGCGGCCACCAGCGGTCCGGCGGTCATCGGCAGCCGCGGGCCGATCCGGGTGGCCAGGTCGCCGGACGGGGCCGACAGGACCAGCATCAGCACGGTGACCGGCAGCAACGAGGTGCCGGCGGCCAGCGGGCTGAACCCGGCCACCACCTGCAGCTGCAGCACGAGCAGGAAGAAGACCGCGCCGAAGGCCGCGTAGATGGCGAAGGTGACGATGTTGGTCACCGTGAACTGCCGGGACGCGAAGAGCCCCGGCGGCACCAGCGGGTGGTCGCTGCGGCGCTCGAGCAGGACGAAGACGACCAGCGCGAGCAGGCCGGCCAGACCGGCGCCGAGCACGGCCGGGTCGAGCCCGCGCTCCCCGCCGGCGATCGACGCGTACGTGATCCCGGCGAGCCCGACCGCGCCGAGCGCAGCGCCGGTGACGTCGAGCCGGCCGGTGGCGGTCGGGTCGATCGACTCCGGCACGTGCCGCGCCGCGACCAGGACGACCACGACGGCGAGCGGCAGGTTGACCAGGAAGACCCACCGCCAGGACGCCACCTCGATCAGCCAGCCGCCGGCGAACGGCCCGGCCGCGCCGGCGATCCCACCCAGCCCGGACCAGGCACCGATCGCCCGACCGCGGTCCTCCGGCGTGAAGGACGCCATGATGATGGCGAGGCTGCCCGGCGTGAGCAGCGCCCCGCCGACACCCTGCAGTGCGCGTGCGCCGATCAGGACCTCGATGTTCGGCGCCAGGCCGCACAGCGCCGACGCGGCCGCGAACCAGACCGTGCCCAGGATGAAGACCCGCCGCCGGCCGAGCCGGTCCGCCAGCGAGCCGCCGAGCAGGATGAAGGCGGCCAGCGTCAACGTGTAGCCGTTGAGCGTCCACTGCAGGTCGCCGAGGTCCGCGCCGAAGTCCTCGCCGATCCGCGGCAGGGCGACGTTGACCACCGTCGCGTCCAGCATCGCCAGCCCGGAGCCCAGCACCGTCGCCAGCACCACCCAGCGTCCCGCCGGCTCGGTGAAGCGGATCTGACCGGCAGCGACCGGCGCGGCCATCCCGCTCCCTCCCGGACGCGGCAGCGCCCACCGGGAGCGATCCTTGCTCCCGATGGGCGCTGCCGGCAAGCGGGCTACCAGCGTCGGGTGAAGCGCGCGATGATCGCCCCCACGATCACGTACGCGAGCGCCGCGATGCCCCAGTTCATGACCATGTTCTCCTTCGGGTCGTCCTGGGGGAAGAGGTCGCGGAACGGCCGAACGAAGAAGCGGCCGATGTCGAGCACGAAGTCGACGATGGTGTTGCGCTGGTTCGCGTCGACCAGCACCAGGATGATCCCGACCACGATGATGCCCGCGATGAGCCCGAAGATGGCGGTGATCACGCTCCCCGGAGACCGGTACCGCGTGCGGGTAACCACGGTGAAAGCACCTCCCGATGCACAAGCCCCCGCGGTCCGCTGTTGTC
>DATDKW010000183.1:0-25455 GCA_036519715.1 Mycobacteriales bacterium
CGGTTGGTGGCCAGGAACGTGTGCTGGGACTGCCAGTCCCCCTCGACCAGCGCGTGCCGCAGGAACAGCTCCCGGGACAGCTCCGGGTCGATCTTCGCGTAGTCGACCGTGCGGCCGACCACGATCGGCAGCCCGAACAGCGTCACCCGCTCGGTCGCGACCACGCCGGCGCGGCGCTTGGACCAGTGCGGCTCGCTGTAGAAGTGCACGGCCAGGTGACCGGCCAACTCCTCGGCCCACTCCGGCTCGACCTTCGCGACCGTACGGGCCCAGAGCCGGGAGGTCTCCACCAGCTCGGCCGCCACCACCCAGCGCGGCGGCTGCTTGGCCAGCCCGCTGCCGGGCCAGAGCGCGAACCGGGCGCCCCGGGCCCCGGCGTACTCCCGGCCGCGCGGGCCGGTGTCCTCCCGCATGCCGAGGTGGGACAGCAGCCCGGCCAGCAGCGAGCGGGTGACGGCCTTGGGGTCGATCTCGGCCGGGTGCCGGGGCACGGCCGTGCCGAGCTGGCGCAGGATGCTGCGCAGCTGCCCGTACAGGTCCTGCCACTCGCGGACCCGCAGGTAGTGCAGGAACTCGGCCGTGCACAGCCGCCGGAAGGCGCTGGAGGACAGCGCCTCCTGCCGGTCGGAGATGTAGTTCCACAGGTTGAGCAGCGACATGAAGTCCGACGTCGGGTCGGCGAAGCGGCGGTGCGACTGGTCGGCCGCCTCCTGCTTCTCCACCGGCCGCTCCCGCGGGTCCTGGATGGACAGCGCCGCGGTGATCACCAGCACCTCGTGCAGGCAGCCGTTCTTCTCCGCCTCCAGCACCATCCGGCTCAGCCGGGGGTCGATGGGCAGCTGGGCCAGCTTCCGGCCGATCGGGGTGAGCTTCCCGTCCTCCAGCGCGCCCAGCTCGTGCAGCAGCGCGGTGCCGTCGGCGACGGCCCGGCGGTCCGGCGGGTCCACGAACGGGAACGCGGCCACGTCGCCCAGCCCGAGCGCGGTCATCTGCAGGATGACCGAGGCCAGGTTGGTCCGCTGCACCTCCGGCTCGGTGAACCGGGGCCGGGACTCGAAGTCCTCCTCGGAGTAGAGCCGGATGCAGATGCCGTCGGCGGTACGCCCGCAGCGGCCCTTGCGCTGGTCGGCGCTGGCCCGGGAGACGCGCTCGATCGGCAGCCGCTGCACCTTCGTACGGAGGCTGTAGCGGGAGATCCGGGCCGTGCCCGGGTCGACCACGTAGCGGATGCCGGGGACGGTCAGGCTGGTCTCGGCCACGTTGGTGGCCAGCACGATCCGGCGGCCGGAGTGCGGCGCGAAGACCTTGTGCTGGTCGGCCGCCGACCGCCGGGCGAACAGCGGCAGCACCTCGGTCGTGTCCGGCAGCGCCTTGCGCAGCGCGTCGGCGGTGTCCCGGATCTCCCGCTCGCCGGAGAGGAAGACCAGGACGTCGCCGGGCATCTCCAGGCCCAGCTCATCGACCGCGTTGGTGATCGCCTCGACCTGGTCGACGTCCTCCTCCGGCGGCCGGTAGCGGACCTCGACCGGGAACGTCCGGCCGGACACCTCGACGATCGGGGCGTCATCGAAGTGCTGGGAGAACCGCTCCGGGTCGATCGTGGCCGAGGTGATGATCAGCTTGAGGTCGGGGCGGCGGGGCAGCAGCTGCTTGAGGTAGCCGAGCAGGAAGTCGATGTTGAGGCTGCGCTCGTGGGCCTCGTCCAGGATCAGCGTGTCGTAGCGGCGCAGCATCCGGTCGTGCTGGATCTCGGCCAGCAGGATGCCGTCGGTCATCACCTTGACCGCGGTGTCCTCGCCGGCCCGGTCGGTGAACCGGACCTGATAGCCGACGGCTGAGCCCAGCTCGACCTGCAGCTCCTCGGCGATGCGCTCGGCGACCGTACGGGCGGCGATCCGGCGGGGCTGGGTGTGGCCGATGACGCCGCGGACGCCGCGGCCCAGCTCCAGGCACATCTTCGGCAGCTGGGTGGTCTTGCCCGAGCCGGTCTCGCCCGCGACGACGACGACCTGGTGGTCGCGGATCGCGGCCAGGATGTCCTCGCGCCGGGCCGAGATCGGCAGCTCCTCGGGGTAGCTGACCGCGGGCACGGCGGCCCGGCGGCGCTCGACCCGGGCCGCGGCCTTGTCGATCTCCGCGGCCAGGCCGTCCGGGACCGTGTCCCCGCGCACGCCGTCGAGCCGGCGCCGCAGGCGGACCTCGTCGCGCAGCGTCAGCTCGGGCAGCCGAGAACGCAGCTCGGCGAGGGTGGGAGTCATCTGGTGTCTGGAACGATGCCGACCGGACCGGGATTCCGCACCCGATTTCGGGTCAGTACCTCCCGCCGGTGGTGACCGGGGTCCGCCGGGCCGGCGGTGCCGGCGGTCTGGAGCCCGGTCGCCAGACCAGCAGGACCAGCGTGGCCAGGACGGCGCCCGCGGCTGCGCCCAGCCCGTTGGCCACGACGTCGGTGAAGTCGCCGACCCGGGTGGTCAGCGACGACTGGTAGCACTCGATCCCGACCGACAGGACCACGCAGGCCAGCGCGGCCGTGATCGGCCGGCGCAGCAGCAGGGCCAGGAAGAACCCGAGCGGCACGAACAGGATCACGTTGAGCGGGCCGTCGCCGGCGTGGGCCCAGGCGGTCAGGTCGGCCCGCTCCGGGCGGACGTTGCGGGTGATGCTGTCCAGCGCGTTGGTGGTGAGGCCGAAGTTCCGCCAGCCGCCCCAGGGAACCATCGTCACCCCGAGCACGACCGCCAGGGACGCGCCGGTCAGCAGCAGCAGGGTGCGGCGCCGGGGCGCCAGGACCACCACCGCCAGCACCAGCAGGCCGAGCATGACCATCGTGGCGATCACCGACGGGCTGCCGCTGAACTGCCTGATGTAGCCGACGTCGCCCAGCAGGCCGCTCACCGCCGCACCCGCCGCAACGCCGTCATGACCTCAGTGTGCCCCGCCGATCCGTACCGCACCCCGCCTTCGGCCTGTCCGTCCGCTGTGAACGGTCGCTGGGGCCGGCGGGTCAGTGGGCGGCGAGGGCGCGGGCGTAGCCGGCGGCCAGGGCACCGAGCAGGCCGTGCAGCGGGCCGGCGAAGGTGGCCTCGTCCAGGCCCAGCTCGGGCAGCAGCCGGTCCCCGAGCACGGCGACCGTCGCCGCCACCGCCCCCGGATCGGTCAGGCCCCGGCCGACCAACGCCGCGCCGACCCGCTCCGCCGCGGTCCCGTCCGGCGGCTGCGCCAGCAGGGCGTCGTGCAGCGTCTCCAGGTGCCGGCGCAGGTGCAGCTCGACCTCGGCCTGCGCGGTGCCGGCCGGACCGTACGGCGTGACGGCCCGGGCCCAGTCGCGGGCCAGGGCCGGCTTGCCCGCCGCGGCGGGCTGCCACGGTGCCGTCCAGTCGTGTGCCCGCACCGGCCAGACCCCCCTCGGCTCGTCCCCGTATCCGGAAACGAGGTGGGCACCCCGATCGGTGTCACCGCCGACCGGGAATCCCGGGGCGTATGCCGGGGTAGTCATCCCTGGTCGGCGCCGCACCACCGGCGCCCGGGACGACAGGAGCACAGATGGCCAGCAGGGACGCCACCACGCACTGGACCGGCGGTTTGCAGGACGGCAAGGGCCAGGTGTCGTTGGACTCGTCCAACGCCGGACAGTTCGACGTCTCGTTCCCGACCCGGGCCGGCAACCCGGACGGTCAGACCTCCCCGGAGGAGCTCGTCGCCGCGGCCCACTCCGCCTGCCTGGCGATGAACATGTCCGGCGTGCTCGGGGCCGAGGGGCTCACCGCCGACTCCATCGACGTGTCGGCCGAGGTCACCCTCGGGCAGGCCGACGGCGGGTTCGCGATCACCGGGATCGAGATCACCCTCCGGGCCAAGGTGCCAGGCGTCGACGCGGACAAGTTCGCCGAGCTGGCCGCGACGGCCGAGAAGACGTGCCCGGTGAGCAAGGCGCTGTCGGGCACGACGATCACGCTCGACGCCGCGCTGGTCTGAGTCGGGAGCCCGGCCCTCGTCCCCTCCCGGTACGCCCGGGTCGGGGTCGAAGGGCGGGTCCCTCCCTCAGGCCGCCGCCGGGTCCCCGGCCGGGATCACGCTGCCGTCGGCCAGGACGAGCCCGTCGGCGCACCGCGCCTGCACCTGGCCGCCGCCGAACTGCTCCCGGTAGAGCGACGCGTACAAGCCGCCGCGGGCCAGCAGCTCGTCGTGGGTGCCCCGCTCGACCAGGCGCCCGTCCGCGACCGCGAAGATCACGTCCGCGGCCAGGATCGTCGACAGCCGGTGCGCGATCGCGATCGTGGTCCGGCCGACGAGGACGGTCTCCAGCGCCTCCTGCACCAGGCGCTCGCTCGTCGTGTCCAGCGCCGACGTGGCCTCGTCCAGGATCAGCACGGCCGGGTCCTTGAGGATCACCCGGGCGATCGCCAGCCGCTGCCGCTCCCCGCCGGACAACCGGAACCCGCGCTCGCCGACGACCGTGTCGTACCCGTCCGGGAAGCTCATGATCCGCTCGTGGATGTTCGCCGCCCGGGCCGCCGCCTCCAGCGCGGCGTCGGTGGCGGACTCGTCCGCGTACCGCAGGTTGTCGCGGATGGTCGCGTGGAACAGGTACGTCTCCTGCGTCACCATCCCGATCACCGACGCCAGCGAGGTCAGCGTCAGCGAACGCACGTCGTGGCCGTCGAGCGCGACCCGGCCCCGGTCGACGTCGTAGAGCCGCGGCACCAGGTAGGACAGCGTCGTCTTGCCCGCGCCGCTGGGCCCGACCACCGCCGCCAGCTGCCCCGGCTCCACCCGCAGCGACAGGTCGCGGATGGCCCAGCCGGGCCCGTTGTCGGCCGGCTCCGGCGTCGGCGGGTCGGCCGGGTACCGGAACCAGACGTGGTCGAGCGCGATCTCGCCCCGCACCGGCGTGGGCAGCTCCCGCGCGGCCGGCGTGTCCACGATCGCCGGCCGGAGGTCGAGGTAGGCGAAGATCCGCGCGAACAGCGCCAGCGAGGTCTGCACGTCCAGCGCCACCCGCAGCAGGTTGACCACCGGGAACAGCAGCCGGGTCTGCAGGGTGGTGAACGCGACCAGCGTGCCGGCCGACAGCAGCCCGCGGTCGCCGCCGCCGGTCAGCCCGGCGACCAGGTAGACCAGCGCCGGGGTGATCCCGAAGAAGGTGCCGACGATGGCGAAGAAGCTCTGCCCGGTCATGGTCTGCCGGACCTGCAGGGCGGCCTGCTTGGCGTTCTCCCGCTCGTAGCGGCTGGTCTCGAAGGCCTGGCGGTTGAACACCTTGGACAGCAGCACGCCGGAGACCGACAGCGACTCCTGGGTGATCGAGCTCATCTCCGACAGCGAGGTCTGGGTCCGGGTCGCGATCCGCCGCCGCACCCGCCCGACCTGGATCTGCAGCCCGATGAACACCGGCAGCAGCGCGACCGCGACCAGCGTGAGCTGCCAGGACAGCAGGACCATGCCGACCAGCGAGGCGATGACGGTGACCGCGTTGGACAGGATCGAGGACGCGGTCTCGGTCACCACCGACTGCACGCCGCCGACGTCGTTCCCGAGCCGGGACTGGATGTCGCCGGTGCGGGTGCCGGCGAAGAAGCCCAGGTGCATCGACTGCAGGTGCTCGAACAGCCGGTTGCGCAGGTCCTGCATGACCCGGTTGCCGAGCACGGTGGTCAGGTAGGTCTGGCCCACGCCGATGACCGCCGACACCAGCGGGATGACGATCATCAGGCAGACCAGCAGGACCAGCAGCCGGATGTCGGGCCCGCCCGGCACGAACAGGGCCCGGTCGAAGACGGCCTTGGTCAGGAACGGGTTGGCGATCCCGAGCACGGACGTCACCACGATGGCGACGCCGATCAGCGCCAGCCGGGCCTTGTACGGCGCGAACAGCCCGGCCACCCGGCGGGTCAGCCCGGCCTGGTCCGCCCCCGCCTCGTCCTGCTCCGGCACGGTGCTCCCCCTCGTCGTCCCCGCCGATGCTCCCACCCGCGGGCGCCGGCCGCCGTCCCGCCGACGACCGGCGACCTAAGCTGGGGGTGTGAAGACCGACGTCGTGGACCGGCCCGAGCGGCATCGCTTCGAGATCGTGGCCGACGGGGAGGTGGCCGGCTTCGCCGCCTACCAGCTGCGCGGCGGCGAGATCCTGTTCACCCACACCGAGGTGGACGACGCGTACGAGGGCAAGGGGCTGGGCTCGGTGCTGGTGCGGCACGCGCTGGACTCGGCCCGGGAGCGCGGGCTGGCCGTGCTGCCGATGTGCCCGTTCGTCCGGTCCTGGATCGGCCGGCACCCGGACTACCTCCCGCTGGTCCCGGAGTCGGCCCGGGCGAAGTACAAGCTGCCCGCCTGACCGGTCCCGTCACCGCTTCTCGTGGCCGCCGAAGCCGCGGGACAGCTCGGTCATGGCCACGTCCAGCAGCGGCTCCAGCTCGGCGTCGGGGTCGCGCAGCCACTGGTCGTAGGAGGCCACCGCCGCGCCCAGCGCCGCGTACGCGATGAGCTGCGGCAGCAGGTCCTGCGGCGCCGCCCCGGTCCGGGCGGCCGCGAACTCGGCGATGACCGCCCGCCAACGCGCGTACATCGGGGTGGAGTGGGCCTGCAGGGCCGGCGTGTTGAGGATCAGCGCCATCCGGCGCCGGTGCCAGGGCTCCTCCTCCTTGGGCAGCCGGTTGAACTCCATCACCGCCTGGCGTACCGCCTCCATGAGGGGGACGTCCGGCGCGCAGCCGGCGAACCAGTCCCGCAGCTGGGCCAGCTGGGTGTCGAAGTCGCCCCAGACGGCGTCGTTCTTGGACGCGTAGTAGCGGAAGAAGGTCCGGCGGCCGATGCCGGCCGCGGCGGCGATGTCGTCGACCGTGGTCTCCTCGAACCCGCGGCTGGTGAACAGGTCCAGCGCCACCCGTTCCAGCTGGGCCCGGGACGTGCTGGGACGCCGTCCGGTCGCCACTGCCTCTTCCTTTCGGCACTGAGTGCCATTAACATGGCCGTCACGTCAGCGACCGCCCTCTGTCACCGAGGAGCATTCCATGACCGACGAGACCGCCCCCACCGTGGAGCCGGCCGAGACCGCCCCCGCCGCCCCCCTGGTCGAGGAGGACCTGCTCGTCGAGGACGTGTCCATCGACGGGATGTGCGGGGTCTACTAGCTGTGGCGCCCACGGGGTTCGACCTGGAGAGCCACTGGACGCTGCATCCCCAGGTCGCCGTACGACCGGAGCCGTTCGGGGCGCTGCTGTATCACTTCGGCACCCGCCGGCTGTCGTTCCTGAAGGATCCCCGGCTGCTGGAGGTCGTGCGGGGACTGTCCGACGCGCCCAACGCCCGGGCCGCCTGCACCGCCGCCGGCGTGGGCGAGCCGGACCTGCCCCGGTTCGCGGCCGCCCTGGCCACGCTGGCCGACACCCACATGCTGGAGGCGTCCTGATGCGCTTGGTCGAGCAGTTCGAACGGGGCCTGGACGCACCCATCTGCCTGACCTGGGAGCTGACG
Source organism: Mycobacteriales bacterium (assembly GCA_036519715.1). Classification (GTDB taxonomy): domain Bacteria; phylum Actinomycetota; class Actinomycetes; order Mycobacteriales; family CADCTP01; genus CADCTP01. The sequence goes on from DATDKW010000183.1 coordinate 7,474, forward strand.
TACGCGTGCAATCTCGCCTGCGCGCACTGTCTGTCCTCCTCGGGCCGGCGGGACCCGCGTGAACTGTCCACTGTGGAAGCCAAGGCCGTCATCGACGAGCTGGAGCGGATGCAGGTCTTCTACGTCAACATCGGCGGCGGCGAGCCCACGGTCCGGCCGGACTTCTGGGAGCTGGTCGACTACGCCACCGCCCACCGGGTCGGGGTGAAGTTCTCCACCAACGGCGTGAAGATCGGCCCCGAGGTGGCGCGGCGGCTGGCCGCGTCCGACTACGTGGACGTGCAGATCTCCCTGGACGGCGCCACGGCCGAGGTCAACGACGCCGTCCGCGGCACCGGCTCGTACGCGACCGCGGTCCGGGCCATGGACAACCTGGCGGCCGCGGGCATGCGCGGGTTCAAGATGTCCGTGGTCTGCACCCGGCACAACATCCCGCAGCTGGACGACTTCAAGACCCTGGCCGACCGGTACGGCGCCCAGCTCCGGCTGACCCGGCTGCGCCCGTCCGGCCGCGGCGCCGACACCTGGGACGAGCTGCACCCGCTGCCGGGCCAGCAGCGCCAGCTCTACGACTGGCTGGTCGAGCACGGCGAGGGCGTGCTCACCGGCGACTCGTTCTTCCACCTGGCCGCGTACGGGTCGGCCCTGCCGGGCCTCAACCTGTGCGGGGCCGGGCGGGTGGTCTGCCTCATCGACCCGGTCGGCGACGTGTACGCCTGCCCGTTCGCGATCCACGACACCTTCCTGGCCGGCAACGTCCGCTCCCCCGGCGGCTTCGCCGGGGTGTGGCGGGAGTCGGAGCTGTTCCGGTCGCTGCGGGAGCCGCAGTCGGCCGGCGCCTGCGGATCCTGCGGCGCGTACGACGCCTGCCGCGGCGGCTGCATGGCGGCCAAGTTCTTCACCGGCCTGCCGCTGGACGGGCCCGATCCCGAGTGCGTGATCGGCCACGGCGAGTCGGCACTGTCCACTGTGGATCCCCTGGCCGCGCCCCGGCCGACCGGGGACCACTCCCACGCCGGCGGCGTCCGGGGTGGCCCGGTGCCCGTCACCATCGGGCGCCGCCGTCCTCCCGACCGCGCCTGCGACGAGAATCCCGTGGCCGGCCTGGTGCCCGCCGGCGCCGGCTGAGCACAGCCACGGCACAGCCCGCGAGTCCACAGTGGACTCCGCGGGGCAGGACTACGGGGCCGCGACCGGCCGGACGCCGGTCAGCGAGATGGGGACTCCCCTGGACCTGGGGTACCCGGAAGGGAGGCGCGCCATGGGGCGTGTCGAGGGCAAGGTCGCTGTTGTCACCGGAGCCGCTCGGGGGCAGGGTCGCAGCCACGCGATCCGGCTGGCCGAGGAGGGCGCCGACATCATCGCGGTCGACGTGCCGGGTGACTACGACACCGTCGGCTACCCGATGGGCACCGAGGCCGAACTGGCCGAGACGGTCAAGAACGTCGAGGCCCTGGACCGGCGGATCGTCGCCACCAAGGCCGACGTCCGGGACCTGACCGCGCTGAGGTCGGCCGTGGACGACGGGGTCGCCCAGCTGGGCCGGCTGGACATCGTCTGCGCCAACGCCGGCATCTGCACCGTGCAGACCTGGGACGAGGTCACCCCGCAGGTCTGGCAGGACACGCTGGACACCAACCTGACCGGGGTCTGGAACACCTTCGTGGCCGCGGTGCCGCACCTGATCGCCGGCGGCGGCGGCACGATGATCGCCACCAGCTCGACCGCGGGCATCAAGGGCCTGCCGTTCCTGGCCCCGTACGTGGCGGCCAAGCACGGCGTCGTCGGGATCTCCCGGTCGCTGGCCAACGAGCTGGCCAAGCACCGGATCCGGGTCAACACCGTGCACCCGACCGGCGTGGACACGCCGATGGTGGCCGGGCTGGGCGGCCTGGACGCGATCATCGGCAAGGAACCGGAGCTCGGGCCGATCTTCATGAACACCTTCCCGGTCGAGATCGTCGAGCCGCGCGACATCAGCAACGCCGTGCTGTGGCTGGCCTCGGACGAGTCCCGCTACGTCACCGGCCTGGAGCTGACCGTCGACGCCGGCAACACCATCCGCTAGGGAGGCAACGACATGGGACGAGTGGAGGGCAAGGTCGCCTTCATCACCGGCGCGGCCCGCGGCCAGGGCCGCAGCCACGCCGTCCGGCTGGCCCAGGAGGGCGCGGACATCATCGCCGTCGACCTCTGCGACCAGATCGCCACGGTCGAATACCCGATGGCGACGCCGGAGGACCTGGCCGAGACGGTCAAGGAGGTCGAGGCGCTGGACCGGCGGATCGTGGCCCGGCAGGCCGACGTCCGGGACAAGGCCGCGCTGCAGGCCGCGTTCGACGCGGGCGTGGCCGAGCTCGGCGGCATCGACATCGTGCTCGCCAACGCCGGCATCGCGCCGATGGGCGCCGAGAACGAGGACCGGGCGGCCGCGTTCCGGGACGTCGTCGACGTCAACCTCACCGGGGTCTGGAACACCGTCGAGGTCGCCGTCCCGGCGCTGGTCGAGCAGGGCCGCGGCGGCGCGATCGTGCTGACCAGCTCGACCGCCGGCCTCAAGGGCATCGGCGGCGAGTCCGGCGGCGGCCTCGGCTACACCGCGGCCAAGCACGGCGTGGTCGGCCTCATGCGCGGCTTCGCGACCAACCTGGCCAAGCACAACATCCGGGTCAACACGGTGCACCCGACCGGGGTCAACACGCCGATGATCGTCAACGAGGTGATGGAGCGCTTCCTGGCCCAGAGCGAGATGGCCGGCGCGCTGACCAACCTGCTGCCGGTGGACATGGTCGAGCCGGTCGACATCAGCAACGCGATCCTGTTCCTGGTCTCCGACGAGGCCCGGTACGTCACCGGGGTCACCTTCCCCGTCGACGCCGGATTCACGGCCAAGTGACGGAGTCCACTGTGGAGGTCTTCAGCAGCGGGCCGGGCACGGGAGCCGGCCCACCGCTGGACGACCCGCGAGGAAGAGGGATGGGAGCCCTGGTCCAGGTACGGGACCGGGTGGCCCGGCACCTCGTCGGCCGGGAGCGCGAGCTCGAGCTCGTGCTCTCGGCCGTCGGGGCCGGCCGCGACATCGTGCTGGAGGGCCCGCCCGGCACCAGCAAGACCACGCTGCTGCGGGCGATCAGCGCCGAGTGGGGCATCCCGCTGCTGTTCGTGGAGGGCAACGCCGACCTCACCCCGTCCCGGCTGATCGGCCACCACAACCCGGCCCGGGTGCTGCGGGAGGACTACAGCGCCGACAACTTCGTGCCCGGGCCGCTGGTGGAGGCCATGCGCGAGGGCGGGTTCCTCTACATCGAGGAGTTCAACCGGGCCCCCGACGACACCCTCAACACGCTGCTCACCGCGATGGCCGAGCGGCAGGTGACGGTGCCCCGGGTCGGCACCATCGCGGCCGAGCCGACCTTCCGGGTGATCGCCTCCATGAACCCGTACGACAACGTCGGGACGGCGCGGCTGTCCACCAGCATCTCCGACCGGCTGTGCCGGCTGGCCGTGGACTACCAGGACGACGCGGCCGAGCGCGGCATCGTCGCCCTGCGCACCGGGGTGCCGGCGACCGACCGGCTGGTCGCCGACGCGGTCGCGGTCACCCGGGCGACCCGGACGCACCCGGACGTCCGGCAGGGCAGCAGCGTCCGCGGTGCCATCGACGCCACCCTGGTGGCGACCGAGATCGCGGCCCTGCGGCGGGTGTCCACCTGGGACGACGAGCGCTACCCGCAGCTGGTGCTGGACGCGATGACCGTCGCGCTGTCGGGCCGGCTGCAGCTGGACGAGGCGGCCGAGACCACGCCGGAGCAGGTGCTGCGGCAGATCTGGGAGGACCACTTCGTCCTGCTGCCGCACGCGGCCGGGCCGGGTTGAAGAGAGGTGCAGGCTGACTCGCCGCTGCGCCGGCCGGGCCGGACCCGGCCGGGGCGGCCGCTGCGCCGCCGGCCCAAGCACCTGGAGCAGGCCCCGAGCCTGTTCCAGCCCGCGGCCGGCGGCGGCGGGCTGGTCCTCAGTGGACGGTCCGACCGCGGCGGCCCGATGCCGTCCGGGCGCAGCGGCTCGACCACCGAGCACACCGACGAGACCGGCGAGCTGGTCGGGGTGCCGGCCGGCGGCCCCGTAGACCCGGAGGTGCGGGCCCGGGCCCGGCAGATCGCGGCCCGGCTGGCGATGCCGCGGCCGCGCCGGGACTCCGCCGCCGTGCGGGGGCCGGGCGACATCCTCAGCCTGCCGTACCGGGGCGGGTCCGACGACATCGACCTGGACCGGACCCTGGACATGCTGACCGAGCGCCCGGTGCCGGAGGAGGAGGACATCATCGTCCGCGAGCAGGTGCGCACCCGGCGCGCCGTGGTGCTCGTGGTCGACGTGTCCGGATCCATGCGGGGCGAGCGGATCCGGACCGCGGCCGCGACCGTCGGCGCGCTGGCCGGGGAGCTGGAGCGTGACGACCTCGCGGTGGTCGCCTTCTGGTCGGACGCGGCGGTGCTGCTGCGGCTGGGCGCGCCGGTGCGGCCGCTGCGGCTGCTGGACGAGCTGCTGGCCATCCCGGCCCGAGGGCTGACCAACGTCGGCTTCCCGCTGCAGGTCGCGGCCCGGGAGCTGGCCCGCCGGCCGACCCGGGACGCGCGGGTGGTGCTGCTGTCGGACTGCGTGCACAACGCCGGTCCGGACCCGCGGCCGTTCGCGGCCCGGCTGCCGCGCCTGGACGTACTGCTGGACACCGTCGGCGAGCACGACCTCGACCTCGGCCGCGAGGTGGCGGCGGCGGGACGGGGCCGACTGCTGCGGGTACGCCACCACCGCGACGTGGCGCCGGCCCTCAGCCGGGTCTTCGCCGCCTGAGAAAGGACATCCCATGCCCAACGAATGGTTCGAGTCGGTGGCCGAGGCCCAGCGGCGGGCCCGCAAGCGGCTGCCCAAGTCCGTCTACATGGCCCTGGTCGCCGGTTCCGAGCACGGGACGACGCTGAAGGACAACGTCACCGCGTTCACCGAGCTGGGCCTGGCGCCGCACGTGGTCGGGCTGCAGAACGAGCGCGACCTCACCACCACCGTGCTGGGGCAGCAGCTGGCCCTGCCGGTGATCTGCTCCCCCACCGGCGTGCAGGCCGTGCACCCCGACGGCGAGGTGGCGGTGGCCCGGGCCGCGGCCAACCGGGGCACCGCGGTGGGGCTGTCCTCGTTCGGCTCCAAGCCGGTCGAGGAGGTCGTCGCGGCCAACCCCAAGACGTTCTTCCAGCTCTACTGGGCCGGCAGCAAGGACCAGATCGAGGCCCGGATGGAGCGGGCCAAGCGGGCCGGCGCCGCCGGCCTCATCGTCACGCTGGACTGGTCGTTCGCGATGGGCCGGGACTGGGGCTCGCCGGTCATCCCGGACGCGATGAACCTCAGGACCATGATCCGGTACGGCCCGCAGGCGCTGGTGCGGCCGCGCTGGTTCTACACCTGGGCCAGGACGCTGCGGCCGCCGGACCTGACCGTGCCCAACATGGCCGACGGCGACGGTCCGGCGCCCACGTTCTTCGGCGCATACGGGGAGTGGATGCAGACGACGCTGCCGACCTGGCGGGACGTGGCCTGGCTGCGGGAGCGGTGGGGCGGGCCGTTCATGCTCAAGGGCGTGATGCGGGAGGACGACGCCCGGCGGGCGGTGGACGCCGGGGTGACCGCGGTGTCGGTGTCCAACCATGGCGGCAACAACCTGGACGGCACCCCGGCCAGCATCCGGGCCCTGCCCGGCGTGGTCGACGCGGTCGGCGACCAGATCGAGGTCGTGCTCGACGGCGGCATCCGGCGCGGCTCCGACGTGCTCAAGGCCGTGGCGATGGGGGCCAGAGCGGTCATGATCGGACGGGCCTACCTGTGGGGGCTGGCCGCCAACGGCCAGGCCGGGGTGGAGAACGTGCTCGACATCCTGCGGTCCGGTCTGGACTCCGGACTGCTCGGGCTGGGCCACGCCACGCTCAAGGACCTGTCCCGCAAGGACCTGCTCATCCCGGACGGCTTCATCCGTAAGCTCGGAGCCGATGCTGGCTGACCTCACCTGGCCGGAGGTCGCGGCGCGGGGCGATTCCGTGCTGGCCGTGCCGGTCGGGTCGACCGAGCAGCACGGGCCGCACCTGCCGCTGTCCACCGACACCGACGTGGCGCTCGCGCTGGCCGGCCGGCTGGCCGCGGCCCGGTCCGACGTGCTGGTCGCGCCGCCGCTGCCGTACGGGTCGAGCGGGGAACACGACGGCTTCGCGGGCACGCTGTCGATCGGGGCCGCGGCGACCGAGCTGGTCCTGGTCGAGCTGGGGCGCTCGGCGCTGCCGGCGTCGTTCCGGCGGCTGCTGTTCGTGTCGGCCCACGGCGGCAACGCCGGGCCGGTGACCGCGGCGGTGCGGCTGCTGCGGTCGGAGGGGCGGGACGTGCGGGCGTGGTCGCCGCGGTGGGACGGCGACGCCCACGCCGGGCGGACCGAGACGTCGGTGCAGCTGGCCCTGTCCCCGGCCCGGGTCCGGGCCGAGCGGGCCGCGGCCGGCAACGCGGCCGACGTGCGGACGCTGCTGCCGGCGCTGCGGGACGGCGGGGTCCGGGCGGTGAGTGCCAACGGGGTGCTGGGCGACCCGGGCCCGGCGTCCGCGGCCGAGGGGTCGGCCCTGCTCGACGCCGCTGCCGAGGACCTCTCCGCCTTCGTCGCCCGGTGGGCCCCGTGACCGGGCCGCACCGCCGCGCGGCCGGGTGCGGGACCGGCCTTCGCTCCGGCGCGGCCGGGTGCGGGACCGGGCCCCGCCGCCGCGGGACCGGCCAGGGGCCCCGGTGGGGCCGGTGAGCGGGCGGGTCGCGGTGGTGACGGGGGCCGCGCGCGGGATCGGGGCCGCGACCGTGCGGGCCCTGGCCGCGGACGGCTGGTCGGTGGTCGCGCTCGACCGGGCCGCCGACGACCCGCGGCTGCCGTACGGGCTGGGGACCGCGGCCGAGCTGGACGCGCTGGCCTCCGACCGGGTCCGGACCGTGGTCGCGGACGCGGCCGACGAGGCCGCGCTGCGGGGTGCCGTCGCCCTGGCTGAGGACGAGTTCGGCGGCCTGGACGCCGCGCTGGCGGTGGCGGGCGTGATCGCCGGCGGCACCCCGCTGTGGGAGATGCCGGCCGGCGAGCTCGACGCGGTGCTCGACGTCGACCTGCGGGGCGTGATCGCGCTGGCCCGGGTCGCGGTCCCGGCCCTGCTGCGGCGGCCGGAGCCGCGGTCGGGCCGGTTCGTGGCGGTCGCGTCGGCGGCGGCGACGCGGGGGCTGCCGATGCTGGCGGCGTACTGCGCGGCCAAGGCCGGGGTGGCCGGCCTGGTCCGGGCGCTCGCGGTCGAGCTGGGCCCGACCGGGGTCACCGCCAACGCGGTCTCCCCCGGCTCCACCGACACCCCGATCCTGGCCGAGAGCGCCCGGCTCTACGGGCTGGGTGCGGCCGCCGACTTCGCCCGCCAGCAGCCGTCCGGCCGGCTGCTGGACCCGGCCGAGGTCGCGGCCGCGCTGGTCTGGCTGGCCGGCCCCGGCAGCAGCGGGGTCACCGGGGCGGTGCTGCCGGTCGACGGCGGGCTCGCGCTGTAACCCGGCGTTACCGGTTCGCCGTGTCGCGGCAGCGGGTAGGTCCACCGGTGAGGGCGGGTCGGGGCTGAATGGAGATGCGGGCGCGATGGATGCATGGCAGATAGTCGTACTGATTGTGGTGGTCCTGCTGGTGCTGGCGCTGATCGCCTGGGCGCTGTCCCGCAAGAGAGTCGGCGCCAAGAAGGAGGCGCAGGCCCGCGAGCACCTGACCGAGGCCCGGGAGCGCCAGGCCCGCGCCGAGAGCGCCCGGGCCGCCGCGGACGAGAAGGCCGCGGCGCTGCGCCGGGAGCGGGCCGAGCTGGAGCAGCGGGCGGCCCAGCAGGAGCGGGAGGCGGCCTCGCTGGCCGCGGACGCCGACCGGGAGCAGACCAAGGCGGCCGAGCTGCAGGCGCGGGCGCAGAAGCTGGCGCCGCACCTGGCCCAGAACGACGACGGGATCGGCCGCCGGTCCCGCACCGACCGGGACGGTGACGGCAACCCCGACCACGCCGGCTACGCGGACCTGTCCGGCTACGAGGCCGGGGCCGCGGCCGGCGCGGGCTACGACAGCCACGCGGGCTACGACAGCCACGCCGGCCCGGTCAGCCACGCGGCTCAGGACAGTCACCAGGGCGTGGACGACCACACCCGGCTCGACCTGTCCGGCCAGGACGACGAGCCCGCCGACGCCACGTCGTACCGGCACACCGCTCCGGTGACCGATCCCGACAACGTCGCCGACCGGGACACGTACCGGGACCGGGACGGCGACGGCGTGCCGGACCGCAGCCTGAAGGACCGGCTGACCGGCCGGGACAGCACCGACCGGGACGAGGTCGGCCCGCTGGCCGGGAGCACCTCCGCGCACACCGACCGCGACGGCGACGGGCGGCCCGACGGCAGCCTGCGCGAGCGCCTGGACGGCGACTCCGACACCCGGGAGACGGTCGTGGACCGCGAGACGGTGGTCGACCGCGACGGGGACGGGCGGCCCGACAGCGCGGTCCGCGAGACCTACCTCGACCGCGACGGCGACGGGGTCCCCGTCGACCGCGACGGCGACGGGGTCCCCGACGACCGCGAGGGCGGCCTGCACCGGCTCAAGGACCGGCTCACCGGCGACCGTCCGGATGACCCGGACGTCGACCGGCCCCGCACTGACCGTCCCAGCCTGAAGGAGCGGCTCACCGGCCGCCCGGACAACCGGTAGAGGATTCCGTTGCCCATTCCCACCCTGGAGTTCGGCTCGACCGGGCACCGCAGCACCCGCGTGATCTTCGGTGGTGCGGGCCTGGCCGAGGTCGACCAGGACACCGCCGACCGGGTCCTGGCCCAGCTGCTCGACCACGGCGTCAACCACCTCGACGTCGCCCGCAGCTACGGCGACGCCGAGCTGCGGGTGGCGCCCTGGTTGCGTACGCACCGGGACGACTTCTTCCTCGCCACCAAGACCGGCGAGCGGACCGGGCCCGAGGCCCGGGCGCAGCTGGAGGAGTCGCTGCAGCGGCTCGGCGTCGACCACGTCGACTCCATCCAGCTGCACAACCTGGCCGACCCGATCGAGTGGGACATCGCGCTCAGCCCCGGCGGCGCGCTGGAGGCGCTGGTCCGGGCCAAGGAGGAGGGCCTGGTCCGCTTCATCGGCGTCACCGGGCACGGCGCCCAGATCGCGGCCACCCACCGCCGCAGCCTGGAGCGGTACGCGTTCGACTCGGTGCTGCTGCCGTACAACTACCTGACCATGCAGAGCCCGTACTACGCCGAGAACTTCGATGCCCTGCAGGCGACCTGCGCCGAGCGCGGGGTGGCGGTGCAGACGATCAAGTCGGTGGCCCGGCGGCCGTGGCGGGACCGCGAGCACACCGCCGCGACCTGGTACGAGCCGTACCAGGACCAGGACGCGATCGATCTGTCGGTGTGGTGGGCGCTGGGGCGTGAGGGCACCCACGTGATCAGCACCGGCGACGTCGACGTGCTGCCCAAGGTGCTCGACGCCGCGTCCCGGTTCACCGACGACGTGCCCACGGACGAGGCGATGGCGGCCCTGTCCGAGCGGGCCGAGGCCGATCCACTGTTCGTCTAGGCGGATACCGTGCCGGGCGTGGCTGGTCCGTTGGCAGGCGTGCGGGTGGTGGAGCTGGCCGGCATCGGCCCGGGCCCGTTCGCGGCCATGATGCTGGCCGACGCCGGCGCGGACGTGGTCCGGGTGGAGCGGGCCGCCGACGTCCGGGCCCACCCGGACGGGCCGCATCCGGACGTCGTGCTGCGCGGCCGGCGGTCGATCGGCGTGGACCTCAAGCACCCGGCCGGGAAGCAGGTCGTGCTGGACCTGGTGGCCGGGTCGGACGTGCTGCTGGAGGGGTTCCGGCCGGGCGTGACCGAGCGGCTCGGGCTGGGCCCGGCCGACTGCCACGCGGTCGCCCCGGCGCTGGTCTACGGCCGGATGACCGGCTGGGGCCAGGACGGTCCACTCGCGACGGTCGCCGGGCACGACGTCGGCTACATCGCGGTCACCGGGGCGCTGAACAACAGCCGCCGGGCCGGCGAGCGGCCGGTGCCGCCGATGAACCTGCTCGGCGACATGGGCGGCGGCGGCATGATGCTGGCCTTCGGGGTGGTGGCCGCGCTGCTGTCGGCGGCCCGGACCGGGGTCGGTCAGGTGGTTGACGCGTCCATCGTGGACGGTACGGCGGCGCTGTCCAACTTCGTGCTCGGTGCCCGCAACGCCGGGATGTGGCCGGCGCCGCCCGGGCACAACCTGCTCGACACCGGCGCCCCGTTCTACGAGGTCTACACCTGCGCGGACGGGCGGGAGATCGCGGTCGGGGCGCTGGAGCCGAAGTTCTACGCCGAGCTGCTGCGACTGTCCGGGATGGACGGTGTGCCGGAGCTGGCCGAGGGGGCGCGGCACGACCGGGCCGGGTGGCCGGCGGCCAAGCAGCGCTGGGCCGAGCTGTTCGCGACCCGGACCCGGGACGAGTGGGCGGCGGTCTTCGACGGCAGCGACGCCTGCGTGGCGCCGGTGCTGGACTGGGACGAGGCGCCGGCGCACCCGCAGCTGGCCGCGCGGGGCACGTACCGCACCGTGGACGGGGTGCCGCAGTCGGCGCCGGCTCCGCGCTTCGACCGTACGGTGTCCACACTGGACCGGGCGCCGGCCTGGCCCGGGCAGGACACCGACGCCGTGCTGGCGTCGCTCGGCCGCGACGCCGCCGCGATCGCCGCGCTGCGTGCCTCCGGCGCGGTCGCCTAGTGCCGGCGACGCGGTTCGCCCCGGTGGGCGATCGCACCGGCCCGCGCCGCGGCGGCAGGGTCGGTGCGGGGCTGACCGCGGCCGACGGTGAGCGGCGGCGCGGTCTGGTCCGGATGAAGACCAGCGCCACCGCGCTGCTGCTGGTGGCCGCGGTGGTCTACGTGCTGGCCCGCCGGGCCGAGGCGGCCGGCGCCGGTGACTGGGCCGGCTTCGTGCGGGCCGCGGCCGAGGCCGGCATGGTGGGCGGGCTGGCCGACTGGTTCGCGGTGACGGCGCTGTTCCGCCGCCCGCTGGGTCTGCCGATCCCGCACACCGCGATCATCCCGACCCGCAAGGACGCGCTGGGCCGCAACCTGTCCGACTTCGTCGGCACCAACTTCCTGTCCGAACAGGTGATCCGGGAACGGCTGGCCAACGCGGACGTGCCCCGGCGGGTCGGTGGCTGGCTGGCCGAGCCCGCGCACGCCGAGCGGGTCACGGCCGAGCTGGCCCGGGCCCTCCGCGGCGCGGTCGACGTGCTGCGGGACGAGGACGTCCGGGCCGTGCTGGAGCCGGTCGTGCTGCGCCGGCTGGCCGCGCTGCCGGTCGGCCCGACCCTGGGCCGGCTGCTGGCCCAGGTGGTCGCGGACCGGGCCCACCACCGGCTGGTCGACCTGGTCGCCACCGCCGTCGACGACTGGCTGCTGGCCAACCGGAACCAGGTCGTCGACCTGATCGCCCGGCAGGCGCCGGCCTGGTCGCCGGAGTTCGTGGACCGGCAGGTGGCGATGCGCGTCTACGCCGAGCTGACCCGGATCTCCGGTGCGGTGCGGACCGATCCCGAGCACGCGATCCGGCAGCAGCTGGACGCGCTGCTGGCCCGGTTCGCCGACGACCTGTGGCACGACCCGGCCACCATCGAACGGGCGTCCGGGGTGCTGACCGCGCTGCTGGAGCAGTCCGAGGTGCGGCGCGCGTTCGGCGACGTCATCTCGGCCGGGCGGCGGCTGCTGCTGGAGATGGTGGACGACCCGGACGGGGAGCTGCGGACCCGGCTGGCCCGGGCCCTGGCCGACCTCGGCCGCCGGCTGGAGGGCGACGATGCGCTGCGGGCCCGGGTGGACGGGTGGGTGGCGGACGCGGCCGGCTACGTGGTCACCCACTACCGGGACGAGCTGACCCGGACGATCACCGACACGGTCGAGCGCTGGGACGGGGTGGAGACCGCGCGCAAGGTCGAGCTGGCGGTGGGTCGCGACCTGCAGTTCATCCGGATCAACGGCACCGTGGTCGGCGCCCTGGCCGGCGTCGCCATCCACACCGTCGGCGTGCTCGTCACCTGACCCGCGGCGCCCCAGCCGCCCGGCGGCCGGGATGGGCCGGTCGCCCGGCGGCTGGGGTGGGCCGGCCGCCCGGCGGCCCGTCCGGTCGCCCGGGTCAGCGGGCGGCAGCCGCCGCCTCGGCGGCGCGGGCGTGCAGGCGGTCGCGGATCTCCTCCGGCGTGTAGGCCCGGCGCCGCCGCTCGGCCCGGGCCAGCACCGCACCGCCGGCCGCGACCCCGACCACCCCCGCGATCCCGAGGATCTTCCAGACGTTCACGGCGCTAGATTACGGCCCGTGCCGATCACGCTGGAGAAGGCGCTCGACATCACCCGGACCGGCGACCTGTGGATCTTCCGCGGCTCCTCGGTGGCCGACCGGGCCATCCGGCTGTCCACCAACAGCCCGGTCAACCACGTCGGCATGACGGTGGCGCTGGACGACCTGCCCCCGCTGATGTGGCACGCGGAGCTGGGCCGGTCGCTGCCGGACCTGTGGTCCGGCGACAAGCACCGGGGCGTTCAGCTGCACGACGCCCGGGACGCGGTCTCCCTGTGGTTCAACCGCTACGGACAGCACGCCTGGTTGCGCCAGCTCGAACAACCGGTCACCAAGGCGATGGAGGACGCGGTGCTCCGGACGATCGCCCGCCTCGACGGCACACCGTTCCCGTCGACCGCCCGGCTCGCGTCGCGCTGGCTGGCCGGGCGGGTGCCGCTGCGCAAGCGGCGGTCCGACGCGGCGCTGGAGACCGCGTACTGCGCCGAGGTCGTCGCCAGCACGTACCAGGCCATGGGGCTGCTGCCGGCACATCAGCACCCCAACTCGTACGACCCGGGATCGTTCTGGAGTGGTGACGACCTGTCACTGAGCGGTGGCGCGCGGCTCGGAAAAGAGATCGCTGTCACCGTACCGGCGGGTGGATGACCGGGCGGTGTCTCACGGTGAGGCAGTCCGTGGCATCCTCAACCCTCGGCTCCACTCGCGCAGCACGCCCCGGCGGAGGTGGGATCCGTCCTGATGTCGACCAGGGAGAACGCGGTGAAGGTCGTCTCCGTCATCAACCACAAGGGCGGCGTGGGCAAGACGACGCTCACCGCCAACCTCGGAGCCGGGCTCGCCGCCCGGGGCCGGCGGGTGTTGCTCCTGGATCTGGACTCCCAGGCGAGCCTCACGGTGTCGTTCTTCACCCAGGCCGAGTGGCAGACGGACCTGGTCCCGGACAAGACGATCAAGAACTGGTTCGAGGGGCTGGCCGGTGACGGCGCCGAGTCGCTGTCCTCGCTGGTGGCCTCGCCCCAGCGGGTCAGCCAGTTCCTCACCAACAGCGGCGGGTGCCTGGACCTGATCGCGTCCCACCGGGACCTGTCCGAGGTCGACACCGCGCTGGCCGCGCAGCTGCTGGTCGACCCGGAGCACTACCTGGCCGCGCACCGGCGGCTGCGCGGGGGGCTGGCCGAGAAGGAGATCGCCGACTACGACGTCGCGCTGATCGACTGCGCGCCCAACTTCGGGCTCATCGCCAAGAACGCGGTGGCCGCCAGCGACATGCTGCTCATCCCGACCCGCCCCGACTACCTGTCGATCAACGGCATCGACTCGCTCGGGCGCAAGGTGCAGGCGTTCGCCCAGGAGTACAACGAGCAGCTGGCGATGGCCGGCGCGAGCGGCGCGCCGATGGGCCGGCCGCCGGCCGCGGTCGTCTTCACGATGGTCCAGCTGCACGACAACCAGCCCATCGAGGCCCAGCGGTCCTACATCAGCCGGGTCGAGGGGCTGGGCGTACCGACCTTCGCCACCACCGTCCGCGACTCCAAGGCCGTGTACGGGCCGGCCCCGGAGTACGGCGTGCCCGTCATCCTGGCCGGCACCGGCCGGGCCCTGACCCGCGAGCTGCGCGACCTGGTCAGCGAGATGGTCGCCCACCTGGACGAGGTCGCGGCCTGAGCGACTTCGACTGGGTCCGGCAGTATGAGCCGGACAGCTGGCTGGTGCTCGGGACCGGGGTCGGGGCGCTGATCGCGGTCGCGGTGGACGGGTTGTGGCGGTGGGCCCGCAACCTGGTGACGATCGTGCACGAGGGCGGCCACGCGGTCACCGCGGTGCTGACCGGGCGGCGGCTGACCGGGATCCGGCTGCACTCGGACACGTCCGGGCTGACCCTGTCGACCGGGCGGCCGAGCGGGCCGGGGATGGTGGCGACCGCGGCGGCCGGCTACCTGGCACCGTCCCTGGTCGGGCTGGGCGGTGTCGTGCTGCTGGCGTTCGATCAGGTCACGGTCATGCTGTGGGGGGCGGCGGCGTTCCTGCTGGCGATGCTGGTCATGGTCCGCAACGCCTACGGGGTGCTGACGCTGCTGATCACCGGGGCGGTGGTGGTCGGGGTGTCGCTGCGGGCGCCGGCCGACGTGCAGGCCGGGTTCGGCTATGCGGCGACCTGGTTCCTGCTGCTGGCGGCGGTCCGGCCGGTGTGGGAACTGGCCCGGGAGCGGCGCCGCACCCGGCGTACCGACGCCGACCAGCTCGCCCGGCTGACGCGGGTCCCGGGCGGGATCTGGGTGTCGTTCTTCGGCCTGTCCACGGTGGCCGCCCTGGCCGCGGGCGGCTGGGTCCTGCTGGCCTGACGGCCCGCAGCCGGCCGACCCACGCGACAGCGGGTCAGCCGGCCGGCCCGGACCGGCGGCTCAGCCGGCGATGACGGTGAGGGCGACAGTCATGCTGGTCCGGCCGGTCGACGGGTCGGGCACCCCCACGACCTTGACCGTGTCCTCGTCCGCGACCCGGGTCCCGGGTCCCGGGCCGCAACCGGAACGTCATCCGGCCGGCACGTGCGGATGAGCGCGGTCTGCACCAGGTCCTCGGCCAGCCCGCGGTCGCCCGTGATGAGCACCGCCGTCCGCAGCAGCGCGGACCCGCGGGCGGCGACGTAGGCGCGGAACTCCTCGCGCTCGGACTCGTCCACACCCGCTACGACAGCCTGGTCAGCCGGAGCGTTGCACGCTCTGGGCCTGGATCGCGGTGATGGCGACGGTGTTGATGATGTCGGCCACCGTGCAGCCGCGGGACAGGTCGTTGACCGGCCGGCGCAGGCCCTGCAGGACCGGTCCGACCGCCACCGCGCCGGCCGACCGCTGCACCGCCTTGTAGGTGTTGTTGCCGCTGGACAGGTCGGGGAACACGAACACCGTGGCCTGGCCGGCCACGGCCGACCCGGGCAGCTTGGCCGCCGCGACGCTGGCGTCCACCGCCGCGTCGTACTGGATCGGGCCCTCCACCGGCAGCTCCGGCGCACGCGACCGGACCAGCTCGGTCGCGGCCCGGACCCGGTCCACGTCCGCGCCCGATCCGGACGTGCCCGTCGAGTAGGACAGCATCGCGACCCGCGGCTCGACCCCGAACCGCCGCGCCGTCGCGGCCGAGGACACCGCGATGTCGGCCAGCTGCTCGACCGTCGGCTCCGGGATGATGGCGCAGTCGCCGTAGACGAGGACCCGGTCGGCCAGGCACATGAAGAAGACGCTGGACACCGTACGGACCCCGGGCACGGTCTTCACCACCTCGAACGCCGGCCGGATGGTGTGCGCGGTGGTGTGCGCGGCCCCGGACACCATGCCGTCGGCCAGGCCCTCGGCCACCATCAGCGTGCCGAAGTAGCTCACGTCGGCCACGACGTCGCGGGCCTGCTCCAGCGTGACGCCCTTGTGCGCGCGGACGGCGGCGTAGCGGGCGGCCAGCCGCTCGCGCAGATGGGGGGCCGACTGCGGATCCACCACCGCGGCGGCCGCGATGTCCAGGCCGAGCGCGGCGGCCCGGCCCCGGACCCCGTCCACCGGCCCGAGCAGGGTGACCGCGGCGACCCCACGCCGCAGCACCACCTCGGTCGCCCGCAGCACCCGGTCGTCGGTGCCCTCCGGCAGCACGATGTGCCGGCGGTCGGCCCGGGCGCGCTCGACCAGGTCGTACTCGAACATCAGCGGGGTCACCCGGGCCGACCGGGTGACCTCGACCCGGCGGGCCAGCTCGACGGTGTCCACGTGCCGCTCCACCAGTCCGAGCGCGGCCGGGATCTTGCGCCCGGACAGCCGGCCCTGGACCCGGCCGACGGCCTGCGCGGTGGTGAACGTGTCGGTGCCGACGGCGAGCACCGGCGTGTGCGGGGCCAGCCCGTCCAGCACCCGCTGCACCCGCGGGTCCGGCAGCAGCCCGGTGGTCAGCAGCAGCCCGCTGACGTGCGGGGCGTTGGGCGAGACGGACGCGGCCAGCATGCCCAGCACGATCTCGGACCGGTCGCCCGGGGTGAGCACCAGCGCGCCCTCGGACAGGTGATCCAGCACGGTCGGCAGGGTGGCCGCGGCCACCACGACGGCCCGGACGTCGCGGTCCAGCTCCTCGGCGCTACCGACCAGCACCCGGGCCCCGGTCTGCGCGGCCACCTCGCCCACGGTCGGCTCCACCAGCACCGGGTCGTACGGGACGACGTAGGCGCTGTCGCCGAGCTCGGCCCGGACCGCGGTCACGTCGGCCGGATCGACCCGGTTGGCCACGATCCCGACCACGGTCGAGCCGGCGTCGGCCAGCGCGTCGGAGGCGAACCGGACCGCGGCGACCACGTCCGCGGCCGACTTGCGCCGCCCGGACACGACCGCGAGCACGGACGCGCCCAGGTTGTCGGCCAGCCGCAGGTTGAGCGCGAACTCGGTCGCGCTCGACACGTCGCTGAAGTCGCTGCCCAGGCAGAGCACCGCGTCGCAGTCCCGCTCCAGGGCCCGGAACCGCTCGACCACCCGGCCGACCAGCTCCTCCGTACGCCCGGCCGAGGTCAGCTCCTGGACCTCGGCGTAGGTGACCCCCTGCGGGCCGGCGGCCAGGCCGTAGCGCTCGCGCATCAGCTCGACCAGCGGGTCGGGACCGTCGCCGACGATCGGGCGGAAGAAGCCGACCCGGTCCGTACGGCCGGCGAGCACCTCCATCATCCCGAGCGCGATCACGGACTTGCCGGTGTCCGGTTCCAGCGCGGCGACGTACACGGTGCTGACCACGGCCGGACCCTACTGAACCGGACCGGTGCCGGGTGCGTAGAAGCCTGTCGACGACCCCCCTCCCGAACGGGACCCGCCATGCTCACCGCCATCGCCGCCCACCGGCTCCGGGTGCTGCTCGCCCTGCTCTCCGGTCTCGCGGTCGCCGCGGTCGTGGTGCTCGCCGTCGTGGTCGTGGCCGGGGCCCTGACCGGCACCGCCGCTGGCACCTCCGGCGACTACGGCGCCGTCTACTGATCCGTCCGCCGTGGGCGAACGTCCCGGGTCGTCCCGCCGCTCCGGCCTAGTCTGGCGCGGACGAGAGGGGGCCGCGGTGGCGGTGCCGACGCTGTACGAGTGGGCCGGCGGCGCGCCCGCGCTGGACCGGCTGACCGCCCGGTTCTACGAGAAGGTGAAGGCCGACCCGCTGCTGGAGCCGCTGTTCGCGGCGATGCCGGAGGACCACCCGCACCACGTGGCGCTGTGGCTGGGCGAGGTGTTCCGCGGGCCGGAGGCCTACTCGGCCGAGCTCGGCGGCTATCCCCGCATGATGCGCCACCACCTCGGCCGCGAGATCCGACCGGAGCAGCGGACCCGGTGGGTCGCCCTGCTGGCCGAGACCGCGGACGAGGTCGGGCTGCCGGACGACCCCGAGTTCCGGTCCGCGTTCGTCGCCTACCTGGAGTGGGGCTCCCGGATCGCGCTGGCCAACTCCCAGCCCGGCGCCACACCCCCGCCGGCCGCCCCGATGCCGCACTGGGGCTGGGGCGAGGCCCCGCCCTACCAGCCCTGACCGGCCGCCCGCGGTCCGGACACGACGAACGGGGCAGGCCCGGAGAT
>DATDKW010000184.1:0-2403 GCA_036519715.1 Mycobacteriales bacterium
GGCGCACTGAAGCCGCGGAGCTGCACTGGCCGGCGGGAGGTGGGCCATGACCGGGGGACCGGGATCGAACGGTGTTCCACGCACATCCCCTGACGACCCGCTACTGCGCGATCCTGACGTCCTCGCCTGGATGGACGAGCACCTGCCCGAGATGCGGCGGTCGGTCTACGGGCAGCGGCTCTTGTACCAGAGCCTGGCGGTCGCCTTCGTGGTTGGCCTGGCCGCCCAGATCGGCGGCTACCTGCTCCGACCGTCGCCACCGACAGAGCCACTTTCCCTGGTGGCCGACCTGCTCTATGCGCTCGGTTGGGCGCTCTGGACCGGTGTCGTCGTGACCGTCTTCGTCCAGGTCATTCCGGAAATAAAACGGCGGCAGTTCAAGCAGATGCTGGATGCCTATGAGGCGACGCGGCGCGAGCAGGCCCGAGCCGGAGGCGACCAGACGTCGGGGGACGACGGAGCGCCTACGGCGGTGTAGCGGACCTCAGGGTCGTCGGTCAGGTTGCCGGCCTTGATCACAGAAGGCCGGGAATGGCAGCCATCTGGCGGGCAAGCCACCGGGCCGGACGGGCGCAGGGTTCCCGTCCGGTAGCCGGTGCTGTCGCACGCCGGTCCCTGGCGCGACGATCCCGTGTGGTTCACGCGGACAGGGGCGGACGTTGCCGGCTGACCGCGTCGAGTAGCAGTTTCGCGGCCACCGTCGCCCCGTCGCTGCGGATCGTGCCGGCCACGGCGGTCGCTCGGGCGCGGGTCTCGGGGGTCAGCGTGGTCCTGAGGGCGGCTGACAGGGAGTCGAAGGTCGGAGTCGGACCGTCGTGGGCCGCGCCGATGCCCAACTCGGCCACCCGGCCGGCAAAGTATGGCTGGTCCGCCATCTGGGGAACCACCACCTGAGGCGCGCCGGCTCGGGCGGCGGCCGTCGTCGTGCCCGCGCCGCCGTGGTGCACGACGGCGGCCACCCGGCCGAACAGCTGCTGCTGGTTGACCTCGCCGACGGCGAAGCAGTCGTCCCGGTCGTCGATCAGGGCCAGGTCGGCCCAGCCGCGGGCGAGGAGGGCGCGGCGGCCCTGCGCACGGATCGCCTCGATGGCCACCCGGGCGACGTCTGTCGGGGCGCGCATGCTGCCGAAGCCCACGTACACCGGTGGCGTGCCGGCGTCCAGGAACGCCTCCAGCTCGGCCGGCAGTGGGCGCTCGTCCGGGAGGATCCACGCGCCGGTCTGCACGACGTCGAGGTCCGCCGACTCCTGCCAGGGGGCCAGGATCGGGTCGGCCGCCAGCCACGGACGGTCGGTGATGACGTGGTCGCGGACGTTGTCCACCGGTGGCAGGCCGATCGACGCCCGGTGGGTGTTGAGCGCCGGGCCGTACAGCGCGTTGTAGTTCTGGATGGCCAGGTCGTTCAGCACCCGGCTGTCGGTCACGTCCGGCGGCAATGGCCGGCCGGGCAGCGGCTGCGGCCGGTGGTGCGGCGACGGCAGGAAGATCGGACAGTAGGCCGCGAACACGTACCGGATCCCCAGTTTCTCGGCCACCGACTGTGCGCTGGCCGTGACCGGGAACAGACCGGTCGCCACCAGGGCGTCGCAGCCCTCGGCGGCCGCGGGGAGCTTGTCGAACTGTTCGGCGATCAACTCGGCCACGAGCCGGGGAACGTCCGCCGACGACGGTGTCGCCCCGTGCACCAGCTGGCGCACCGGCGGGCCGAGCGGCACCAGCGGCACGCCGGCCTCGGCCAGCCGCTCGGCGCAGTCCGGCGGCGCGCACATCCGCACCTCCGCGCCGAGCCCCTGCAACCCTACCGCCAGTCCCGCCAGCGGTTCGACGTCCCCGCGCCCCCCCTAGGTCGACAACAACACGCGCATTCGCAACTCCAATTTCCATTGGTTCTGGTTTCGGCCAGCGAGTATGCGGCACGACCCGGGTCTTGCCGCAAGCCCCCGCGTGCGCTATAAATTAGGAGTGGCAAGGGGCGCGTAACTCCTTGCTTTTTTCTTTTGCCGTCCGCATGGACGGACAACCTCCTCGCGAAGCCGAGGTGCTCCCGAAGTCACCGGATCCTTGGGTGCCGGAGGAGGGGCTCGAACCCTCATGCCCTGTGGGGCCCAACGCTTTTAAGGCGCGGCTGTCTGCCAGTTCCAGCACTCCGGCGCTGACCTGCCAGGGTAGGGTAGCCGGGGCGAGGTGTGCGAGGGGAGCGGTCGGGTCAGCGGTCGGCCGGGGCGCGGTCCTCGTCAGGCTCGGTGGGGAGACGCTGTTCCCTCCAGCGGCGGTAGAGCCACCAGGCCGCGGCGACGACGACCGCCACCGCGATGGCAACCGAGATCGGGCGCAGGAAGCGCTCGACCACGTGCCACTGGCTGCCGAGGGCGTAGCCGAGCGCGGTGAGGGCGAAGGTCCAGG
>DATDKW010000185.1:0-27249 GCA_036519715.1 Mycobacteriales bacterium
GCGAGGCGCTCCGGGCCTACCTGCGGTTCGCGAAGGCAAATCGCATCGAGTGGTCGTTCGACCTCCGCACTGAGAAGCGACTCTTCGGTACGGCGGCGTTGACTGCGCCGGGGTGACGTTCCTCAACCTCGCTGGTCTCGACGCAGCGAGAAGCTTCATCCGCTGGCTCGGCGGGATCCGTGCTCGTCGAGGGCAGCTGGCCGGCGTCACGAGCGCGCAGCACGCCATGAACGACTCCGCCCATGACCATCGGGCGCAGGTCAGCGGGAGCGCGGCTGTCTGAGCAGGTCAGTAGGCAGGCGTCAGCGGTAGTTGGTGAACTGCAGCGGCACGTCGAACTCGGCCGCCTTGAGCAGCGCGATGACCGCCTGCAGGTCGTCCTTCTTCTTGGCGCTGACCCGCAGCTGGTCGCCCTGGATCTGGGCCTGCACGCCCTTGGGGCCCTCGTCCCGAATCCGCTTGGCGATCTTGCGGGCCTCGTCCATCTCGATCCCGTTCTTGATCGAGGCGGAGACCTTGTAGACCTTGCCCGAGGACTGCGGGTCGCCCGCGTCCAGCGCCTTCATCGAGATGCCGCGCTTGATCAGCTTCTCCTTGAAGACGTCGAGCGCGGCCTTCACCCGCTCCTCGCTGTCGGCCTGCAGGGTCACGGCCTCATCGCCGGCCCAGGCGATGGTCGCGTTGGTGCCGCGGAAGTCGAACCGCTGGGACAGCTCCTTGGCGGTCTGGTTGAGCGCGTTGTCGACCTCCTGCCGGTCGACCTTGCTCACGACGTCGAAGGATGGGTCTGCCATGCCTCCGACGGTACCCAGTGCAGCTGGCGGACGCCGACCCGGGGACGCGGATCAGCCCGTGACCGGCGGGGCCGCCATGACGTCGTCGGTCAGCCGGGTCCACACGGCGACACCGCCAACGCGACCGCGTGCACGGCCCGGCCCCACAGATGGCCCTGCCCGTGGTGCACCCCGATCGACTGCATCTCCTGACCATCTTCGCGACATACCCGGGCGTGCGGGGCGCGGGCGTCCCCTGTACCCTGCCTCACCGACGCCGGGTACGTCCGGCGCCTGGCAGGTTGCCCGAGTGGTCAAAGGGAGCGGTCTGTAAAACCGCCGGCTCAGCCTACGTTGGTTCGAACCCAACACCTGCCACACCGCCGCGCGGGGAAGCTGCTCGGCCGGAGCGACGGCGACCCGCCCTGGCCGAGCTGAGGCGGGTCGTGTGAGCATCTGGTCATCGAGTAGGTCGGCTCGCCCTCGCCTTCGCGATACCGGCCGGGACGACGTACAGGAACTGGATCAGCTACTCGACCAGGCGCTGGAGATCGCGCGCCTCGTCCGCCGACACCTCACCGAAGATGTCCGGGAGCGCACCGGCGTTGCCGCTCACGGATGTGCGTCGCCCAGTCGGTGAACGCGTCGGACAACGTGCTCTCGGCGACCATCTGCTTGATGGCGTCGTTCAGGGTCTTCTTGGCCTGCGCCGCCGCGGAGCCCCTGTCCTGCACGATGTACGCCAGCGGCGTCCGCAGAAGGGCGACAGCCCCGTGCGGCGCGTCGGCGCTCAGGCAGCGGACGCCCTCGGCGTGCGAGGCGGCGACGTTGGTCGGGACCGAGGCGTCGGATGCCTTGGTTGCGCCGGGCGTCGGCCACCAGTGGATCCCGCGCCAGGTGACCGTCCCGCCCTCGGCTCCGTCGCGTAGGCCTCCAGTCAACCGCTCCTCAACGACGACGAGATCCTGTCGGCAGCCGTCGGCGTGCAGCACGAGCACGTCCTGCACCCGTAGTCCGACGACCGTCGGCGGCACGGATGCGGCCGGCGACCACGCCGTGTTCGGCGAGTTCGTCGGTGATAGGCCTGCTTGGAGAAGCCGAGCACCCGACAGGTCACCGCGACAGGGATCTTCCAGGTTCTGTCGGCGGCGAGGTCACGGACCAGCAAGAACATCATTTTGGGAGCGTGTCCCGGGCGAAGTAGGCCGTCGCCCGGCGCAGGATCTCGTTCTCCTGCTCCAGTTGCTTCGTCCGCCGGCGCAGCTCCCGGTTCTCCGCCTCGAGGTCACCGCCGCCGGCGCCCCTGACCGGTGCGCCCGCCGAAGCGTCACCACCACCATCCTGGACCACGCCGTCCTGTCGGTCGGCGATCTTCATCCATCGGTTGAGGCAGGACTCCGAGATACCGAAGCTGCGAGCGACCTGCGCCCGGGACCGGTCACCCTGGCGGGCGACCGCAATGGCGCGCTGATTCCGCCGGCCGAGCGGATCGAGGTGGACCACGCGACGGGGACATCGGCCGGTGAAGCGGTTCATCCTCGATGCTCGGAATCGAGACGACCTCAACCGTTTTCGTCGCCTGCCTCGATCCAGGCGATCCGAGACAGAGACTGTCGTTGACCGCCGATCGGGCAAGGGTCATACTCATTGGTTGTCGAGGATCGGCTCATGCGGGGTGGCTCGCCGCTGTCTGGGAGACGCAATGACTGTCGACGCGGCATTGTTCTCAGGGTCCAAATGCTACTTCTTCGACGGGGCACGATACGTCCGGGTGACTCGGGGGGACATCGGGGCGGGCACGGTCGATGCTGGTTACCCGGCGCCGATCAGCAACTGGGGCTGGCCCGCCGGGTTCGGTGCGAGCGGGATCGACGCCGCGCTCTACTCGGGCTCGAAGTGTTATTTCTTCCGGGGCAACCAATACGTCCGGGTGACACGGGGGGACATCGGGGCGGGGACCGTCGACCCCGGCTATCCCGCGTCGATCACCAACTGGGGCTGGCCAGGAGGGTTCGCGGGCGCACCCGGTCCGACTGTGCGACTCCACGCCAAGATCTTGACGGCGCCGAACGTGGGTGTGAACACGTCGGTCCAGCGGATGCGCGAGCTCTACGAGGCGGTAGGCATCAACGTCCAGCTCGCCAGCACGGAAAACCTCAATCTGCCCGACCTCAACGACGTCGACGTCGGCCAGTGCTTGTTGGGCCAGACGACCGACGAGCAGGACGAACTGTTCGCCAATCGGAACAACGCCGGCGGCGACGACGTCTGTGCGTACTTCGTTCGTTCCACGGTGCCCCCGTCCAATGGGTGCGCCGCCCATCCCGACAACCGTCCGGCGCTGGTCGTCGCGCAAGGAGCGACGCAGTGGACGCTTGCCCACGAGGCCGGCCACGTGCTCGGCCTGCGCCACGTGAACGACAACGATCGGTTGATGACCGGCAATGGCACGGGAAACATCACGAACCCGCCCCCGGACATTGTCGGCAGCGAGGTCGCGACGATGCTCGCCAGCGACTACAGCCGGAATCTCTAGGAGGCCGTCGTGCCGGTATCGATGGAGGATGTTCGGCGGGTGCTGGACCCGGACGAGCCTGACTACGCCGCCGTCGCCGAGCTCGGTGAGGATGCCCTGCCGCATTACGAGGAGCTCATTCGGGGAGACGATGTGATGCTGGCCTCCAAGGCTACCTACGCCGCCAGCTTGACCAGTGGTGGAGCGGATGTCGTGGCGGCCGCCGCGCACTCCGAGGAGCCGGTGATCCGGGTGGCAGCCGCAGCAGCCGCGCGCAACCTCCCGGCCGAGCGAGCCCAGCAAGTGCTTGGTCGGCTCTCCGACGACGACGACCCCGGCATCCGGAAGGTGGCTCGAGCTTCGGCTCGTCGCTGACCACCGGCTGCGAGACGCCGGTGATGGGGTAGGCGGGCACGACACCGCTGGTGCTCGTGACGGTTCCTACGCCAGTTCGATCACCGGAGCGGCTGCCGTGCCCTGAACCGGGCCCGAACCCGCGGTAGGCATCCCGACGGCGCAAGGACACCTGGCGACACCACGGTCCACAAACGACAGAACCAGGCGGACCAGCGCCCAGCTCAACGGTGCGCCTGGGGATCGAACCCAGAACCCGCGGATAAGAGGAGTCCTCGAGCGGCCTACTGCTCTGCCCGGATGACGCTGACCCAACGCGCCGCTGCGCCGTCCGGTGAGGACAGCGTGGGTCATCCGGTACTGCGTCGTTGCCGTCAGCGGCATGCGTTCTAGCACCCGCAGCCGCCAAGGACTTCCGCCCGCTCCGCGCGCTAGCTAGAGTACGAGCATGGGTAATGCGGGGCCGCGGATGACGATCCCGACCCAGCTCGTGCTCCGGGCGATGCTGGAGGATCCGACGCGGGAGCTGTACGGGCTCGAGATCGGCGTCGCAGCCGGCCTGCCGAGCGGCACGGTGCATCCGATCTTGGCCAGGCTCGAGGGCCTGAGCTGGCTCGAGTCACGCTGGGAGCAGATCGACGCCAGCGTCGAGGGTCGACCGGCCCGCCGCTACTACCGGCTCACCGCGGCCGGGGTGGAGTCGGCCAGGTCGGCCCTTGCACGGGCGTACCGGCCGTCCAAGGTGCCGCGGCTGGGTCCGGCCGCGGAATGGGGGTGAGCTCGCACGGCGCCGACGCTCCGGGCCGCCGCCTGGTGGAGTTGGCCGCCCGCCTGCTGCCGGCCGAGCACCGCCTCCGCTATCGGCAGGAGTTCGTGTCCGAGCTGTACGGGATGCCGCGGTCAGCGCAGCTCCGGCACGCGGCACGGATCCTGTCACGAAGCTGGGCGCTGCGGGTCGCGCTTACGGAGGCAGCCACCGTAACGATCGAGGAGACAGCCGTGACGAAGACGCATCGACCCCTGCTCTGCCGACTGAACCTGCACCGCTACAGGACGGTCACCTCGGAGGACCGAGAGCGCTACTTTCGGTGCACTAAATGCGGCAAGGAGGCGCCCGCGAAGCCCTTCTTCATCGACGTCAACAACCGCGGGGTGTAGTCGCGTGGCGGAGGGCGTGGGATTCGAACCCGCGAGGAGCAGGTCGCGCCGGTAGTGCTTCCTCTGGTTGTACCAGCCCATCTGACAGCTAGCGATCCAGCGCAGGGCATCTTGCGTCTCCTCGAACTCCCGCCGGTCGAGCTGCCGCCCCTCAAGGTCGGTGCCCTCCACGCCGGCCAGTGCTTCCAGCCGGGCGAGGTGTGACCGTTCCCTCGAGAGCCGTCCGTCCCGCTCGGTGCGGAAAGCGCCAACCTCCTCCATGCCGCCGCGGATACTCCTCGCCCTACCCGCCTGTCGGGCGTCCTGTCCGCCGAACGCGTGGATGTCAAGCAGTCGTGTTCGGAGTGCCAACATGACACCCAGCCGAGCACGTAGTGAGGTCCGGTTCCAGTCGTTCATCACCTTCATCCGTATGTAGACCTTCTCGTAGTCCGCGATCAGGGCGAAGATGAAGACGAGAGGGAAAGCACCAAGCGTTAACCAGATCGGCATGAGCAGCTTGCGAAGCTCCTGACCCTTGTCGAGCCTCGGCCAATCCTGCATCAAGGACCGGATCGTGTAGACGAAAAGCCTAACGTGATGAGAGCCAAGAGGACATCGAGCGGCTTCGAAAAACGTGAAGAAGGCAGTGAACTTGACGGTGTCGACCGCCCGGTTGCGGAAGAAATTGTCCTTCTCGCCGGCCTCGGTCATTGCCAATGTCAGGAGAGCTAATCCTGTGGCGCCGGCCCAGAAGAAGGCCCACCCGGCTACGGACAGGGACCGGCCGCTCGGGTCCCGGTGCAGTCGTTCGTCGCCGTACCCGGCGGTCACCCGGACCTCCTGGGTCTCGGTCTCGGCGGTCCGGTCGATGAAGGCCCCGATGTAGGCGGGATGCACGCCCAGGTACACCAGCCGGCCACCGGGGGACAGCACGCGGGCGACCTCGCCGATGGTGGCAGGGAAGTCGTCCACGTCGGTGTGCAGGAACGTCATCACGACGACGGCGACCGAGGCGTCCCGGAGCGGAAGGCGGCCGGCATCGGCGCGTACCAGTCGGCGGTTGCGGGAGGCGGCGACGCGCAGCTGGTCGGCGGACAGGTCGACGCCGACGACTGTGTAGCCGCGGGCCTGCGTCGGCCGGAAGTGCAGGCCGGTGCCGCAGCCCACATCGAGACAGATCTGGCCATCCTGGTCGGCCGGTCCCAATAGCCGGCCGACCAGGCCACCCGAGCCGGTCTCGGCTCCAAGGAAGCCGAAGGTCGCGTCGTACCAGTCCGCGTGACCGTCGTAGCGCGCCGCTGCCACGTGCCCATCCTGACCCCAGCGCGGAGGAGGCCGGTCGGCCCGAATCGGCGGCGGGGTCGTAATGTCGGCACACGGCGTTTCCGGGGTACGTCCGAGGCTGCGCACCCCGGCAGCTGCGGCGTTGAGAGGTAGGACCCATGAACCTGGCCACCAACCTGACCCGCACCGCCGCGTCCTCGCCGGACCGACCGGCGGTGCGCCTCGACGACAGCGTGCTGACGTACGCGCAGCTCGACGACGCGAGTGCGCGGGTGGCGGCCCTGCTGCGGTCCAAGGGGGTGCGACCGGGCGACCGGGTCGGCCTGATGATGCCCAACGTGCCGTACTTCGCGGTCGCCTATTACGGCATCCTGCGCGCCGGCGGAGTCGTCGTCCCCATGAACGTCCTGCTCAAGGGGCGGGAGACGGCCTTCTACCTGCAGGACTCGGAGGCGAGCGCGGTGTTCGCCTGGCACGAGTTCGCGGCGGCCGCCCGGGAGGGTGCGGAGGCGGCGGGTGCGGAGACGATCGAGGTCGCGCCCGGCGGTTTCGAGGACCTCCTGGCCGGCACGGAGCCCGACCCGGAGGTCGCGGAGGCGGCCGACGACGACACCGCCGTCATCCTCTACACGTCCGGGACCACCGGAAAGCCGAAGGGGGCCGAGCTCACGCACAGCGGCCTGTCCCGCAACGCGGAGGTGAGCGGCCGCACCCTGTTCGCCCTCGGCCCGGAGGACGTGGTCCTGGGGGCGCTGCCGCTGTTCCACGCCTTCGGCCAGACCTGCGCGCTGAACGCCAGCATCGCCTTCGGCTCGACGCTGACGATGCTGCCGCGCTTCGACGCCGGCAAGGCCCTGCAGGTCATCGAGCGCGACGGGGTGACCGCGTTCATGGGCGTGCCGACGATGTACAGCGCGCTCCTGCACCATCCCGACGCCGACGGTGCCGACACCTCGTCGTTGCGGCTGTGCGTCTCGGGCGGTGCGGCCCTGCCCGTCGAGGTCCTGCGCAGCTTCGAGAAGGCCTTCGACTGCATCATCCTCGAGGGGTACGGCCTCTCCGAGACCTCGCCGGTGGCGTCGTTCAACCATCCGGACGCCGAGCGCAAGCCCGGCTCGATCGGCACCCCGATCGAGGGCGTCGAGCTGAGCCTGGTCGACGACGCGGGCGCCGAGGTGGCCGACGACGGCGTCGGGGAGATCGCCATCCGCGGTCACAACGTCATGAAGGGCTACTGGCGGCGGCCGGACGCCACGGCCGACGCCGTCCGGGACGGCTGGTTCCGGACCGGCGACATCGCCCGGCGCGACGGCGACGGCTGTTACTACATCGTGGACCGCAAGAAGGACCTCATCATCCGCGGCGGCTACAACGTCTACCCGCGGGAGGTCGAGGAGGTGCTGTACGAGCACCCGGCCGTCGCCGAGGCCGCGGTCATCGGCATCCCGCACGAGTCGCTCGGCGAGGAGGTCGCCGCGGCTGTCGCCCTCAAGCCGGGCGCGTCGGCCACTCCGGAGGAGCTCCGGGACCACGTCAAGAAGCAGGTGGCCGGCTACAAGTACCCCCGCCGGGTGTGGCTGGTCGACGCGCTGCCGAAGGGGCCGACCGGCAAGATCCTCAAGCGGGACATCGTCCCGCCGGAGGGCACGCCGTGACCGCGACCGCGGGGGCGCGGGAGGACGGCGCCGCGCCCGGCGCGGACGGGCCGGAGGGACGCGCGGCCGAGACCTCCGCCCCGCTCGACGTCATGCTCACCGACGCGGCTCTCGGACCGATGCAGCGCTGGCTGCCCGGGACCGCCGGGCTCCGGTTCGCCGCCCGGCTGGCGAGCCGGCCGCGTACGACGGCCCGGCGCACCGCCGGACTGGCCGCGGAGCTCGCGAAGGTCGCGGCCGGCCGGTCCGACCTCGAGCCGCCGAAGAAGGACCGTCGCTTCCAGGACCCGGCCTGGTCCGGCAACCCCTTCCTGCGCCGCCTGGTCCAGGCCTACCTGGCCTCGGGCCGGACGGTCGAGCAGCTGCTCGACGACGCCGAGCTCGACTGGCGCAGCGACGCCCGGCTCCGGTTCATCCTCGACAACGTCGTGGACGCGCTCGCCCCGAGCAACTCGCCGCTGCTCAACCCGGCCGCGCTGAAGGCGACGATCGACACCGGCGGCGCCAACTTCCTCCGCGGTGGACGGCAGTTCGCGCAGGACATGCGGCAGCGGCCGCGGATCCCGGCGATGGTCGACGGTACGGCGTTCCGGGTCGGCGAGACCCTCGCCGTCACTCCCGGAGCGGTCGTCCTGCGGACCCCCGTCTTCGAGCTCCTGCAGTACGAGCCGCAGACACCGCGGGTGCGGGAGGTGCCGCTGCTGCTCGCGCCGCCGACGATCAACAAGTACTACGTCGCCGACCTCGCCCCCGACCGCAGCATGCTCGAGCACTTCGTCCGGTCCGGGCAGCAGGTCTTCGCCATCTCCTGGCGCAACCCGGACGCGGAGCACGCCGACTGGGGTCTGGACACGTACGCGCAGGCCGTGCTGGACGCGCTCGACGGCGTACAGGCGATCACCGGCTGCGACCGGGCGCACCTGCTCGGCCTGTGCTCGGGCGGGATCATCTCCGCGATCGTGGTCGCCCACCTGGCCGCCCGCGGCGAGCAGGACAGGATCGCCGGGCTCACGCTCGGGGTCACGGTGCTGGACCAGGCCCGGGCCGGGACCGTCGGCTCCATGGTGGACGAGCGGACCGCGGCGGTGGCGGCGGTCGGGTCGGCCCGCCGGGGCTACCTCGACGGGCGGGCCCTCGCCGGCGTCTTCGCCTGGCTGCGGCCCAACGACCTGATCTGGAACTACTGGGTCAACAACTACCTGCTGGGCAAGCAGCCGCCGGCGTTCGACGTGCTGTTCTGGAACGCCGACACCACCCGGATGTCGGCCCGGCTGCACCGCGACTTCCTGCGGCTGGCGGTCGACAACGCCCTGGTGACGCCGGGCGCGGCCGCGGTGCTCGGCACGCCGATCGACCTGTCCGCGGTCACCGTCGACTCGTACGTCATCGCCGGTGTCGCCGACCACATCTGCCCCTGGCAGAACTGCTACCGGACCACCCAGCTGCTCGGCTCCGAGCCGCGCTTCGTACTGTCGACCAGCGGTCACATCGCCGCCCTGGTCAACCCGCCGGGCAACGAGAAGTCGCGCTACCAGGTCGGCACGTCGAACCCGCCGGACCCCGAGGACTGGCTGCGGGCGGCGAGCACCCAGCACGGCACCTGGTGGGCCGACTACGTCAGCTGGCTCGGCCGGCGATCCGGCAAGAAGCGCGACGCCCCGACCTCGCTCGGCGGTGGCGGCCTGAAGCGACTCGAGCCCGCACCGGGGACCTACGTCCTCCAGACCTGAGCAGAGGCGGCCCCATGGGCACCGGGACACCGCGCTCTCCCCGTCCGGCTGAGCCGGGGTTCCCCGCCGGCCCGCGGTTCCTCGACGTGGCCGGGCTGCGGCTGCGGGTGTCCGTGCACGGGCGGGGCCGGCCGCTGGTGCTGATCATGGGCCTCGGCGGCAACCTCGACATGTGGGACCCGTTCGAGCGGGCCCTGCACGGTCACGGGGTCTCCACCGTCGCCTACGACTCGCCCGGCACCGGGGACTCGGCCGACTGGCTGTGGCCACGGCGGATGCCGGGCATCGCCCGGCTCGTGGTCCGGCTGCTCGACCGCCTCGGGTACGACCAGGTCGACGTGCTCGGTGTCTCTCTCGGCGGCGCGGTGGCGCAGCAGCTCGCCCACAGCTCGCCAGGACGGGTGCGGCGGCTCGTGCTGGCCGCGACCACGCCCGGCCTGGGCGGGATCCCCGGCAACCCGTCGGTGATGCTGGCGCTGGCCAGCCCTCGCCGCTACCGCTCGCCGGAGTACCTCCGGCGGGTCGCTCCCGACCTCTACGGCGGCCGGATGCGCCGGGAGCCGGCCCTGCTGGCGGAGCACACCGTCGCCCGCCTCGCCAGCCCCCCGTCCACAGCCGGATACTTCAAGCAGCTGTACGCGGTGCCCTGGTGGTCGAGCCTGCCCTGGCTGCACCGGCTGCCCCAGCCGACGCTGGTCCTCGCCGGTGACGACGACCCGATCGTGCCGCTGGTCAACGGGCGCATCCTGGCCCGGCGCATCCGCGGCGCCCGGCTGCATGTCGTCCGCGGTGGCGGCCACCTCTTCCTGCTCGAGGAGGCCGGCGAGATGGCGGCCGTGGTGGCCGGCTTCCTGGCCGAGCCCGGGCCGGGACGGGCCACCGGCGGGGTCGAGCGGCGACCCTGACGGCATCACCGCGCTAGCGGGCCGGTGCGTATAGCGTGCGCCGCTCAGCGTTCGGGAGAGGCGGCGGCATGGTGACCTTCGGGCGGGACGACGATCTGCGCGGGGCGGAGTTCGTCGGGGCGGATCTGCAAGGGGCTCGGTTCGTGGGGTCGGACCTGGCCGAGGTGGTGATGCGCGGGGTCGACGTGGCCGGGATGGAGATCGACTCGCCGTGGTTGTTCGACGGGAGCTCCTTGTGGGTCAACGGGGTCGACGTGGTGCCGCTGGTCGACGCCGCCCTCGACCGGCGGTTTCCCGGGCGGGAGCAGCGGCGGGCCGGGGATCCGGACGGGGTGCGGGCGGCCTGGGCCGCGCTGGAGCGGACCTGGGCGGCCACGGTGGAGCGGGTCCCGGCCGGGACGGCCGACGTCTCGGTCGGGGATGAGTGGTCGTTCGCGCAGACGCTGCGGCACCTGGTCATGGCCACGGACACGTGGCTGGGGCGGGGGATCCTGCGGCTCGACCAGCCGTACCACCCGATCGGTCTGCCGAACGCCGGCGCCGGACGCCACGGGCTGGACCTGTCGGTCTTCGCCGCCGGCACGCCGCCGTACGAGGAGGTGCTCGAGGCCCGGGCCGACCGCATGAGGATGGTGCGGGACTTCCTGGCCACGGTCACCGCGGACGAGCTGGCCGCGCCCGGCACCGATCCGTGGAATCCGGAGCACCAGGTGAGCGTCCTGGACTGCCTGCACGTGATCCTCGAGGAGGAGTGGGAGCACCACCGCTACGCCGTGCGCGACCTGGACGCGCTGGGCTCACAGAGTCTGGGCTGACGGAGTCCGGGCTGACAGAGTGTGCGCCGTGGTGGCGACTCTCTACCGGGATGCGGCGCTGGCCGACGGGACCGGACCGGAGCTGCGGCTCGGGATCAGCGTGCTGGTCGAGGACGACCGGATCCGCTGGCTCGGGCCGGACGACGGCACGCCGGACCCCGGCCCGGACGCGACCGTGGTCGACGCCTCCGGCAGCACGATCGTGCCGGGCATGGTCGACAGCCACAGCCACCTGACGATGCCGGGCGGCGCGCACTGGATCGACCGCGGCTACGACAGCCCGGACCGGATGGTGGCCGCGGCCGAGCACAACGCGACCCTGCTGCGCGGAGCCGGGGTGCGCTGGGCCCGGGACGTGGGCTCGCCGACCGGGGTCGATCCGGTGGACGGGCGGACCCGGGCTATGGCCCTGGGGATCCGGGACCGGTGGGCCGGCCACCGGGAGTATCCGTACGTCCGGGCGGCCGGCACCTGGGTGGTGCGCACCGGCGGGCTGCCCGGCGGGCTCGGCGTCGAGGTCGACCACGCCGCGGACCTGCTGGCCGCGGTCACCAAGCAGCTCGACGACGGGGCCGACCTGGTCAAGCTCTACCTGGACGGGCCGGACCGCGAGGTCTCCCCGTTCAGCGTGGCCGAGGTCCGGGCGGTGGTGGAGCTGGCGCACGGTCGCGGCGCCAAGGTCGCCGCGCACTCCGGGATGGCGCCCGGCGCGCGGGCCGGCGCCGACGCCGGGGTGGACTCGCTGGAGCACGGCTTCGTGCTCGAGGCCGACACGGCCGAGGCGATGGCGGCGAACGGCGTGGCGCTGGTGTCGACGCTGTCGGTGCTGGAGTCGTGGCGGACGTTCGGGCGGACCACGCGGATCCCGCGGTTCCTGGACACGGTGGCGATCGGGGAGCGCCGGGACCGGGCCCACGCCAGCCTGCGCCTGGCCCGCGACGCCGGCGTCCTCATCGCCGCCGGTACGGACTTCGGCGGCGGCTCGACCCGGGCCAACCAGCTGGCCTGGGAGATCGAGTGCCTGGTGACCGCGGGGCTGGAGCCGTGGCAGGCGCTGGCCGCGGCCACCCGCAACGGCGGCACGCTGCTGGGCGAGCCCGACGCCGGCGTCCTGCGCGCGGGCGGACCGGCCGACTTCTTCCTCGTGCACGGCGATCCGCTCTCCGACCCGGCGGCGATGTGGCGGGTCTGGCTGGTTCACTGACCGAGGCGGCCGTCGATCCGTTCCCGCTGCAGCGTGGGGCGCTCGTCGCCCAGCCGCGGGCCGTGCTCGCGCGGGTCGTCGTCGGACGGCCGCCGGTCAGCCGTGACCATGTCTGCCCGCCGGGTCGCCATGGCCGCATGCTTCGGCGACCGGCAACGGCGACGCCGGCGGCTTACCGGCGCCGGGCCGGGCCGGCCGGCTCAGCAGCAGGACCGTGGCCAGGGCGACGAGCAGGACCAGGCCGGCGGCGCCGGTGATGGCCACGTACGCGCTCCGGAACGCCGGCCCGCCGGCCACGGTCCCGCCCGAGACCGCGACGCCGAGCGAGCCGAGCAGGGCGATGCCGAGCGCGCCGCCGATCTCGGCGCTGGTCTCGCCGACGGCGCCCGCGGTGCCGGCCTGCGCCGGCCGGGCCGCCGAGACGATGAGGTCGGTGGACAGCGCGTACACCGGGGCCAGGCCGACGCCGAACACGATCGACCCGGCCACGACGAACGCCAGCGTGTGCCCGGTGAACAGCGCGCACCCGGCCGCGGTCAGGAGGAGCCCGGCCGCGATCACGCGCACCGCCGGCAACCGGGACGCGGCCGCCGGCCCGATCGCCGTCCCGGCCAGGTACGCCAGCGTGCCCGGCAGCGACCACAGCCCGGCCGCGAACGGGGACAGGCCCAGGACCCACTGCAGGAACTGCGCGCCCGCGACCTGGGTGCCGTACAGGGCGAAGAAGACGAGTGAGCTGCTGACCAGCGCGACCCGGACGCCCGGCCCGCGGAACAGGGCCGGGTCGACGATGGGGTGGGCCGACCGGCGCTGCCGGCGGACGAAGGCGGCGCCGAGCACGAGGCCGGCCGGGGCCGCGGGCTGGAGCAGGCCGGCGCCTTGCGCCACCTGCTTGATCGCGTAGACGACGGCCAGCAGGGCCAGCAGGCTCTGCCCGGCACCGATCAGGTCGAAGCGGGCGGCGTCCGGGTCCCGGAACTCCGGTAGCACCCGCGGTCCCAGCACCAGCAGCAGCCCGGTGACCGGCAGCGCGACCAGGAACACCGACCCCCACCAGAAGTGCACGAGCAGCGCACCGCCGAGCGCCGGGCCCAGCAGGCCGCCCAGGGAGAAGCTGGCCGTCCACACCCCGAGGGCGGTGGTGCGCTGACGGCGGTCGGCGAACATGCCGCGGATCAGCGCCAGCGTCGACGGCATCAGCGACGCCCCGGCCAGCCCCATCAGGATCCGGGCCACGATCAGCTGGGCCGCCGTGGCCGAGAAGGCCGCGGCCAGCGACGCGGCCGAGAACAGCGTCCCCCCGATCAGCAGCAGCCGGCGCCGGCCGATCCGGTCGCCGATCGCGCCCATCGCCAGCAGCGAGCCGGCCACCAGGAAGACGTACCCGTCCACGATCCACAGCAGCTGCGCGCCGCTCGGCCGGAGGTCGGCCACGATCGCGGGCGCGGCCAGGTTGAGCACGTTTCCGTCCATCGAGACCAGGAAGCAGGGCAGGACGAGCACGGCCAGCCCGGTCCAGTCCCGGCGGGTGGCGAGCGGCATGCGGGACCTCCGTAACGTGGTAATGGCGTCCAATACGTTACGGAGGATCGGCAACGCGATCAACCCCTAGTAGGCGTTACCATGGTCGGGTGCGCGTCCACCCCCTCGACCCGGCGGCGCTCGTCGCGCTGGTCAACGACTGGGGCACCCGGCCGCGCCAGGTCGGCGCCCGGGACGCGCCGGGGCCGGACGCGGGCCAGATCGCCGTGGCCGACCGGCTGCACGCCGTCTTCGCGGCCGGGGAGGACCCGGAGCGCGCCCGGCTGGTGAGCACGATGCTCGCGGAGACGTCCGTACGGCCGGAGCTGGTGCAGGAGGACGGTGCCCTCGTCGCCGGCTGGTCGGTGCCGGCGCCGGACGACGCGCTGCTCGCGGCGGCCGCGCTGGCCCTGCGCGAGCACCTGGCCGTGCACCCGGACCGGGTCGGGATCTGTGCCGACCGGCAGTGCGCCGACGTCTACGTGGACGCCTCGCCCGCCGGCCACCGCCGCTTCTGCTCGGTCACCTGCCAGAACCGCACCCGCGTCGCCGCCTTCCGCGAGCGCCGCCGGTCCGCCGGCGGCTGAGTCCTAGCATTCCGCCATGACAGTGGATCTCTTCGCCGGCATCCCCGTCAGCGACTACGACACCGCAACGGCCTGGTACGAGAAGCTCTTCGGCGCCTCGCCGTCGTTCCTGCCGAATGACATCGAGGCGGTCTGGGAGGTGGGCGAGCACCGGTACGTCTACATCCAGGTACGTCCGGCCGACGCCGGGCACGGCCTGACCACGCTGTTCGTCCCCGACCTGGACGACCGCATGGAGCAGATCGCCGGGCGCGGGCTGGCGCCGGCCGAGCGCGAGACGTACGAGAACGGCGTGCAGAAGGTGACCTTCCGCGACCCGGACGGCAACGAGTTCGGCTTCGGCGGCGGGCCCGGCGAGAGTCCGCCGGACGAGGGATGAGCTGGGACGAGTCGTTCGCGGCCGGGTACGAGGCCTGGTCCGCGCACATGACCGCCGACGTCGCCTGCTACGTCGAGCTGGCCCGCGCCGCCGACGGCCCGCTGGTCGAGCTGGCGATCGGCAACGGCCGGGTCGCGATCCCGGTCGCGCAGGCCACCGGCCGGCCCGTGCTCGGCGTCGACACCTCGCCGGCCATGCTCGACCAGGCCCGGGAGCGCGCGGCCGCGGCCGGCGTGCGGCTGGACCTGCGCCTGGGCGACATGCGCGAGCTGGCCGTGAAGGAGCCGGCCGCGCTGGTCTACTGCCCCTTCCGGGCGTTGCTGCACCTGCCGACCTGGGCCGACCGGCGGCGCACGTTCGAGCGGGTGGCGGCGGCGCTGCGCCCCGGCGGCCGGTTCGCCTGGAACGCCATCGCCTTCGATCACCGCATCGCCGCCCAGCTCGACGGGCGGCACCAGGACGAGCCGGTCGGGCACACGTACCGCTACTCCGTCGGCGACAACCGCATCGACATCCTGCGCGACGACGGCGCCACCAGCCGGCTGTGGTGGGCGACCAAGAACGAGTGGCTGGGGTTGATCGACGTCGCCGGCCTGGAGGTCGAGTTCCTGCATGGCGGCTTCGCCGGCGAGCCCGTCGCCGACGACACCACCGAGTACGTCTTCGTCACCCGCCGCCCCTGAGGCCGGCGCCGAGATGCGCGCCGGCGCCGACCGCGTAGGCCTCGCGGACCCAGCCGGCGAACTCCGCGTCCAGCTCGTCCGCGCTCCCGATCCGGAACTGGTGCACGTAGAGCCGTTTCGTGTACGCCGAGACGCTCCGGATGCGGGGATCCCCGACCGCCCGCTGCAGGTCGAGGTAACCGGCCAGGCCGCGCGCGGTCGGACGCGCGCCGGCGAACCCGCGCCGGCTGCCCTTGAAGGTGATCGTCGTCTTGGCCACCGCGTACGAGAACGGGCCGCAGGCCTCGACCAACCGGACGAACTCCCGGTAGAGCGCGACCGATGCGGCCGGCTGGTCCCGCAGGTGGTCCTCGACCGTCCACTCCATGCCGGCGACGCTAACCCCGCGGTATGACAGAACTGGACGGGGTATCGCGGGGACTGTTGACTGGGAAACCATTCGGCGGCGCCGGTGCCGCCGCTGGCTGCGGAGGTCGAGCATGCCCCTTCTCGATGGTGACGCCTGGCAGGGCAAGGTCTACTCCGGCGGCTGGGTTGACGGCTCCGGCGAGGCGTACGACGTGGTGTCGCCCTCGACCGGCGAGACCCTCGGCCGGTCCGGCCGGGCCACCCCGGACGACGTGTCCCGGGCCGCGTCCCGGGCCGCCGACGCCCAGCGGGCCTGGGCCGCGCTGCCCTACCTGGAGCGGGCCGCGGTGCTGCGCCGGGCCGGCGACGTGTGGAACGCGAACGCGGAGGAGATCAGCGGCTGGCTGATGCGGGAGACCGGCGCGATCGGGCCGTTCGCCGGGTTCCAGGTGATGACGTCGGCGGAGGAGTGCTACGAGGCGGCCGCGCTGGCCTCGGCCCCGTACGGGGAGCTGCTGCGCTCGGCGCTGCCCCGGCTGTCGATGGCCCGGCGGCTGCCGGTGGGCGTGGTCGGGGTGATCGCGCCGTTCAACGTGCCGACGATCCTGGCCATCCGGGCGGTCGCGCCCGCCCTGGCCCTGGGCAACGCGGTGCTGCTCAAGCCCGATCCGCGGACCGCGGTGAGCGGAGGTGCGCTGCTGGCGGCGCTGTTCGAGCAGGCCGGTCTGCCGGAGGGGCTGCTGCACGTGCTGCCCGGCGGCGCCGATGTCGGTGAAGCCCTGGTCACCGAGCCGGCCGTGCGGGTGGTCTCCTTCACCGGCTCGACCGCGGCCGGGCGCTCGGTCGCGGCGCTGGCCGCGCAGCACCTCAAGCGGGTGCACCTAGAGCTGGGCGGCAACTCGGCCCTGCTCGTGCTCGACGACGTGGACCCGGACGCGGCGTCGTCGGTGGGGGCGTGGGGTTCATTCGCGCACCAGGGGCAGGTCTGCATGACCGCCGGCCGGCACCTGGTCCAGTCCGGGATCGCCGACGCGTACGTCGAGGCGCTGTCGGCCCGGGCGACCCGGCTGCCGGTCGGCGACCCGGCGTCCGGGCAGGTGGCGCTGGGGCCGGTGATCGACGCCGGGCAGCGGGACCGGATCCACTCGCTGGTGACCCGGTCGGTGGACGCGGGCGCGCGGCTGGCCAGCGGCGGGACGTACGAGGAGCTGTTCTACCGGCCGACCGTGCTGGCCGACGTGCCGGTGACCGCCCCGGCGTACTCGGAGGAGATCTTCGGGCCGGTCGCCCCCGTGGTCCGCTTCGACACCGTGGACGACGTGGTCAAGCTGGCCGCGGACTCCCCGTACGGGCTGTCGCTGGGGATCCTGACCAAGGACGTCATGCGCGGGCTGGAGATCGCCGAGCGGATCCCGAGCGGGCTGGTCCACATCAACGACCAGACCGTCAACGACGAGGCGACCATCCCGTTCGGCGGGGTCAAGGACTCCGGCACCGGCGCCCGCCACGGCGGCGCCGCCGCCAACCTCGACGCCTTCACCGACACCCAATGGGTCACCATCCGCGGCACCCTCCCCCAGTACCCGATGTAGACGTCAGGCGGCGCTGGCGGCTGGGCCGAGCGGCGGTGGCGACCGGGGATCTGGGCTAATCTTTGCCATTTCTCGGGGACTTCTGGGCTCTCTCCGACGTCGTTGTCCGGATATGGTCCGTTCGCTTCGTCGCGCATCCGAGAGCGGCGACTGTCCTGGGGCGTCGGTGACCCTGGCGACCCCGAAAGGGGAACGCATGGTCAACCGGTCCTGGTGGCGCGGACGAACCGCCACCCTGTCCTGGCTGATGGCGCTGGTCGCCGGCCTGCTGGTCGCCGCGGCGTACCCGGCCGTCGCCGCGTCGACGGGCGGCTCGAAGACCCCGTCGATCGCGGTCGCGCCGCACTACAAGGTCGCGGGCAAGGCCGACCCGGCCGCGCCGCCGACCTTCACCTGCCAGGTCACCACACCGGCGCAGTGCTACGGCCCGGCCCAGATCAGGGCCGCGTACGGCATCGACAAGCTGGCCGCGGACGGCGCCGGCCGCACCATCGTCATCATCGACGCCTTCTCCAGCCCGACCATCCAGCACGACCTCGACCTGTTCGACCAGGTCTTCGAGCTGCCCGCGGCGACCGTGAACATCGTCGCGCCGGACGGCCTCACCCCGTTCGACCAGGCCGACCCCAACCAGGTCGGCTGGGCCGGCGAGATCAGCCTGGACGTCGAGTGGGCCCACGCGGTCGCGCCCAAGGCCGGCCTCACGCTGGTCCTGGCCAAGTCCAACGACGACGCCGACATCCTGTCCGCCACCAGGTACGCGGTCGCCCACAGCCTCGGCGACGTCATCTCGCAGTCCTTCGGCGAGGACGAGCGCTGCGTCGCCCCGGCCATCGCGGCCGAGCAGCACCGGGTCTTCCAGGCCGCGACGCTCAGGGGCATCACGCTGTTCGCGTCCTCCGGTGACCAGGGCGCGGCCCAGCCGACCTGCGACGGCTCCAGCTTCAGCAAGGCCGTCAGCTCGCCGGCGACCGACCCGCTGGTGACCGCGGTCGGCGGCACGGAGCTCGACGCCGACGGCCTGACCGGGGCCTACCACTCCGAGACGACCTGGAACGAGCCGGAGTTCGAGGCCGGCACCGGTGGCGGGTTCAGCACGCTGGTCCCGACGCCGATCTTCCAGAAGCAGCTGCACCTGCCGTCCCGCGGCGTGCCGGACGTCGCGTACAACGCCGGCATCAACACCGGTGTGCTGGCGGTCTGGAGCACCTCGGGCCTCGGCTCCAACCTGCTGTTCATCTTCGGTGGCACCAGCGCGGGCTCCCCGCAGTGGGCCGGCCTGGCCGCGCTGGCGGCCCAGATCCGGCACGCCCGGCTGGGCTGGCTCAACCCCCAGCTGTACGCCCTGTCGCTGCTGACGCCGGTCTACAACGCGCTGTTCCACGACATCACCACGGGCGACAACACCTTCCACGGTGAGGCGTTCGGCGACCCGACCATCCCCGGGTACGCGGCCAGGACGGGCTGGGACCCGGCGACGGGTCTCGGCACGCCGAAGGCCAACAAGCTGGTCCCGGTGCTCGGCGGCAGGCTGCCGTAGGCGCTGAGGGGGCGGCGCGGGTCCCGACCCCGCGCCGCCCTCGCACGTCCGGGCCGGACGGCTGGGACCGTTCCCGGTCTTGTCCCAGCGAGTCTTCCCCGGTAGAGATAGTGCTGGCCGGGTCGACGTCGACCGGGCAGCCGGACCGGTGTCGAAGGCGGCGACACCGGCGCGCGGGGCCCCACCCCAGGGTCCCGGCCGGCTTCCTCTACCTCAGGCAGGTTGCCCAGATGCAGCTCTCCGGAGTCCGCAGGAGGTTCGGGTTCGGGCTGGCGGCCGCGGTCGTCGCCTCGTTCCTGACCACCGGCGCCCTCGCCGCCCCGGCGAGCGCGGCGCCCACCCCCACCGCCCCGCAGTCGGCCGCCGCGGCCGGCGACCCCGACCTCGGCCCGAACGTGCTCGTGTTCGACCCGTCCATGCCGCAGG
This sequence comes from Mycobacteriales bacterium, assembly GCA_036519715.1. Lineage (GTDB taxonomy): Bacteria > Actinomycetota > Actinomycetes > Mycobacteriales > CADCTP01 > CADCTP01. The sequence goes on from DATDKW010000185.1 coordinate 19,452, forward strand.
CCGAGATCCAGGCCGCGGTCGACGCCGTGCACGCCCGGCAGGTCTCCGACCAGTTCGGCACCGGCCGGTTCTCGCTGTTCTTCAAGCCCGGCACGTACGGCTCCGCGGCCGCGCCGCTGCGCTTCAGCGTCGGCTACTACACCGAGGTCGCCGGTCTCGGCCGCAACCCCGGCGACACCGTGATCAACGGCTCCATCGACGTCGAGAACCAGTGCTTCCCGACCCCCGAGGGCGCCCCCACCGACTGCACCGCGCTGGTGAACTTCTGGCGCTCGATGTCCAACCTGTCGATCACCGTCACCGGCCAGAGCGGCTGCCAGACCGGCGCCGAGTTCTGGGCCGTGTCGCAGGCCGCGCCGATGCGCCGGGTGCAGATCAACGGCGGCAACCTGTCGCTGATGGACTACTGCTCGGCCGGCCCGCAGTACGCCTCCGGCGGCTTCATCGCCGACTCGGCCGTCTCCGGCACCACCATCAACGGCAGCCAGCAGCAGTTCCTGGTCCGCAACTCCAGCCTCAACGGCTGGTCCAACGGCGTCTGGAACCAGGTCTTCGCCGGCACCGCCGGCGCCCCGCCGCAGAGCTTCCCGACCCCGCCGTACACGACCCTGGACACCACCCCGGTCTCCAAGGAACGGCCCTACCTGTACGTCGACGCGGCCGGCACCTGGAACGTCTTCGTCCCGTCGGTGGCCCGCGACTCCGCCGGCACCACCTGGGCCGGCGGCTCGACCCCGGGTCGCTCGGTGCCGTTGAGCAGCTTCTACCTGGCCAAGCCGGGCGACAGCGTCGCCAAGATCAACCTCCAGCTCCTGCTGGGCAAGAACCTGCTGCTCACCCCGGGCGTCTACGACGTGTCCGGCTCGATCGTGGTCTCGCACCCCAACCAGGTCGTGCTCGGCCTGGGCCTGGCCACGCTCACCGCGCAGCGCGGCGCGACCCCACTGGTCACGCTCGACCTGCCCGGCATCGACGTGGCCGGCCTGATGATCGACGCCGGCCCGCAGAACTCGCCGGTGCTGTTCAAGGTCGGCACGAAGCTGCTCGGCGGGCTCGGCAGCACCAGCAACCCGGTCGCGATCCAGGACGTGTTCTTCCGGATCGGCGGCCCGCACGTCGGCAAGGCCACGGTCAGCCTCGAGGTCAACACCCGCGGCACCATCCTGGACGACATCTGGGCCTGGCGGGCCGACCACGGCGAGGGCGTGGGCTGGACCGTGAACACCGCCGAGACCGGCGTGGTCGTCAACGGCGCCGACGTCACCGCGACCGGCCTGTTCGTCGAGCACTACCAGAAGTACAACGTGATCTGGGCCGGCGAGCGCGGCCGGACGATCTTCTTCCAGAACGAGATGCCGTACGACGCCCCGACCCAGGCCGACTGGCAGCACAACGGGCTGAACGGCTACGCCGCGTACAAGGTGGTGGATCCGGTCCGGACCCACGAGGCGTGGGGGCTGGGCAGCTACATCTACACCAACGTGAACCCGGACCTGCACTCCACCAACGCCTTCGAGGTGCCGAACCGGCCCGGGATCGCGATGCACGACCTGCTCACGGTCTCGCTCAACAAGGCCGGCACGATCGACCACGTGATCAACGGGGTCGGCGCGGCGGTCACGCCGGAGCGCCAGGGTCCGGAGACCGTGGTTCTCTACCCGTAGCCCGCACGGCGGCGGACCGTCCGGTGTGGACTTCGATCTCGAGCGGTTCGTGACGGCGCAGCGCGGCACGTACGAGTCCGCGCTGGCGGAGCTGCGGGCCGGGCGCAAGCGCGGGCACTGGATGTGGTTCATCTTTCCGCAGATCGCCGGGCTGGGCTCCAGCTCGACGGCCCGGCACTACGCGATCTCCGGGCTGGACGAGGCCCGGGCCTACCTGGCCCACCCCGTGCTCGGCCCGCGGCTGGTCGAGGCCAGCCGGGCGCTGCTGGGGCTGCCCGGCGGCGATCCGGTCGCCGTGGTCGGCTCGGTCGACGCGCTGAAGCTGCGCTCCTCGATGACCCTGTTCGCCCAGGCCTCCGACGAGCCGGCCTTCCGCCAGGTCCTGGACAAGTTCTACGACGGCTCCGAGGACGACGCCACCCTCACCCGGCTCTGAGCTCGTCCGCGGCCGCGCCGGGGCCCGGGTCAGATTGCGATCCGGCGTCGGATCCGGCCCGGCCGGTCACCGGCCGGGCGGTTCCGGTCAGAATCGCCACAGGCACGGGCCGGGGCAGGAGGGTCGTGGACGACGACGTCATCGGCAGCGAGCCGGAGCGGGCCCCGCGCCCGCGCCGGTCCCTGCGCCGCGTCGCGCTGCCGGCCGCGGTCCGCCGGCACGGCCGGGTCGTCGCGATCGTCGCCGTGCTGGCAGCCGTGGCCGGGGTGGTCGCGATCAGCCGGGCCGGCGTGGGCGGCCTGGAGGCCGCCGCGCCGCCGCCGCCCCCGCTGACCGGCGAGGTCCTCAACCTCGCGGCCGGCCAGAACACCCTGTACGCGGTGGCCTCGGACTGCCTCGACGGCTGCCGGCCGACGCTGGTCGCCAGCAACGACGACGGCTTCCGGTGGACCGAGCTGCGGCTGCCCGGCCGCCCGGTCAGCGCCCCGGTCGCCCGGGCCTGGACGCTCGGGGTCAGCGGCATCGAGGACCTGCTGGCCATCGAGGATCCGGCCGTGGGCACGGTCACCGTCGGCACCCTGGACACGGCGTTCACGACCCGGAAGATCGTGCCCGGGGAGCCGGTGATGCGGGTGCCGGCCGGCCGGGAGTCGATGACCCGGATCTGCGCCAAGCCGCGCTGCGCCACCCCGACCCTGGAATACCTGGAACCGCGCACCGGCCGCCGCAGCCCGTTGGCCACCCAGCCGCCGGTCCCGCCGCGGGCGTTGGGCGTCGGCGGTTCCCAGCTCTGGGTGGCCGGCATCGACCCGCGGACCCGGCACTGGGCCGTGGCGGTGTCGGTGAACGACGGCGCGACCTGGTCGACCGTGCCGCTGCCGAAGGCCAGCACCGAGCCCGCGCTGGTGCCCCGGCTGGCGCCGATCTCCGAGGTCGACCGGGCCTGGTTCCTGCAGGGCTACCCGGCCGGCGAGGGCGTGCAGACCTCGTACGACGTCTGGCTGGTGCCGGCGCCGGCGACGCCGCCGGCCGTGGCCGACCCACCGCAGCGGGTCCGCCCGGATCCCGCCATCGAGGGCGTCGGCGGGGTGGTCGGCCTCCGGGACGGCCGGCTCTCGATCGACGGCATCCTCGTGCTCTCCCCGGACGGCACCGAGGACCGCGCCCCCGCCTCGGACGTGGACGCGTCCCGGTACGTGCTGCGCCGGCCGATGCGCGGGCCGCACCAGCTCTACCTGGCCGAGGCCCTGCGTACGGACGGGGTGGCGTCGGTCGCGGTGTCCCGCAGCGGTGAGGCCGGCGACTGGACCGTCCGCCCGATCGTGCTCTGACCCCGTTCCCCACTGTGTGACCCGGATCACACTATCTTCGCGTGCGTCGAAGACGATCGCGATATATCGTCGACGCATCGACAACGAAGGGAGTGTTCTGATGAACACCACACGACACGAGGGGCGCCGCCCCCATCACCACCCGCACCGCCACCCCGGCTTCGGCCGGTCCGAGCGAGGACCGGGCATGGACCCGGGCGAGCGGCTGCGCCACGGCGGGTTCGGGCGTGTGCCCGGCTTCCCGCCCCCGCCCGGCTTCGGTCCCGGCGGTCACCCTGGTCCCGGCGGTCCGGGCTTCGGCGCCGGCTTCGGCGCCGGGTTCGGTTCGGGCTTCGGTTCTGGCGGACCGGGCGGCCGCGGCCGGCACCGGGGCCGCGGCACCCGCCGCGGTGACGTCCGGGCGGCCGTGCTGGCCCTGCTCACCGAGCGGCCGATGCACGGCTACGAGATCATCCAGCAGATCGAGGAGCGCAGCGGCGGCGTCTGGCGGCCGAGCCCGGGCTCGATCTACCCGACCCTCCAGCTGCTGGCCGACGAGGGTCTGGTGTCCGGCGACGAGACCGGCGGGCGGCGGCTGTTCACGCTGACCGACGCCGGTCGCGAGCACGCCGCCCGGCACGAGGGGCAGTCGCCCTTCACCCAGGAGCGGGACGAGACCTTCGAGGTCGCGCACCGGTTCCGGGAGGAGCTGGGCCAGCTCGGCATGGCGGTCTGGCAGGTCGCCCAGGTCGGCACCGAGGAGCAGCGCACCGAGATCCTCGGGGTGCTGGCCGAGGCCCGGCGGCGGGCCTACCAGCTGCTGGCCGACGGCGGGTCCGGCCCGGCGCCGGACGCCGACGCCGACCCCGCTCCGGCGGAGTGAGCCGGGTGCCGGCGCGCGGTCCCCGCACGCCGACGCCACCGAGGGCCCGGACAGCACCCGCTGTCCGGGCCCTCTGCTGTCCACCCCGGGGCGCGGCGGGGATCATGGGGGCATGACCAGCGTGAGCATCGGCAGCGACGAGGACTCGGTGGCCTCGATCGGCAGCAGCGGCTCGATCCGCAGCATCGGCAGCGCCGGGTCGATCGCGTCCATCGGGTCGGCGGGTTCCATCGCCTCCATCGGCTCGGCCGGCTCGGTCGGGTCGATCGGGTCCACCGGGTCCATCGGCTCGATCGGGTCCGCGTTCAGCATCGGCTCGATCGCCAGCCTGGCCTCGGCCGGCTCGATCCTCAGCGTCGCCAGCCGCGGCGCCTTCGGCGCCGTGCTCAACCGCCCGGTCCTGCTGCCCCTGCTGGAGAAGCTGGTGGCCAACCGGCGGGTGGGCCGCCGCCGCTGACGCCTAGAGCGTGCGGCCGCGCCTGCTGCTGCGCAGCGCCAGCGTGATCGCGGCCAGTCCGAAGAGGACGGACACGGCCAGCGCCAGCCCGTACGCGCGGCCGAAGCCGGCGGCCGAGTCCGGTCCGGGTGACCGGGAGGCGGCGTAGAAGACCGCGCTGATCACCGCGGCGCCGATCGCGTTGCCGATCCGCTGCGAGGTCTGCAGCGTGCCGCCGGCGACCGATCCACTGCGGACGTCCACATCGGCCAGTGACAGCGCCTGGTTGGGGGTGATGACCGAGCCGCCGCCGAGGCCGGCGACCAGCAGCGGGACGGCCAGCAGCAGCGCCACCCCGGTCGGCCAGACCCGGCCGGCGGCCAGCGCCCCGGTCAGCCCGGCCGCGGCCACCCCGGTGGTGAACAGCACCAGCCCGGCCACCAGCACCCGCGACCCCAGCCGGGGCAGCAGCCGGCCGGCCACCGGGGAGGCGATCGTGACCCCGACCGCGTACGTCGAGGCGGCCAGCCCCGACTCCAGCGGCGAGAACCCCAGCCCCGACTGCAGGAACAGGGCCAGCACCAGCGGCGTGCCCGTGTAGGCGCAGAAGAACAGGATCGCCAGCCCGATCCCGTCCCGGTAGGAGGAGATCCGGAACAGGGTCAGGTCGATGAGCGGATGGCCGCGGCGCCGTCCCGGCCCGCGCTCCCAGCGGTAGAAGGCCACGAACAGCGCCGCCGAGGGCAGCAGCAGCAACGCCAGCCGGGGGTCGTGGTGGGCGTCGAACTGCACCGCCGGCAGCAGCAGCAAGAACACGGCCCCGGTCAGCAGGGCCGCGCCGGGCAGGTCCAGCGGCCGCGGCGGCCCGGCCCGGGGGGCCGGCCCGGGCAGCCAGACCCGGCACAGCAGGAAGGCCACGATCCCGATCGGCACGTTGACCAGGAAGCACAGCCGCCAGCCCCACCGGTCGCCGCCGAGGGCGAGGATCACGCCGCCGAACACCGGTCCGGTCGCGGTGGCGACGCCGACCACGGTGCCGATCACGCCGAAGGCCCGGCCCCGCTCCCAGCGCGGGAACAGCTGCTGCACCACCCCGGACACCTGCGGGTTGAGCAGCCCGCCGGCCAGCCCCTGCAGCACGCGGCCGGCCACCAGCACGCCCGGGTTGGGCGCGAACCCGACCGCGGCGCTGAACAGCACGAAGGCGGCGATGCCGATGAGCAGCATCAGCCGGCGGCCACGGTCGTCGCCGAGCCGTCCGCCGATGATCGGCACCATCCCGAAGGCCAACGCGTAGCCGGACACCACCCACTGCAGCTGCGCCGGCCCGGCCCCGGTGTCCCGGCCGATGGAGACCAGCGCGACGTTGACGATGCTGACGTCCAGCAGCGTGATGTAGAGCGCGCACACGCACACCCCCAGGGCCCGCCACCGCCGTGGATCGAGCTCCTCCGACCCGTCCCCCGTCACCGGACCGTCCTGCCCTTGTTCGCTCCCGGCCGGGCGCTGCTGGGGGCGTTGTCCTCCGCGCGTTTCCCACGAACGCGGTCGGGTGCCGGCGGCCGCTCCGTCCGGACGCCGCCGCGCCCGACCTCCGCTCACGGGCCGTACGGTAGCCCGGTGACCGCAGCACCGGATCCGCGTGCCCTGCTGGCCGTCGCCGTGGAGGAGGCCCGGGCCGGGCTGGCCGAGGGCGGCATCCCCATCGGCGCGGCCCTGTTCGGACCGGACGGCGAGCTGCTCGGCCGCGGCCACAACCGGCGGGTGCAGGACGCGGACCCGTCGGTGCACGGCGAGACGGCCGCGTTCCGGGCCGCCGGGCGGCAGCCGACGTACCGGGGGACCACGATGGTGACGACGCTGTCGCCCTGCTGGTACTGCAGCGGCCTGATCCGGCAGTTCGGCATCTCCCGGCTGGTGGTCGGCGAGAGCCGGACCTTTACCGGCCAGCACGAGTGGCTGGCCCGGGCCGGGGTGGACGTCACGGTCGTCGACGACCCGGAGTGCGTGCGGATGATGACCGACTTCATCGCCGCCCGGCCCGACCTCTGGTCCGAGGACATCGGCGCCGACCCCGGGGGAGTGAGACCGGGACCTGCGCCCTAGGACCAGCGGCCGGTGGCGCCGGCGCCGTCCGGGGAGTGGAATCGGGTCATGGATGCCGACGCGTACCTGACCCGGATCGGCGCGACCCGACCGGCCACTGTGGACGCCGCCGCGCTGCGGGAGCTGCAGGAGAGGCACCTGGGCGCGGTCCCGTTCGAGAACCTGGACGTGATCCTGGGCGTGCCGATCGAGCTGGACACCGACCGGCTGGTGACGAAGGTGGTCGGCGGCCGCGGCGGCTACTGCTACGAGCTCAACACCGCCTTCGCCGCGCTGCTGCGGGCGCTCGGGGCCGAGGTCACGATGCTGGCCGCGGCCGTGCACGGCCCGGCCGGGCTGGGGCCGCCGTTCGACCACCTGGCGCTGCGGGTCGACCTGGCCGAGCCCTGGCTGGTCGACGTCGGCTTCGGCCGGCTCAGCCTGCACCCGCTGCGGCTGGACTCCCGCGCCGACCAGGCCGATCCCGACGGCACGTTCCGGCTGGCCGAGCACGGCGACGACCTCGACGTGGTCCGGGACGGCGTGCCGCAGTACCGGCTGGAGACCCGGCCGCGGTCGCTGGCCGACTTCGCCCCGGCCAACTGGTGGCAGCAGACCTGGCCCGGCTCCCACTTCCGGCGCGGGCCGGTCGCGTCCCGGCAGACCCGGGCCGGCCAGGTCACGATCTCCGGCCGGACGCTGATCCGGACCGGCGCCGAGGGCCGGACCGAGACCGCGCTGGGCAGCGACGCCGAGGTGCTCGCGGCCTACCGTGAGCACCTCGGCATCGAGCTGGACCGGGTGCCCTAGCCCCGGCGCAGCAGCTCCGCGGCGTCGACCATGGCCCGCATCTTGCCGTCGGCCGACTCGCGGGGCAGATACTTCATGCCGCAGTCGGGCGCGAGCACGACGTTCTCCGCGTCGACGTACGGCAGCGCCCGGCGGACCCGGCCGGCCACCGTCTCGGCCGTCTCCACCGCCGGG
>DATDKW010000186.1:0-3863 GCA_036519715.1 Mycobacteriales bacterium
GCCCGGACGGCCGGGTGGAGCGCGCACATCATGGAGCAGAAGCGGCTGAACAAGCTGATCCGGCCGTCGGCCCGCTACCAGGGCCCCGGACCGCGCAAGCCCGAAGAGGTCGAGGGCTGGGACAGCATGCCCCCGGAGTTCAAGACGGACAGGGCCTAGCTCACCATGGAGAGGTGACTTCCGCCCAGATCCAGCTGCCCGACGACCTCAAGCCCCGCGACGGCCGCTTCGGCTGTGGCCCGTCCAAGGTGCGCCCGGAGGCGCTGGCCTCGCTGGCCGGCCCGGGCGGGGCCGTGATGGGCACGTCGCACCGGCAGGCTCCGGTCAAGGACCTGGTCCACCGGGTCCGTGACGGCCTGTCCGCGCTGTTCTCCCTCCCGGACGGGTACGAGGTGGTGCTCGGCAACGGCGGCGCGACCGCGTTCTGGGACGCCGCGGCGTACGGGCTGGTGCGGGAGCGGGCGCAGCACCTCACCTTCGGCGAGTTCGGCTCGAAGTTCGCCGACGTCACCACCGGCGCGCCCTTCCTGGGCGAGCCGGTGGTGATCAAGGCCGAGGCCGGCACCGCGCCGGCGCTGCGCCCGGAGCCGGGCGTCGACGCGTACGCGTGGCCGCACAACGAGACCTCGACCGGCGTGATGGCCCCGGTCGTCCGTCCGGAGGGGACGGACGCGGGCGCGCTGACCCTGGTCGACGCCACCTCCGGCGCGGGCGGGCTGCCGGTCGACATCAGCCACGCCGACGTCTACTACTTCGCGCCGCAGAAGAACTTCGGCTCCGACGGCGGGCTGTGGCTGGGCCTGTTCTCGCCGGCCGCCCTCGCGCGGGTGGCGGAGATCGCCGGCGGCGACCGGTGGATCCCGCCGTCGCTGGACCTGGCCACCGCGGTGGACAACTCCGCCAAGGACCAGACGTACAACACCCCGGCGGTGGGGACGCTGTGGCTGCTGGCCGACCAGTTGGAGTGGATGAACGGCAACGGCGGCCTGGACTGGGCCGTGTCCCGCACCACCGACTCCTCGTCCCGGCTGTACGGCTGGGCCGAGAAGTCGCCGTACGCGACGCCGTTCGTGATCGACCCGGCGCTGCGCTCGCTGGTCGTCGGCACCATCGACTTCGCCGAGTCCGTGGACGCCGCGGCGGTGGCCACGGTGCTGCGGGCCAACGGGATCGTGGACACCGAGCCGTACCGGAAGCTGGGCCGCAACCAGCTGCGGATCGGCATGTTCCCGGCCGTCGACCCCGACGACGTGGAGGCGCTGACGGCCTGCATCGACGTCGTGGTCGAGAAGCTCGCATAGTTCCGGCCACCTCGTCGCGTCTGTCGGAGTGTGATGGACGCGGAGGCGGAGCGGGAGTTCCGGGACTTCGTCGCGGCCCGGTCGGGCGCGCTGTTCCGGTCGGCCTACCTGCTGACCGGGCAGCGCGAGGCGGCCGAGGACCTGCTGCAGACGGTGCTGGCCCGGGTGGCCCGGCGGTGGCGGCGGATCGACGGCGCGCCCGAGGCGTACGTGCGGCGGGCGCTGCACCACGAGCACATCTCGTCGTGGCGACGCCGCCGGCTGCGGACCGCCGGCACCGTGCCGGACCTCCCGGCGCCGGGTGACCACGCCGCCACCACCAACCTGCGGCTGAGCCTGGCCGCGGCGCTGCGCACGCTGACCGCGCGGCAGCGGGCGGTGGTCGTGCTGCGCTACGCCGAGGACCTGCCCGAGAGCGAGGTCGCGGCCGTGCTCGACGTCTCGGTCGGCACCGTGCGCAGCACGGCGTTCCGGGCCCTGGCCCGCCTCCGCGCGTCCTGTCCCGAGCTCGCCATCCCGGAGGAGGCGCCGCGATGAACGACACCGACCTGCGTACCGCCCTGCAGGAGCTGGGCGACGTGCCGCCACCGCCCGACCTGGCCGGCTCCGCCCTGGCCCGGGCCCGGCGGGACCGCCGCCGGACCCTGATCGGGCTGGTCGCCGGGGTCGCCGTGCTGGCGGCGCTGGCCGTGACGGTGCCGGCGCTGGTGCTCGGCCAGCCCGCCCCGCCGCAGACCGCTGTCGCCACGGCGCCGTCCGCCGTCGTGACCGGGTACGCCGCCTGGAACCCGGCGACCGGGGCGATCGAGTACTGGACCTACGACCGGTCCTCCGGCCGGTACATCACGACGCCGTGGCGCACCGCGGTCCCCTCACCCGACGGTCGGCAGGTCCTCGTGACCGAGTGGAACGCACAGAAGCACGACCGCATCGGGCTCGTGGCCGCCGACCGCGTGCTGGAGCGGACCGCGGTGCGCTGGATCTCCGATGGTCGTCCCCACCCTGGCCGGGTCCCGCCGGGCATCGGTCCGGGCGTCTGGTCGCCGGACAGCAGCCGCGTGCTCCTGACGGCCTACACCACGAACGCCGGGGCCGGGGCGAACCGGCCGGTGTGGCACGTGGACGTGGTCGACGCCCGCACGCTGGCTGCGCGCGAAGTGGTGCTCAGGACGCCGGCAGGAAGAATCAAGTCCACCTTCGGCACCGTGCAGGTCGTCTTCGGCCCGCGCGGGAACGGATTCGCTGCCCTGTCGACGGGGGTCATGTCCTTGTTCGATGAGCAGGGCCGCCCGGCCGGTCAGCTGCCGGCCGAGGAGGTGCATGACCAGCCGTTCTCCCCCGACGGGTCGCTGCTCGCCGCCAGCTTCGTGGTCGACGCGGGCTCCCGGGTGCTGGGTGTGCCCGGCGGCGCCGAGGTCGGCCGGGTCGACGGGAAGGTCGTCGGGTGGCTGGACGACCGGCACTGCATGGTGCTGGCCGGAGGGACGGCGCGGGCGGTGGAGCTGGGGTCGGGGAGCGTGCTGGCCGAGCGGCAGCTCGTACCGGCCGGGCGGAGCCTCGTCGGAGCGTGGACGGTGCCGCTGGACGGGGCGGTGCCGCCGGGCGCGGTCGTTCTCTGAGCGGGGCCGCGCGTGTCGGTCACTTCCGACCGCACGGGCGGACCGTAGCCTCGGCGTACGGGACTTCTCGACGGGGCGGAGGCGGGTGCGGATGCGACAGCTGCGGCTCGTCGGACTCGCCGAGGACGGCGCGAGCCTCCTGCTGGAGACGCCGACCGGCGACGCGTTCCGGCTCCCGCTGGACGAGCGTGTCCGCGCCGCCTGCCGCGGTGACCTGACCCGGCTCGGGCAGATCGAGATCGAGATGGACAACCCGCTGCGACCGCGGGAGATCCAGATGCGGGTCCGGGCCGGCGAGTCGGCCGAGCAGATCGCCGCGTCGTCCGGGATGCCGCTGGACCGGGTGCTGCGCTTCGCGTACGCGGTGCTGCAGGAGCGCGGCCGGGTCGTCGCGCAGGCCCGCGGCACCGCGGCCCGGCCCAAGGCGACCGAGACGCTCGGCGACCTGGTCGAGGACCGGCTGGTCAGCCGGGGCACGGACGCGAGCACGCTGGAGTGGGACGCCTGGCGGCGGGAGGACGGCCGCTGGTCGGTCAAGCTGGCCTGGCGGCACGGCGACCGCCAGCACGCCGCGCACTGGAGCCTCGACCTGGCCAAGCGGGTGCTGCTGCCGGACGACCCGGCGGCCGAGCAGCTGACGGCGGCCGAATACCACGCCCGGACGATCACCGCGGTGACGCCGCTGGCGGTGGCGGCCCGGGCGGTGGAGCCGGGCCGCGGGCCCGAGCGCAGCCGCCCCGCCGAGCTCAACCGCATCCCGGAAGCGACCCGCCCGGCCGAGCCCGGCCGGGACCGCAGCCGTCCGGCCGACCCGGGCCGGAGCCAGGAGTCGCAGGCGGACGAGCGGAACCGGACCGCTGCGGCCGAGCCGGGCCGGCACGGCGACGAGGAACCCCGGCGGGTGGTCGAGCGCCGGCCGGGGGAGCCGAGCCGGCGGGTCCAC
>DATDKW010000187.1:0-7643 GCA_036519715.1 Mycobacteriales bacterium
GGTCATGTCCAGGATCGTGGTGACGTCGGGCAGGAAGCCCAGGTCGGCCATGTGATCGGCCTCGTCGATGGCGGTGACCTCGACCTCGCCGAGGTGGCACTCACCCTGCCGGATCAGGTCGAGCAGCCGGCCCGGGGTGGCGACCAGCAGGTCGACACCGCGGCGCAGGGACGAGATCTGCCGGCCCATCGAGGCGCCGCCGTAGATGGCCAGCACCCGGACGCCGAGCGGCTGGCCCAGCGGGGCCAGCGCGTCCTGGACCTGGCCGGCCAGCTCGCGGGTCGGCACCAGCACCAGGCCGCCGGGCGTGCCGGCGGGGCGGCGCTGGGAGCCGCCGGACAGCCGGGCCAGCATCGGGAGCCCGAAGGCCAGGGTCTTGCCGGAGCCGGTCTCGGCCCGGCCCAGCAGGTCCCGGCCGGCCAGCGCGTCCGGCAGCGTCCGGGACTGGATCGGGAACGGGGTGTTGATGCCGCGCCGCTGCAGGCCGGTGAGCAGCGTCTGCGGCAGCTTGAGCTCGGTGAAGTCGGTCAGGCCGGCCGGCGCGTCGAGCGACGCGGTCAGCGCCAGCTCGAGCTCGCTCGGGGCCGCGGCCGGACGGGAGGCCGGCGGGCGGGACGACGGGCGGCCGCCGGAGCGCCGGCGGTTGCCGCCGGTGCCGCCGCCGGTGGAGGCGGGCCGGCCCGAGCCGGAGCGGCCGGAGCCGCCCGAGCCGCCGAAGCGGGCCGAGCCGGAGCTCGAACCGCCGGTGGAGGTCGACCAGGCGGTCGCGGACGTGGTGGACTGAGCCGCACGAGGGCGGCGGGCAGAGCGGGACAAGCGGAGAACTCCAGGTGGGTCGGGGCCGCACCTGGGCGAAGAGTCCGCCGGCCGGCCTGGCGGGCGACTCGCCCGCGGAGTGCGGCGGTCCTGACCGCCACAGTCACCCAGTGTACTCATGAGCGGGGCGGCACTCCGCCCGGTACGTCCGTCCCCGTCCACACGTGACGGACACCACCCCGCTACGGTCCGGATGTGGCGGCGGACCGGGCCCTGGTCGACGCGGTCCGGACGGCGCTGCGGGCGGCGGCGGACCCGTCCAAAGCCGAGCCGATGCGGGCGTACATGAAGTCGGAGATGCCGTTCCTGGGCGTGCCGACGCCGGCCCGGACCTCGGCGCTGCGGCCGGTCCTCGCCGCCCACCCGAGCACCGACCGGGCCGACTGGCGGGACACCGTGCGGGCGCTGTGGCGGGAGGCGACCCATCGGGAGGAGCGGTACGCGGCCCTCGCGATCGCCCGCCGCCACCCCCGGCACCTGCTCGCCGATCCGGACGCCTCGCTCGCGCTGCTGGACGAGCTCGTGGTCACCGGGGCGTGGTGGGATCTCGTCGACGACACCGCGATCAGGCTGGTCGGCCCGCTGCTGCGCGCGCACCCAGGCCCCGTCCGGCCGGTGGTGCGGGACTGGGCCCGCGACGCCGACCGATGGCGCCGTCGGGCCGCGGTGATCTGCCAGATCGGGGCCGGTGACCGGGTCGACGTCGCCCTGCTGACCGAGGCCGTGGAGGCCAACCTGGCCGACCCGGACTTCTTCCTGCGCAAGGGCATCGGCTGGGCGCTGCGCCAGCGGGCCCGGCTGGACCCGGACTGGGTCCGCGACTTCGTCGCCACCCACGAGCTCAGCCCGCTGTCCCGGCGCGAGGCCCTCAAGCACCTCTAGGGCCTGTCTCACGAAATCTGGCGGCGCCGGCGGACGCCTCAGGCGCGGAGGGTGGCCCCCGTGCGGCGGGCGGCCTCGGCCACGGCGGCGTCGCGGACCTCGGCCGCCTCGTCCGCGGTCAGGGTCCGGTCCGGGGCCCGCAGCCGCAGCGAGTACGCCAGCGAGCGCACGTCCGGGCCCAGCCGGGCCGCGTCCGCGTACACGTCGAACAGGCGCAGCGACTCCAGCAGCGGCCCGGCCCCGGCCCGCAGCGCCGCGTCCACCTCGGCGGCCGGCACCGTGGCCGGCACCAGCAGGGCCACGTCCAGCAGCGCCGGCGGGTAGTTGGACAGCGCCGGCGCCCGGACGATCCCGCCGAGGCCGAGCGCGTCCAGGTCAAGCTCCATCGCCGAGGTCCGCTCGGGCAGCTCCAGCGCGGCCAGGACCCGCGGGTGCAGCTCCCCCGCGTAGCCGACCACGGTGTCGCCGGCCAGCAGCGCCGCGCACCGGCCCGGGTGCCAGGGTGCCTGCCGGGCCGCGCGCACGGTCAGCGGGACGCCCGCGGCCGCGGCCACCACCCGGGCCGCCTCGATCGCGTCCGGCCAGCCGGCGGCCCGCCCCGGGCCCCACCAGCCCGGCGGCTCGAACGACCCGGTCAGCGCGACCGCGACGTGGGTGGGCTGGTCCGGGATGCCGGCCGCGAGCGCGGCCAGCTCCTCCGCCGACGGCCGCCGGGACACGCCGACCGCCGGCAGCGGGGGCAGCGACGCCGACGGCAGGAAGACCAGGCCGGTCTCGTACAGGGCGACGTCGCGCAGGCCCCGGCCGACGTTGCGGCGGACGGTCGCCAGCAGCCCCGGCAGCAGCGTGGTGCGCAGCTCCGGCTCGGCCTCCGACAGAGGGTTGACCAGCCGCAGCGCCTGCCGCCGGGGGTCGTCCTCGGCCAGCCCGAGCTCGTCCCACACCGACGGCGCCACGAACGGGTACGTCAGGACCTCGACCAGCCCGAAGTCGGCCAGCGCCCGGCCGATCGACCGCCGGGACCGCTGCCGCTCGGTCAGCCCCTGACCGGGCGGCGGGGTCGGCAGCGTGGACGGGATGTTCTCGTAGCCCTCCAGCCGCACCACGTCCTCGACCAGGTCGGCCGGGTCGACCAGGTCGGCCCGCCAGCTCGGCGGCACGACCGTGAGCAGCCCGCCCGGCGCCTGGTCCACGACGCAGCCGATCTGCTCCAGCCGCCGTACGGCCGCCGGGGCCGCGATAGGCAGCCCGGCCGTCCGCTCCGGCAGGTCGGCGGCCATCGTGACCGTCACCGGCGCCGGACCCGGGCCGGTCACCGTCATGCCACCGTCGGCCGCGCCGCCGTGCTCGGCCAGCAGCGCGCAGGCCCGCGCCAGCGCCGGCCCGGCCACCGCCGGGTCGACCCCGCGCTCGAACCGCTTCGACGCCTCGCTCGGCAGCCGGTGCCGCCGGATCCCGCGGGAGATCGTGGCCGGCTGCCAGTGCGCCGCCTCCAGCACCACGTCCGTGGTCGACGGGCCGATCTCGGTGCTCGCCCCGCCCATGATCCCGGCCAGCGCGATCGGCCCGGACGAGTCGGTGACCAGCAGGTCGTCCGGGTCCAGCGGCCGCCGGGTGCCGTCCAGGGTCTCCAGCGTCTCGCCGGCCCGGGCCCGGCGGACCACGATGGGCCCGGTGAGCAGCGACCGGTCGAACGCGTGCATGGGCTGGCCGGTCTCCAGCATCACGTAGTTGGTGACGTCGACGGCCAGCGAGATCGACCGGAACCCGGACAGCGCCAGCCGCCGCCGGATCTCCAGCGGGGTCGGCGCGGCCGGATCGAGGCCGGTGACGATCCGGGCCGAGAAGAGGTCACAGCCGACCGGGTCCTCGATCTCCACCGGCCAGCCGTCCCCGGACGGCGCCGCGACCGGCACGTCGGCCGGGTCGGTGAACGGCACGTCGAAGGCCAGGGCCAGGTCGCGGGCGATCCCCCGGACCGACATCTGGTAGCCGCGGTCCGGGGTGGTCTCCAGGTCGAGCACCACGTCCCGCAGTTCCAGCAGCTCGACCGCGTCCGCGCCCAGCGGCCCGGTCCCGGGCGGCAGCACCAGGATCCCGGTGTGCTCGTCGCCCAGGCCGAGCTCCCGGGCCGAGCAGATCATCCCGTCGGACACGTGCCCGTACGTCGTGCGGGCCGAGATCGCGAACCCGCCCGGCAGCACCGCCCCCGGCAGCGCCACCACGACCAGGTCGCCGGGGGCGAAGTTGCGGGCCCCGCAGACGATGCCGCGAGGGCCGGAACCCACGTCGACCTGGCACCAGCGGATGGTCTTGCCGTTGCTGGCGGTGAACTCCTCGAACTCCAGCACCCGGCCGACCACGACCGGGCCGGTCAGGTCGGCGCCGACCGGCTCGACCGACTCGACCTCGATGCCCAGCCGGACCAGCCCGGCGGTCACCTCGGACACCGGCCGGTCGCCGAGGGCGACGTGGGCCCGCAACCACGACAGCGGCAGCCGCACGGCTCAGACCTCCGTTCCGAACGGCAGCGTGAACCGCACGTCCCCCTCGATCATGTCCCGCATGTCCTCGGCGTCGTGCCGGGCCATCAGGGTCCGCTCGATCCCCATCCCGAACGCGAAGCCGCTGTAGCGCTCCGGGTCGACCCCGCAGGCGATGAGCACCCGCGGGTTCACCATCCCGCAGCCGCCCCACTCGACCCAGCCCTCGGACTTGCAGGTCCGGCAGGGCCGGGACGGGTCCCCCACCGACGCACCGCGGCAGACCCAGCACTGCAGGTCGAACTCGGCCGATGGCTCGGTGAACGGGAAGAAGTGCGGCCGGAACCGGGTGCCGAGGCCGGGACCGAACATCTGCGCGGCGAAGTGGTCGAGCGTGCCACGCAGGTGGGCCATGGTGATTCCCTCGGCCACGGCCAGCCCCTCGACCTGGTGGAAGACCGGGCTGTGGGTCGCGTCGAGCTCGTCGGTCCGGTACGTCTTGCCCGGCACCACCACGTACACCGGCGGGGTGCGCTCCAGCAGCACCCGGGCCTGCACCGGCGAGGTGTGGGTGCGCAGCAGCAGGCCGGGGTCGCCGTCGACGTAGAACGTGTCCATCGCGGCCCGGGCCGGGTGGTCCTTGCCGAAGTTGAGCGCGTCGAAGTTGAACCACTCCGACTCGACCTCGGGCCCCTCCGCCACCTCGTAGCCCATCGCCACGAACACGTCGGCGATCCGCTCGGACAGGCTGGTGATCGGGTGCCGGGCGCCGCGCGGGCGGCGGTCCCATGGCAGGGTGACGTCGACGGCCTCCTCGGCCAGCACCCGGGCGTCCCGCTCGTCGGTCAGCGCCGCCAGCCGGGCGTCGTACGCGGCCTGAGCCGCGCCGAGGGCCTCGTTGAGCCGGCGGCCGGCCGCGCCCTTCTCCGGGCCCGGCAGCGCGCCGATGCCGCGGCGGGCCAGCCGCAGCGGGGACCGGTCGCCCAGGTGCACCGGCTTGGCCCGGGACAGCGCCTCCAGGTCACCGGCCTCGGCAAAGGCCTTCTCCGCCTCGCGCACGGCGGAATCGAGGGCCTCGGCCGCCAGCCCGACGGCGGGATTCACTTCGGACACGCCGAGAAGTGTAGGGATCGCCCCGGTCAAGAGCCGACCGGGTTACTCCTTGTACGGCGGCGCGCCGGCGGGGAGCAGGACCCGGAACCGGGCGCCGCCGCCCGGAGCCGTGCCGACGTCGATGTCGCCGTGGTGGGCCTCGACGATGCCCTGCACGATGTAGAGCCCGAGACCGTGCCCGCCGCTGCGGCCGTCCCGCCAGAACCGGGAGAAGATCCGGGACCGGCTGACCTCGTCGATGCCGCTGCCCTCGTCGGACACGGTCAGCTCGACCGCCGGGGCCCCGGTCGCGGTCCGGGCCGGCCGGACCGCGACGCTGACCGTGCCGGCGCCGTGCCGGACGGCGTTCTCGACCAGGTTGGACACCACCTGGGTGACCCGGTCGGGGTCGAGCCAGGCCTCGGGCAGGTCGTCCGCGGCCAGCAGCAGGAACCGGTCCGGCGGGTCGCCGGCCGCCACCCGCCCGGCGAACACCGTCCGGACGATCTGCGCCACGTCGACGACCTGGGTGCGCAGCCGCAGCCGGCCGGCGTCGATCCGGGACGCGTCCAGCAGGTCCGACAGCAGCCGGGTGACCCGGTCGGCATCGGCGTTGACCGCGGCCAGCATCGCCTTCTTCTGCGGGTCGGCCAGCCGGTCCCACTTGGTCAGCAGGGTGGAGGTGAAGCCCTTGACCGTGGTCAGCGGTGAGCGGATCTCGTGCGCGACGGTGGAGACGAGGTCGGAGCGGTCCCGGTCGGCCCGGCGGCGGGCCCGGTCGTCCCGGAACGCGACGACCAGCCGGACCACCGGCCCGCCCGGGACGTCGCGCACGTAGCGGGCGGTGACCAGCAGCTCCCGGCCGCTGTCGCGCAGCTGCAGCAGCCGCTCGGGGTGGCCGGTGCGGGTGGCCAGCCCCCGGTACGGCGTGACGCAGGCCCACCAGTCCGCGCCGGCCGAGTCCACCAGCGGCAGGACGTCACGGTAATCCAGGCCGCGCGGATCCCCGGTGACGCCCAGGAGACGGTGGCCCGCGCGGTTCAGCACGGTGACGCGGCCGTCCGGGCCGGCCACCAGCACGCCGTCGGGTAGGTCGTCGTACGCGTCCAGCAGGGCTCCCCCCTCATCGCCCTTGTGGATCTCGCTACGGAATAGCACGAGCGCCGGTCCCGGCGCCACCGGCGACCCGCTGGGCCCGGGCCGAGGTGAACAGACACACGGCTGCGGCGGCGGCCAGGTTCAGGCTCTCGGCCCGGGGCGAGATCGGGATCCGGACCCGGGCGTCGGCCCGGACGCCGAGCTCGGGCGGCAGCCCCCAGGCCTCGTTGCCGAACAGCCAGGCGGTCGGGCCGGCCAGCTCGGGCAGGTCGTCCAGGTCGCGCTCGCCGGCGCCGTCCGCGGCCAGCACGGTCAGCCCGGCGGCGCGGGCAGCAGTGAGGGCGGCGTCCAGGGCCGCGCCGCGCACCACCGGCAGGTGGAACAGCGAGCCGGCGCCGGCCCGCACGGCCTTCCCGTTGTACGGGTCGACGCTGTCGCCGGCCAGCACGACCGCGTCCGCGCCGGCGGCGTCGGCGCTGCGCAGGACGGTGCCGGCGTTGCCGGGGTCGCGGACGTCGGCCAGCAGCACGACCAGCCGCGGCGCCGGGGTGAGCGCCCGCTCCAGCGGCACGTCCAGGAACAGGCAGACCGCCACCAGCCCCTGCGGGGACGCGGTCTCGGACAGCGCGGCCGCGGCCCGGTCGGTGACGACCGAGACCGGGACACCGGCCACCCGGGCGGCGTCGAGCAGCTCCGGGTGCCGGGCCGCGGCGGCCGCGGTCACGAACAGCTCCCGCGGCGGGAGGTCGGCGGCCAGCGCTTCGCGGACCGCCTGCGGCCCCTCGGCCAGGAATTTCCCGGCCGCGTCCCGGCCGGCCCGCCGGGTCAGCTTCCGCGCCGCCACCACCCGCGGCGTCCGCTCCGTGAACACGTCATTCACCCGCCCACCACGCCCTCACCGGCTCCGCCGGAGGACGAAGAGGGCGGCGCCCGCGCAGGGGCCCGGCGTCCGCGCCTGAGCCGGAAGGGCGGAGGCCCGCGCCTGAGCCGGAAGGGCGGAGCCCGCGCCGGAGGCGGGACCGGCGCCGACTGTCCCGGACAGGGCGACGCCGCGCCGGCCCGGAGGGGCGGCGCGGCGTCGGGGACGGCTCAAGCTCAGGCGGCGGACTCGCCGGCCGGCAGCGCCGCCTGCGCGGTGCGCACCAGCGCGGCGAACGCGTTCGGGTCGGTGACCGCCAGGTCGGCCAGCACCTTCCGGTCGACCTCGAGCCCGGAGGCCTTGAGGCCCTGGATGAACCGGTTGTAGGTCATGCCGTTCGCGCGGGCGGCCGC
>DATDKW010000188.1:0-22743 GCA_036519715.1 Mycobacteriales bacterium
CTGGTAGTCCGGCTGGGCCGCCTCGCGCAGCGCCACCGCCTTGGCCGCGACGCCGTGCATCAGCGGGCCGCCCTGGGTGAACGGGAAGACGGCCTTGTCGATGGCCTTGGCCATCTCCTCCTTGCACACGATCATGCCGCCGCGGGGGCCGCGCAGGACCTTGTGGGTGGTGAAGCAGACGACGTCCGCGTACGGCACCGGGGACGGGATGGCCTTGCCGGCGACCAGCCCGATGAAGTGGGCCGCGTCGACCATGAGCTTGGCCCCGACCTCGTCGGCGACCTCCCGGAAGGCGGCGAAGTCGATCAGCCGCGGGTAGGCCGTGGCGCCGGCGATGATCATCTTCGGGCGGTGCTGCCGGGCCAGGTCGCGGACCTGGTCGTAGTCGATCAGCTCGGTGTCCTCGCGCACCCCGTAGGCCACCGTGTTGAACCACTTGCCGGAGAAGCTGACCTTGGAGCCGTGGGTGAGGTGGCCGCCGTGCGGCAGCGACATGGCCAGCACGGTGTCGCCGGGCTGGCAGATCGCCGCGTACGCCGCGAGGTTGGCGCTGGCGCCCGAGTGCGGCTGCAGGTTGGCGTGCTCGGCGCCGAAGAGCTCCTTGGCCCGGGCGATGCCGATCTCCTCGGCCTGGTCCACAACCTGGCAGCCGCCGTAGTAGCGGCGGCCCGGGTAACCCTCCGCGTACTTGTTGGACAGGGTCGAGCCGAGCGCGGCCAGCACGGCCGGCGAGGTGAAGTTTTCACTGGCGATGAGCTGCAGGCCCGACCGCAGCCGGTCCAGCTCCCCCAGCACGACCCCGGCGATCTCGGGATCCTCCGCCTGCAGGGCGTCGAAGTCGGGTCCCCAGAAGGGCGTGCTGGTCATCGGATCGCTCCTCGTGCGGATCGGTGGCGGCTCCACTCCAGGGCCCTGGCGATACCGGGGACCCTATCCCGGTAGCCGCGCCGGGCCGGAGCCGGTCCGGCCACCGTGTCGAGGACGAAATCCACCCAGGCGGCCGTCTGCTCGACCATGTCGCGCTGGGCCGGGTCGTTGTCGGTCGGGTCCTCCAGGTCGTACGCCTCGGTCACGTAGGGCATGCCGGGGCGGTGCCGCTGCTCCCGCAGCGCGCTGGTCCGGGCGACCAGGGCCCGCAGCCGGGCCCCGGCCTCGCCGGCCGGCAGGTCGTCGCCGTGCACGCCCTCGCTGAGCCGGGCCAGCTCGCCGAGCGTGAACGTCTTGTGCCGGGAGGCCAGCTGCAGCCGCCACACCGCCCGGACGTGCTCGGCGGTGGAGGCGATGATGAGGTCGGCACCGGCCACCGCCTCCGGGGTGAGCCGGGTCGAGCGGGCCCGGGCCACGGCGGCGGCATCCACCCCGGCCCGGCGCAGCGCCGCCGCGGTGCCCGGCTCGACCGGGCGGTCCGCGGTGGCCCAGGTCCCGGCGCT
This sequence comes from Mycobacteriales bacterium, assembly GCA_036519715.1. Taxonomy (GTDB): domain Bacteria; phylum Actinomycetota; class Actinomycetes; order Mycobacteriales; family CADCTP01; genus CADCTP01. The sequence continues at coordinate 1,431 of DATDKW010000188.1, forward strand.
GCTGACCAGCACCTCGGCCGCGGCGCCGGGACCGAGCCGGGCCCGCAGGCCGGCCCGGATCAGCAGCTCCGCGGCCGGGGAGCGGCAGACATTCGCAGTGCAGACGCAGAGGACGTGCGCGGGGTCGCCCATCGCACCAGGTTACGTCCGTCAGCCCTGGACGAGCTCGGGAACGACCTCCTGGAGCTGGGGCAGGCTGATCTTGCCCGGCCGGAGCAGCGTCGGGACCATGCCGCTGACGTCCACGATCGTGGACGGCGCGGGGTCGATGCACATGCCCGCGTCCAGGTAGACGGCGACCGCGTAGCCGAGCTGCTCCTGGGCGTCATCCGCGGTCAGCGGCACCCGCTTGCCGGTCAGGTTGGCCCCGGAGACGGCCAGCGGGCCGGTCCGGGCCAGCAGCTCCAGCGCCACCGGGTGCAGCGGCATCCGGATCGACACGGTCCCCCGGCTGTCGCCGAGATCCCAGGCCAGCGACGGTGCGTGCTCGATCACCAGGGTCAGCGCGCCCGGCCAGAACGCCTCCACCAGGGCCCGCACGGACGGCTGCACCATCAGCGTCAGCCCGTCCAGCCCGGACCAGGACCCGACCATGACCGGGATCGGCAGGTCCCGGCCGCGGCCCTTGCTGGCGGCCAGCGCGTCCACCGCGGCCGGCTGGAAGGCGTCGGCGGCCAGCCCGTAGGACGCGTCGACCGGCATGACCACCAGCTCGCCGCGCCGGATCGAGTCGACCGCGGCCTCCAGCCCCTCGGCCCGCTCGGCCGGGTCGGAGCAGTCGTAGGTCAGGCTCATCAGAACGACTCGATCGACAGCGAGGTCGTGGCCAGCGGGGGCAGGTCCTGCCCGGCGGCCAGGTAGTCCCAGGTGGCCAGGCCGATCATCGCGCCGTTGTCGGTGGACCAGCGCAGCGGCGGCAGGCTCAGCCGCACCCCGGCGTCCGCGCACAGCTGCGCCGCCGCCGCCCGCAGCGGCGGGCTGGCCGCCACCCCGCCCACGATGACCAGGCACTCGGCCGGGTGCGACGCCAGCGCCCGCCGGCACTTCTCCACCAGCACGTCCAGCACCGCGGCCACGAAGCTGGCGGCCACGTCGGCCGGCGGGGCGTCCGGATTCGCGGCCAGGAACCGCTCCACCGCCGACTTCAGCCCGGAGAAGGAGAAGTTCAGCCCGTCGGTGAGCATCGGCCGCGGGAACGGGAACCGCGCCGTCCCGGTCGCGGCCAGCTTGTCCACCACCGGCCCGCCCGGGTAGCCCAGGCCCAGCATCCGGGCCACCTTGTCGTAGGCCTCCCCGACCGAGTCGTCCACGGTCGAGCCGAGCAGCGTGATCGTGCCCGGGTCGGCCATCCGGGCCAGGAAGGTGTGGCCGCCGGACACCAGCAGGATGATCGCCGGGTAGTCGACCCGGCGCTCCTCCAGGTCGGCGCTGCGCAGGTGGCCGCGCAGGTGGTTGATGCCGAGCACCGGCACCTCCCAGCCCTGGCCCAGCCCGGCCGCGGTGCTCACCCCGACCATGAGCGAGCCGATCAGGCCGGGCCCGCGGGTGACGCCGATGGCGCGCAGCTCGCGCGGGTCCACGCCGGAATCGTCCAGCACCATCCGTACGGTCGGGATGATCTTGTCGATGTGGGCCCGGCTGGCCATCTCCGGGTAGACGCCGCCGTAGCGGTTGTGCAGGGCGACCTGGGACGCGGTCGAGGCCGCGATCACCTGCCCCTGCGCGTCGACCAGCGCCACCGAGGTGTCGTCGCAGGACGTCTCGATCCCGAGAACGAGGTCAGTCATCCCCCGCTCGCGCTGCGGGCTCTCGGGCTCGCTCATAGCAGCACCTTCATGATCTGGTCGGCCGGGACGGCGCCGACCCGCTCCACCCGGGGCTCGGGCAGGTTGCAGTTGACCAGCGTGGACGGGATGGTCGCCCGCGGTCCGTCGTCGACGGTGAGGTCGGGCGCGCCGTCCAGCTGGGCCAGCACGTCGGCGCAGGCCTCCGGTGTCTCCTGCCCGTGCAGGTTGGCGCTGGTGACCAGCAGCGGGCCGGCCGCGCGCAGCACCTCCAGCAGGAACGGGTCGTCCGGGATGCGGACCGCGATCTCGTCCCGGCCGGCCAGCCAGGCCGGTGCGCGCTCCGGGTCCAGGCCCAGCGCCAGCGTGAGCGGCCCGGGCGAGAACGCGGCCAGCAGCTGCCGGGCCGGCCCGGTGACGCGCGCCCCCAGCTGTTCGGCCTGCTCCGCGCTCGCGACCATGACCGGGATGTTGCGGGTCAGCGGCCGCCGCTTCAGCGCGAACAGCCGGGCCAGCGCGTCGTCGTGCTCGGGATGCACGGCCAGGCCGTAGACGGTGTCGGTGGGCAGCAGCACGATCCCGCCGGCCCGCAGGGTCTCGACCACCTGGGCCGGGTCAGTCATCGGTGCCCCCTCCCCCGAAGAGCGGCGCGGTGTCGGTCAGCGGAGCGGCGGCGCGCTCCCGGGTCGGGTCGAGGGTGGGCCGGGCGGCGGTGAGCCGGTGCAGCACCCGCACGTCCGGGCCGGCGATGCCGGTGTCCTTGACCACCACGCCGGGCAGCAGGTCGGCCACCTCGGCCCGGAAGTCGCCGGCCACCAGCACCTCGGGACCGGTGCCCGCCACCACCTCCCGCAGCGGCCCGTGGGCGTAGCGGGCGGTGCCGCCGGCGAACAGGCCCGCGTAGGCCCGTCCGGCGCCGGCGTTGCGCAGGCACAGCACCGGCGTGCCGTCCCCGGCCTGCGCCGCCATCAGCTCCAGCGAGTCGGCGGTGGCGATGCCGAGGCCGAGCGCGAAGGCCAGGCCGTTGGCGTACGCCACCCCGGTCCGGACCGCGGTCAGGTTGCCCGGGCCGACGTCGACCGCGACCCGGCCCAGGTCGGCGAACGTGTGGCCGGTCCCGTCGAGCAGGCCCGCGACCAGCGCGGGCAGGTCGCGGCGGGCCGGCGGCACGCCCTCCAGCGCCCGGACGGCGACGACCTCGCCGCCGGCGGCCAGCGCCGCGGCGAAGGTGGCGGTGGAGGTCTCGACGGACAGCGAGAGCGTCACGCCGCCGCCTCGGCCAGCAGCTCGGACTCGATCAGCCCCGGTACGCCGCTCCAGCGGGCGCCGTGCGCGGTGATCGTGATGTCCCGGCTGTCCGCGCCGGCCAGGTCGAGGGTGACCGCGAGATGCTCGGGCAGCTCGCCGGCCACCAGCCCGCCCCACTCCACGAAGGTCACCGACTCGGCCAGCTGCTCCTCCAGCCCGAGGTCGCGGAACTCGGCCACGTCGGCCAGCCGGTAGGTGTCGACGTGCAGCACCGGGACGCAGCCGCCGGCGTAGAACTGCGCCAGCATGAAGGTCGGGCTCGTGACCTGGTCGGGCGAGCCCAGCGCGGCCGCGGCCGCGGTGACGAAGGTGGTCTTGCCGGCCGCGAGGTCGCCGTGCAGCAGCACGACGTCGCCGGCGCGCAGGTGCCGGGCGACGGCGGCCGCCACTCGGCCGGTGCGGGCCGGGGAATCCGCCCCAACCCGGACGCTGTCTGTAGTCATATCTCCGCGCTGTGTTCCTGGACTGCCCTTCCGGAAGTTCAGAGGATACGGCGAGGTCTCGAAACGGTTGCCCTAAGGGGCAGTTCCGGATCGGGAGCCAACTTATCCGGCTCCTGGAGCGTCCCACCGACGACAGGTTTTCTCGGTGGGGAGTGTCATGACCGGTTCAGTGCGGGTCGGGGTACTCGGGTCGCTGACCGTCAGGGTCGGGGCCCGGCCACAGGAGGCGCCGCGCGCGGAGGTCGTGCGCGGGTTGTTGGGGGTGCTGCTGCTGGCCGGCCGCGAGCCGCTGTCGGTGGAGCGGCTGATCTCGGTGGTCTGGGACGACCGGGCCGGCCACACCCGGCCGGCGTCGGTGCACGTCGCGGTGACGCGGCTGCGGGCCTGGCTGGACGAGGTCGGGCTGGCGGCCGAGGTGGGCCGGGAGGGCTGCGGCTACCGGCTGGTGCACGAGTTCGACCTGGACCTCGACCGGCTGGCCGAGCCGGGCGCGGCCGAGGAGCCGGCGGCCGAGCGCTGCCTGCGGCTGGCCGCGGCTCTGGACCGCTACCGCGGTCCGGTGCTGGCCGACGTGATCCGGCTGGGCCGGTCCGACCCGCTCGTGCTCGGGGCGGAGAAGCTGGTGCTGCGGCGCTGCCTGGAGCTGGCCGACGTGGCCGAGGCGACCGGGCGGCCGGAGCTGGGGATCGGGCCGCTGGAGACGTACACCGCCTGCGACCCGTACGAGGAGATGGTGCAGGCGCGGCTGGTCGAGCTGCTGGCCGCGGCCGGCCGGCCGGAGGCGGCGCTGGCCCGCTACGAGCAGGCCCGGGCCCTGCTCCGGGCCGAGCTGGGCGTGCCGCCCTGCCCGCGCCTGCGCCGGGCCGCCGCCCGCGACGCCGCCTGCGGCCTCCTGCCGGGGCCGCGGCGCCACCCCGCGGCGCCGCGGCCCACCCACCCGGGCCACCCCTGCCGGGCGGCCCGCCAACCCAGGGCCGCCCTGACGATCAGTGCAGGGCGGCTTTGAGGAGGATCATCGCGATCCCCAGGGCGGTCGCGATCGCCGCCGACAGCGCGCGCCGGCGCCGGGACCCGGCGCCGATGATGAGGCCCCAGGTCACCACGATGGCGACGGTGGCCAGCAGGCCGGCCCAGACCGCGGCCTGCGGGCCGGCGCCCAGCAGCCGCGTCGCCAGCAGCACGGCCAGCGGGATCAGCGGGGCCTGCAGCAGCGGCACGTTGAGCACTGCGGCATGCCGGACGGTCGGCATCAGGCGGACCTCGCGGTCCGCGGCCCGGGAGCTGATCACGTCGACGTACACGTGCCCGAGCCAGTAGACGACGACGGTCCCGAGGATCCCCAGGGCGACCCGGCCCACCGAGTACGCGCCGCGGGTGCCGGTGGCCAGCAGGCTGCCGCAGACCAGGACGCCGTAGACGGCCTCCCGGGCCGGCTGGGTCCCGAACGGACCGCGCGGCGGCGTGATGACGGTGTCTGGATCCTCGGACACGGCGACTCCGGCGGGTCGGACCTCACGGCCGGGCGGCGGCCCCGGCGATCGGGCCGGCAGACGGAACGTAGACGGGCCGGCCGGCGGCGGTCCTCATTCCTTCGGGGTGACCGGGGCGGTCACAGCAGCTCGATCTCCCGGGCCTGGAAGACGGCCTCCCGCCGCCGGCCCACGCCGAGCTTGCGGTAGATGGAGGCCAGGTGGGTCTTCACCGTGTTGACCGACAGGTGCAGCTCGTCGGCCATGTCGGCGGTCGACATGCTGGTCGCCATCAACCGCAGCACCGCGTGCTCGCGGCTGGTCAGCGGATCGATCAGGTTGCCGGTCGGCGGCGGCGGCAGGACCGCCGCCGGGGCCGGGCCGGACACGGCCCTCGGCCAGCGCACCATCAGGGCCGGGTGCCGGGTGAGCAACGGGGCGAACCGCGGCCCGGCCCGGACGAACGGCAGCGCCAGCTCGCCGTCGGTCATCCGCAGCGCCCGGTCCAGCAGCTCGGCGGCGTGGCCCTCCTGACCCTGCTCGAGGACGATCTCGGCCAGGCACAGCAGCGCCTCGACGGTCATCCGGAGGCTGATCAGCGGGCTGGGCGTGGTCAGCACCGTCCGGACGGCGACCGTGGCCCGGTGCAGGTCCCCGAGGGCGAGGTGGGCGGCGGCGACCGGCACCGCGACGACGACGTCCATCGGCGGCTTCTGGTAGCGCTGCAGCAGCCGCAGGGCCGACTGCGGCCGGCCCAGCTGGATCTCCACCTCCGCGACCGCGCAGTCCCGCAGGGTGGCCAGCATGCCGACGGTCCCGCTGTTGAGGGCACGGTTGTCCCGCAGCAGGGCCCGGGCCGCGGACAGGTCGCCCGCGGCGACGAGGTAGCTCGCCTGCACGTAGGCGACCGTCGCGGCGATCCCGTTGTCCGGGTAGAGCGGCCCGGCCGCGAGCACCCGCTTCACCGCCGCTCCCATGGCGGCCAGGTCGGCCGCGACCTCGGCGTGCCGGGCGATGGCCAGGTCCAGCACCACCGGCCGGGCCAGCGCCGGGTGGCCGCCCAGCAGGGCCTCGGCCCGGGCCATGGCGTCCTCGGCCTGGCGGGGCCGGCCCGCCGACACGCTGACGAACGCCAGCATCGACACGGCGTCGAGCTCCACCGGCGGCGAGTTCTCCTCCACCACCGCCGCCAGGGCCCGGGCCAGCAGCGGCTCCACCTCGGGCAGCCGGCCGGCGGTGAACCGGGACCGGGCCTGCACCACCAGCACGCTGGCGCGCACCCCGGGCACCGCCTGGACGGCCGCGGACAGCTCCGGGGCGGTGAGGATCCGCTCGGCCGCCTGGTCCAGCAGGGCGAGGTCGCCGGCCTTCTGGCCCAGGATCAGTTCGGCCAGCGACGCGGTCAGCCGCAGGTCCGCGTCCGCCCGGTCGATCGCGGGATCGAGCGGTGGCAGCCCGGCCAGCTCCGACCCGGCGGTGGCGGGCTCGGCCGTGAGCGCGGCGACGGCCCACCGGGCCACCTCGAACTCCAGCCGCTCGGCCGGGCCCGCGGTCGCCGGCGGGCCGGCGCCGGACAGCGCCAGCAACCCGTCGGCCGCGATCTCCTGGCGGCTGACGAAGACCTCGGCCAGCCCGGCGTGCACCAGCAGCGACCGGGTCGAGGTCGGATCCCCGGACCGGATCGTCCACCGCAGCGCGCTGGAGAGGTCGCCCTGCTGGCGATACCACTCCGCGGCCCCCAGGTAGCGGGACCGCAGCCGGTCCGGCGGCTGCTGCCCCGCGAGGTTGCGCAGCATCTCCCGGAACAGCTGGTGGTAGCGGAAGACCGTCCGCTCGGCGTCGAGCGGGATGACGAAGGAGTTGGTCCGGGCCAGCCGGGCCAGCACCGCGGCGCCGTCGTCGGCGCCGGTCACCGCGTCGGCCAGGGGCCCGCTGACCACGTCCAGGAAGCTGGTCTCCACCAGCAGCCGGCGGACCTTCTCGGGCTGGACGGCCAGGACCTCCTCGGTGAGGTATTCCCCCACGCTGCCCTGGTCGGCGGCGAACAGGGCGACGAAGTCGGTGGGACGGCCGGCTCCCCGCATCCGCATCGCGGCCAGCCGGAGACCGGCCGACCAGCCCTCGGTCCGGTCCAGGAGGGTGGTCAGGTCGGACTCCGGCAGGGACAGCCCGTGGGCGGCCAGCAGCAGCCGGGCCTCCTCCGCGGTCATCGCCAGGTCCGCGGCCCGCAGCTCGCACACGTCGCCGTTGAGGCGGTAGCGGTGCAACGGCAGCAGCGGGTCGCTGCGGGCCGTCATCAGCAGCCGGACCCGGTGCGACCAGCGCCGGATGACCCGGTCCAGGCCTTCCAGGATCTGCGGGTCGGTGAGCAGGTGGGCGTCGTCGAGGACGACCCGCAGCCGGGGCTGCGACGAGGACGACCGGCCGAGCACGGAGTCCAGCAGCTCGACCGTCCGCCCGCTGGTCCACGCCGACGGCGGGTAGACCTGGCCCGCGGCCCGGCCGCTCTCCAGGAACAGCCGCCAGAACCGGCGCGGGTCGTTGTCGGCCGGCGTCAGCGCGAGCCACGCGACCGGGTCGTCCTGCCGGTGGGCCCAATCGGTGACCAGGACGGTCTTGCCGGCGCCGGCGCCGGCCGAGACCAGCGTCAGGGCAGCCCGCTCGGCCGCGTCCACGGCTGCCAGCAGCCGCGGCCGGGACACGTGCTGCGGCGGCAAGAAGGGCAGCGAGAAGCGGAGGTCTGCGACCGGCAGCGACATCCTTCCCCCGACCCGGAGCTCTGCGTGTCTCAAAGCGTCCTTAGCTACTGTACGCAGAATCGCAGCTTCGCTCCGTACATCATTCGACATATCTGGCGCATCCGAACGGCGGTATGGGAGTTCCGTCCGGTTGCCCCGGAGCGTCGGGGCCGGGCCCGGGTCAGCCGGCGACGATGCCCTTGAGCCGGGCGGTCTCGTCCGCAGTCCAGCCGGTCGGCTGCAGCACGGCCACCCAGGCGTCGACGTGCTCGGCGTTGTACTTGTGCCCGTGCCCGGACGGGACCCCGCCGGCCATCGGCAGGTCGGCGGTGACCTGCCAGAACGTGATCACCGGGACCCACCGCATGGAGCCGAGGACGTCCCGCCCGCGCGGCTCCTCCAGCCAGTCCGGGCGGTGCAGCAGCAGGTCCCGGCTCCACCACACGATCGGGTCGGACGGGTGCTGCAGGTAGAGCACCCGGGGGCCCGTCCAGGGGACCGACGCGGGCTCGATCGGTGGCCCCGACTCCTCGAACCGGACCGTCCGCCCGTCCCGGTAGACCGGCGCGACCTCGGGGCTGCCGGCGTCCCGGCCGTCCACGAACTCCCGGTACAGGGTGTTGAAGTTCGGCGGGCCGGCGAAGACCGCGCCGGAGGTGCGGTTGCGCAGGTCGTACTCGCCGCTGAACGCGGTCTCGCCGCCGAAGGAGCCGAGGCTCTCGCCGTAGACGTACAGCTTCGGCCGCTGCTGCACCGGCAGGGCGGTCCAGCGCTGGTAGACGGCGTCGAACAGGTCGCGGCCGGCCTCCCGGGCCCGGGCCTGGTCCACCAGGTAGGACATCCAGGACGGCAGGAACGAGTACTGGATGGCGACGATCGCTGAGTCGCCGCCGGTCATGTACTCGATCGTGGTGGGCGCGGCGGGCTCCACGAAGCCGCTGCCGGTCGTCGTCGTGACCACCAGGGTGCCCCGGTCGAAGCCGCCGGCCCGTTCCAGGTCGGCCACGGCCAGCTTCGCTCTGTCCTCCGTGGACTCCGCCGACTCCAGGCCGGCGTACGCCCGGATCGGTTCCAGGGCCGGCCGGCCGGTGAACGCGGTGATGTCGGCGGCGGACGGCCCGCGCCCGGTGAACACCCGGCCCTCCCGGCCCAGGGTGTCCCAGCCGACCAGCGAGCCCGGGCCGCCGGACCTGGTGCCGACGGCCGGCCGGACCACCCCGTCCGGGGTGATCGTGTTGCGGACCGAGAAGGTGTCGTTGGCCAGCGAGACCAGGCCGTCGGCCAGGACGCCGCTGGCCAGCGCGGCGGTGGTGCCGACGACCACGGTCCAGCCGACGGCCCGGGCCGCCCGCGGGCCGATCCACCGGCTCAGCTGCCGGGCCACCCAGCGGTACGCCGCCCGCAGGCCGCGACCGGCGGCGATCAGGGCCACGAACACCACCACGGCCAGCACCGGCAGCAGCAGCAGGCCGACCGGGTCGCCGCCGTCGACACCCATGAGGTCGCGCAGCTGGGCCTGCCACCGCTGTCCGAGCAGGAAGGACCCGGCCAGGGCGACGGCGGCCACGACGGCGAAGACGCGCCAGGCCGTTCGCCGGGTCGGCCGCGCCTCCCGGTCGGCGAAGGCTCGCCATCCGTAGGCGGCCACGACGCCGACGCCGTAGCCGATCGCCGCGGTGATGCCGCAGATCACCCCCTGCACCACACCGCTGCGCGGAAGCAGGGACGGGGTGAAGGACAGGCAGGCGAACAGCAGCGCCACCGAGGACCCCGGCAGCGTGTACCGGAACCAGCGGCGGGCCCGTGCCGGCCGCTCCTCCTCGGCGACGGCCGTCGTGTCGTCGTCCAGGCCGTCCGTCACCACTCCGCTCACCGCGCCAGTGTCGATCGGCCGCCGGGACGCCCGGGTCATCCGGAACGGGTGAACCGCCCGCGGTCAGCGCAGCGCCACCAGCAGCACGCCGACACTGTTCACCGCCCAGTGCAGCATGATGGGGGCGAGCAGGCTCCCGGAGCCGGCCCGCAGCCGGCAGAACACCAGGCCGGCCAGGAAGGTGACCAGCACCGTCCCGGCCACCCGGACGGCCACACCGACCGGCCCGTCCCCGACCAGGCCGGAGATCGAGGCGTTGGCCGGGCCGCCGCCCACCGCCGGCAGGACGTGCCAGAGCCCGAACAGCACCGACGACCACACCGTCGCCGACCGCTCCCCCCGCCACGCCCGCAGCAGCGCCCAGGTGACCCCGCGGAACGCCAGCTCCTCCGGCACCGCGGTCACGAACGGCACGACCAGCAGGACCCGGACCGCGACCGTGGCCCAGCCGTCGTCGACCGGGGCCACCCGCTCCCGCAGCGCCGGGACCGCCAGCACCACGGCCCCGCCCGCCGCCACCACCAGCGCGGCCACGGCCCCCCGGCGCAGCCCCCGGCCCCAGGTCGCGCGGGCCAGCCCGAGGTCGGCGGCGGTGAGGCCGGCCTCCCGGGCCAGCGCCAGCAGGCTCAGTACCAGCCCGGCCGCGACCGCCACCGGGGCGCCCGGCAGCACCCGGTGGGCCAGCATGTTCGCGGTCACCAGCACGCCCAGGAGCGCGACCAGGAGCACCGCGAGCGGGCGCGGCCGGCTCCCCGACACGGCTCAGAACGACCAGAACACGGGCACCAGGAACGTCCCGACCAGCACGAACATGGTCAGCAGGGGCAGGCCTAGCTTCCAGTAGTCGCCGAACCGGTAGCCGCCCGGACCCATCACCATGAGGTTGGCCGGGGTCGCCACCGGGGTCAGGAAGGACGCGGCGGCGGCCACGGTCACCGCCATCAGCAGCGGCCGGGCCGAGACGCCCGCGTCCGCCGCCGCCGACACGGCGATGGGGATGACGATCAGCGCGGTGGCCGTGTTGCTGATCAGCTGGCCCAGCGTCGCGGTGAGCAGGCACAGGCCGAGCAGCAGCAGGTACGGGCTGCCGTGGCCGACGGCCGAGACCAGCAGCTCCGCCATCTTCTCGGCCGCGCCGGACTGCTGCATCGCCGTGGACAGCGGGATCATGCCGCCGACCAGCACCACCGTCGTCCAGGACACCGACTTGTACGCCTGCGGCATGGTGAGCACCCGCAGCAGGACCATCGCGCCGGCCGCCAGCAGCCCGGCGACGACCGGGGTGATCCCGGCCAGCAGCAGCACGACCATGCCGCCGAGCACCACGCTGGCCAGCCGGCCGCGCCGGCCCATCGGGGCGGTCTGCCGGCGGACCAGCTCGGGCGGATCGATGACGAGCACGTCCGGGTCGTCCAGGTTGTCGGCGAAGGCGTCCCAGCTGCCCTCCAGCAGCAGCGTATCGCCGACCTGCAGGACGGTGCCGCCGCCGAGGTCCTCCCCCTGCCGCTGCACGGCCAGGACCACCAGCGTCCCGCTGTCGGTGACCATGCCGGGGAAGACGGTCGCGCCGACCATGCCGGACCGGGGCGGTACCACCACCTCGGCGACCCCGGACTCGCTGGTGAACAGGTCGCGGCCGGCCACCGGCGCGGCGCCGTCGCCGTACTGGCGGACCAGCGTGCGGGCGTGGTCGCTGAAGTCCGGCGGGACGCTGCGCGGTATCCGGCCGGGCACCAGCCGGTCGCCGAAGAGCATGACGATGGCGACGGTGCCGGCCAGCAGGGGCAGGCCGACCAGCGCGAAGTCGAAGTAGCCGAACCGGCCGACCCCGGCGTCCACGGCGGCGTCGGAGACGATGACGTTGACCGGGGTCCCGGTGAGCGCGAGCAGCGAGCCGGCGTGCGCGGCGAAGACCAGCGGCAGCAGCAGCCGGGACGGCGACTGTCCCAGCCGGATCGCGGCCATCACCCCCACCGGGACCAGCGCCGCCACCGCCCCGTTGACGCTGATGAACGCGGTCACCACCGCCACCAGCATCATGATGAGCACCAGCAGCCGGCCGCCGCTGCCGCCGGCCCGGCTGACCAGCCGGCGGCCCGCCCACGCCGTCACCCCGCCGGCGTCGAGGCCCTCGCTCACCACGAACAGGGTGGCGATGAAGACCGTGGTCGGGTCGCCGAAGCCGGCCAGTGCCTCCGGCAGCTCCAGCACGCCGGTGGCGAAGAGGGTCAGCGCGGCGCCGACCGCCACCAGCTCGACCGGGATCCGGTTCCACACGAACAGCACGACGACCGCGCCGAGCACCGCGAAGCTGATCGCCATGTCGCTCACGTACGAACCTGCTCTCAGCGTGCCGGTGTCGGCCGGGTGCCCAGGGTGATGTCGGCGTCGGCGCTGGTGCCGCCCCGGCGGTAGGTGAGCCGGACCCGGTCACCGGGGGCGCGGGTGACCGAGATGACGTCCAGCTGGTCGGCGTCGTCGATCGTGCGGCCGTCGATCCCGGTGACCACGTCGCCGGCCCGCATCCCGGCCGCCTGCGCCGGCCCGCCGGCCGTGGCGGCCAGCACGTACAGGCCGGACTGGTCGGCGGTCTGGGCCGGGAACGGCGCGACCTCCAGGCCCAGGTACGCGTGCTGGACCGAGCCGCGGGCGATGAGCTGGTCGGCGATCCGCATGGCCGAGTCGACCGGGATGGCGAAGCCGATCCCGATGCTGCCGCCGCCGGCGTTGCCCTGCTCGTCCGGCACGCTGGCGCCGGCGGTGGGAACGCCGACCAGCCGGGCCGAGCAGTCCACCAGCGCGCCGCCGCTGTTGCCGGGGTTGATGGCCGCGTCGGTCTGGATGGCCGCGGCCAGCAGCGCGCTGCCGACCTCGTCCGAGGGCACCCGTACGGTCCGGCCGAGGGCGCTGACCACGCCGGTGGTCACGGTGCTGGACAGCCCCAGCGGGGCCCCCAGCGCGACGACCGGCTGCCCGACCGACAGCCGGGCCGACGACCCGATCTCGATCACGGTGAGCCGGCGGTCCGGCTCGACCTTGAGCACGGCCAGGTCGGTACGGGGATCCCGGCCGACGATGCGGGCGGGTGCGGTCCTGCCGTCGTCGATGACGACGGCGACCTGTCCGGAGGTGCCGGCCGCGGAGATGACGTGGTCGTTGGTCAGGACGTGGCCGTCGGCGCGGATCACCTCGCCCGACCCGGTGCCGGCACCGGCGGCCCCCCGGGCCTGGATGGTGACGACGGCGGGCAGGCCGCGGGCGGCGACCTTGCCGGCCTCGCACACCGGCTGGGCGCCGCGCCGGTCCAGCGCCGAGGTGAGGAAGCCGCCGGCCAGGCCGGCGGCCAGCGCGATCACGCCGGCCGCCAGCCACCAGCGCACCGGGGTGCCGCTGCGGTCGGTCATCCCGTCACTCCGCGAACGCCTCGCGCAGCGCCTTCTCCTGCTCGTCGCTCATGTTGGTGAACAGCAGCTCGGCGCGCTGGCCCTCGAAGGCCTCCCGCACCCGGTCCACCACCGCGTCCGAGCTGAGCAGGAACAGCGCCGAGGTGCCCGGCGTGACCTTGTCCCGGGTCTGCTTGATGAAGCGGTCGTCGATCCCGACGTCGCCGAGCGACCCGGACAGGGCGCCGGCGGCGGCGCCGATGGCCAGCCCCAGCAGCGGTACGAAGAAGATCAGCCCGAACAGCAGGCCCCAGAACGCGCCCCCCAGCGCGCCGGCCCCGGCGAGGTTGTGCAGCTGCCGCGTCTTCGGCTTCTTGGCATCCGCCTCCCAGGACACCACCGCCGCGTCGTGCACGGTGATCAGCTCCTGGCGGGTCAGCGACTGGAGCGTCGTCACGGCGTCGTCGGCGCCGTTGGGGGTGTCGAAACGCCACACGGTCAACCGCTGCATACCGGTCTCCTTCGGATCGAGGTCTGTCTGTTGTGGACGGTGCCGGCCCGGTGCCGGCACCGCGCCGATGGTCGGCGGCGCGGGCCCGCCGGGGCCTCACCCGTTCGGGATGGAACCCTGCGGCGGGGGCGGGCGGCCCGGGGCCACGGTGACGTCGAGCAGCTCCAGGCCCAGCGAGCGGACCCGGTCCAGGACCGCGTGCAGGCCGAGCTGGTCCAGCTCGCCGGACAGCACGGTGGCCGTGGGCTCGACGTCGACGGCCAGCTCCGCGAACGCCTCGCGGGCGGCCGGGCCGAGCGCGCCGACCACCCGGATCTCGTACGGCGATCGGGTCATGCCGCCTCCTCGGATGGGCCGGGACCGGCCTGGGCGCTTGCTGTCACCGCGGCCGGCGCGGCGCACTCCTGCTCCGGCGCAGGTCCAGCAGGTCCAGGCGCAGGTACCGGACCCGTTCCAGCAGCCCGTGCAGGGCCGCCTGGTCCAGCTCGCCCCGCAGGAAGAGGGTGGTGCCGTCCGTACGCACGTCGAGATCCGCGAACCAGTCGGCACAGCACGTGCCCGGGCGCGGGCACAGCCGGATCTCGTAGCGGGGAGGCACGGTCCCTCCTGCGGGCTCGGGTGGGCTGGTCCACCGAGCGTGCCCGGGGCCGGCCCGGCCCGCGTCACCCGTCCTGGATGAGCGTGCGCCGCGGCCGCCGCCGGTGCCGGTCCCGGGCCGTCCCCGGCAGGACCGGCGCGGCCGGGCGGGGCGGCCGCTCCGGTTCATCCGAAACGGGCGAGGAGCCGCGACCCGGTCCGGTCCTAGCGTCCGGGATGGATTCGGAGGTGGTGCGACATGGAGCTGGGACCCGTGGAGCTGGTCCTGCTGACCTTTCCCGGAGAGCGGACCGACGCGGCCGTCGTGGCCGCCCTGGACGCCGTGGTCCGGCAGGGTCACGTCACGATCCTCGACCTGGTCGTCGTCACCAGCGACGCCGCCGGCGATCTGCGGCGGACCGACTTCGACGACGACCTGTCCGGCGCCGGGCTGGACCGGCTCCGGCTCGAGGGCCGGCCGCTGCTCAGCGACGACGACCTGGAACTGGTGCGCGACTGCCTGCCGCCGTCCAGCACCGCCGTCGTCGTCGTGTACGAGGAGAGCTGGGCCCGGCACCTGGCCGGGACGGTCCGCAGCGCCGGCGGCGAGGTCGCGCTGCACGTCCAGCTGCCGCGGGAGACCGTCGACCTCGCCCTCGACGCCGCGCCCGTGAGCTGAGGAGGAACCCGTGAGCTTCGCCCGCCGCCGGCGCCCCGGCCTGCTCGGCACAGTGGCCCGGACCGCCGTCATCACCGGCACCGCCAGCGCCACCGCCAACGCGGTCGGCCGCCGCTCCCACGAGCGCGCGGTCGACCAGCAGCAGGCGGCCGCCTTCCGGTCCCAGCAGCAGGCAGCGGCGGCCCCGCCGCCCCCGCCGGGCCCGCCGGCCGGACCCGATCTGGTGGTCCAGCTGGGCGAGCTGGCCCGGCTGCGCGACACCGGAATGCTCACGGCCGAGGAGTTCGACACGGCCAAGGCTGCACTGCTGCGCCGCTGACCCAGAGCCCGGTCCGGCCGTACCGGACCGGGCTGCTTCCCGTGGAGAGGACGAAACCCTATGGCCGCACCAGGGTCGACGATCGATGTGAGCCCCTCGATCGGCCGGCTGGCCGACCTGCTCGTCGCGGTGGCCACGGAGGTGAAGCCGGGCGCCGCGGAGAGCACCGGCTGGCTGGTCGGTTCCGCCGGCCCGGTGCCGGCGGAGCTCGGGCCGGACCGGGACGCGCTGGCCCGCTGCGGCTTCACCGGCGGGCCCGGCCAGTGCCTGGTGCTCCCGGGCGGGGACGGGTCCGTCCACGTCGCCGTGGGCGTCGGGGCCGAGGTGTCCGCGACCGCGGTCCGGGACGCGGCCGCGACGTACGCGCGGGCCGTCCCGCACCTGAGCCGGCTGGCGCTGCACCTGCCCGCGGCCGGCCCGGTCGGGGCCGCGGAGGCGGCGGAGGCCGCGGTCGAGGGCCTGGTCCTGGGCCGCTACCACTTCCACGTCCGGAAGACCGACGACACCGTGGAGCTGGCCGAGCTCACCCTCGTGGTGGACACCGACGCGGTCGCGGACGCCGAGGCCGGCGCCGAGCGCGGACGGATCGTGGCCGAGGCGACCTCGCTCGGCCGCGACCTCGCCAACTGCCCGGCCGGATACCTCACCGCCACCCGGATCGGCGAGGTCGCCCGGGAGGTCGGCGGGCGCACCGGCCTGCAGGTCGAGGTGTTCGACAAGGCCGCCCTGGTCGAGCTGGGCTGCGGCGGCCTGCTCGGCGTCAACGCCGGCAGCGTCGAGCCGCCCACCATGGTCAAGCTCTCCTACCGGCCCGACGGCGGCGGACGGGGCCACCTCGGCCTGGTCGGCAAGGGGATCATGTACGACTCGGGTGGCATCGCCCTCAAGCCCGCCGACGCCAGCCACTCGCAGATGAAGAACGACATGACCGGCGCCGGCGTGATCCTGGCCGCGATGACCGCGCTGTCCGGGCTGTCCTGCCCGGTCGCCGTGACCGGCTGGCTGATGTGCACCGACAACATGCCGTCGGGGTCCGCGACCCGGCTCGGTGACGTCCTCACCATGCGGGACGGGACCCGGGTGGAGGTGCTCAACACCGACGCCGAGGGCCGGCTGGTGATGGCCGACGCGCTGGTGCTGGCGGTGGAGGACGGCGTCGACGCGATCGTCGACATCGCCACCCTGACCGGCCAGTGCCTGCGGACGTTCGGCACCGAGATCGCCGGGGTGATGGGCACCGACCAGGCCCTGATCGACCAGGTCCGGGCGGCCGGGGACACGGTGGACGAGCCGGTCTGGCAGCTGCCGCTGGCGCGCCGCTACCGCAACCAGCTCGACTCCTCCATCGCCGACCTGACCAACATGGGCGGCCCCAACGCCGGTTCCATCACCGCCGCGCTGTTCCTGGCCGAGTTCGTCGGCCGGACGCCGTGGGCGCACGTCGACATCGCCGGCACCGGTCAGTCCGATGTGGACCGGACGTGGCGGCCCAAGGGCGCGACCGGGTTCGGCACGCCTCTGCTGATCGAGCTGGCGACCCGGTTCGCCGCACAGGAGCACTGATCCCGATGGCCGGCAGGCACACTCCCGCTCCCGACGCGACCAGTCCCGACCTCCCGGCCGAGGGCCCGGAGAAGCGCGGGTTCACCCAGAAGCTGCTGGACGGGATCGAGCGGGTGGGGAACAAGGTCCCGCACCCGGCCATCATCTTCGCCGGCCTGTGCGTCTTCGTCATCCTGCTGTCGGCCGTGCTGAGCCTGTTCAACGTCAGCGTCACGCACGAGGTGGCGGAGTCCGTCCCGACCTCGCAGGTGTCCCAGCAGATCACCGACGAGATCGAGGGGGGCACCCAGAGCCCCGACGCGGTCAACAAGCTGCCCGACTCCGCCGCGACCGACATCCAGATCAAGACCGAGACCACGGAGATCGAGAGCCTGCTGTCGCTGGACGGGATCCGCTTCCTGTTCACCTCGCTGGTCGACAACTTCGCCGGCTTCAGCGTCGTCGCCGTGATCCTGGTGGCGATGCTCGGAGTCGGGGTCGCCGAGGAATCGGGCCTGATGGGGGCGCTGATCCGAAAACTGGTGAAGGTGGCGCCACGCTGGGCCATCACCTCCATCATCGTCTTCGTCGGGGTGCTGTCCAGCATCGCGTCCGACGCCGGCTACCTCATCCTGATACCCCTGGCCGCCGCCGCGTTCCTCACCGTCGGCAAGCATCCGCTCGCCGGCCTGGCCGCCGCGTACGCCGGCGTCGCGGCCGGGTTCGCGGTGAACATCCTCATCACCCCGAGCGACGGCGTCCTGACCGAGGTCACCAACGAGGCCATCCACCTGGTGGACCCGAACACCTCGATCGGCATCACGTCGAACCTGTGGTTCAGCATCGTCTCGGCCATCTTCGTGACCGCCGTGATCGTGCTGGTGTCGTCCCGGATCATCGAGCCGCGGCTGGGCCGGTACGTGCCGGACGCGGCGGTCGCACTGGCCGGGGCGGGAGCCGGCGCGGCCGGGTCCGGCGGGGCCGCGGGCGCGGACCCCGGGGCCGCCGGCGACTCCGTCGCCGACCCCGGCCAGGACTCCGCCGCGGGGCCGGCCGAGGTCGAGCCGGCCACCGAGGACGCGATCGACACCGTGGCCGAGTCGCGGGGCCTGCGCTACGCCGGCTACGCGGTCCTGGCCGCGCTCGCGGTCGTGCTGCTGCTGGCGATCCCGTCCTGGGGCCCGCTGCGCAACCCGGACACCGGCTCCCTGATCGACGACGCCCCGCTGATGACCAGCCTGATCGTCATCATCACGATCATCTTCCTGCTGGCCGGCATCGGCTACGGCCGCGGCGCCGGGACGCTCACCACCAGCACCGGGGTCATCAACGCGATCACCAAGACCTGGGCCGGGCTGTCCGGGCTGCTGTTCATGCTGTTCCTGATCAGCCAGTTCATCGCGTACTTCAACTACTCCAACATGCCGGTGGTGGCCTCGGTCGGGATGGCCGACCTGCTGGAGCGGGCCGACATCGGCGCGGTCTGGCTGCTGATCGGGTTCGTCCTGGTGATCGCGCTGCTGGACATCATCATCCCGGGGATGCTGCCGAAGTGGGCGATCTTCGCCCCGGTCTTCATCCCGCTGTTCATCCGGCTGGATGTGGCCCCGCAGACCCTGCTGGCCGCCTACCGGGTCGGCGACTCGCCGATGAACGTGGTCACCCCGCTCATGGTCTACCTGCCGTTCATCGTCATCGTGGCCCAGCGCTACCGCAAGAGCGCCGGGCTGGGCACGATCATCTCCCTGATGATCCCGTTCGCGCTGGTCGTGCTGGTCGCCTGGACCGCGTTCTTCGCCATCTGGTTCGCGCTCGGCATCCCGATGGGACCGGGCTACCCCTCTCACCTCTGACCGCCGGGCGCGCGGCCGGAGCCGCGCGCCCGTACGCCGATCGATCCCGGAAGGCGGCCCGCATGTCCACCGCACCCACCGCACCACCCCCGCCCGGCGCCGGTCCCGACCCGGCCGGCGCCGCGGCCGAGCCCCGGCTGGTCCGGCGGCGCACCGCCTGGGACGTCGGGCTCGGCCTCCTGCTGGTGGCGATGGGCGCCCTGATCCTCGGCGACGTGGCCATCGCCAGCGTGGTCTCGGTCCTGTTCGTCGGCTGGACGCTGCTGCTCGGCGGTGCGGTCGCGATCATCGTGGCGCTGTTCCGGATCGGCCGCGGCGGATTCTGGACCGGGCTGCTGGACGGCGCGCTGAGCCTGGTGATCGGGCTGGTGTTCGTGCGCAACCCGCAGGTCACCCTGCTCACCCTGTCGCTCGTGGCCGGCGCGCTGCTGGTCGCCAACGGCATCGTCCGGATCGGGCTGGCCTTCCGGGAGCGCGAGCAGCGGTTCGTGCTGCTGGCCTCGGGCGTGCTCAGCGTCGCGCTCGGGCTGATGATCCTGAACCGCTGGCCGGAGTCGGCGCTGTGGCTGCTCGGCACCCTGCTGGGCGTACAGGTCATGGTCGACGGGGTGCTGCTCATTCTCCTGGGCCGGCTCCGGCTCACGTCCTGACCGGCGCGGCGACCGAGCGGAGGAGCCCGGATGAGGAAGCGACGAGTCGTCGACACCGGACGGCTGTGGACCGGCGGCGTACTGGCCGGCGTGGTGGCGGCCGGGGTCGCGCTGGTCGGCCTGCTGGTCGTCCGCGGGATCCTGGACATCCCGGTACTGGTCGAGCGCGACGGCGACCTGGTCGACGCGAGCACGTGGTGGTACGCGGTGGCCGCCTTCTTCGCGGCCCTGGCCGCCACCGGCCTGCTGCACCTGCTGCTGCTGCAGGCGCCGCAGCCGTACCGGTTCTTCGGCTGGATCGTCGGGCTCGCGACCGCGGTCGCGGTGCTGGTCCCGTACGCGACCGACGCCACGGCCGCGTCGAAGGTCGCGACCTCGGTGATCAACCTGGTGATCGGGATCAGCATCGCTTCGGTCGTCGTCGGGCTGGGCCGGGCCAGCGCCCGGGTCCTGGACGAGCCCGACCCGGAGCGGCCGTACGGGCGGTCCCCGTACGGTCCCGCGTACTAGGGCCGGGGCCGGCGTGGACCGGGCGGCGGACCGGTTCGTCTCCACCGGGGAGCTGCCCCGCGACACCGGGGTCGGCGCGGTCGTGACCGAGGCGTACGAGCGGTTCCGGGACGACCGGTCCGGGGCACTGTCCACTGTGTACCCGGCACTGTCCCGGGTGGACCCGGAGTCGTTCGGGATCTGCGTGGCCGGGGTGCGCGGGAGCCTGCACGAGGCCGGGGACTCGCGGCAGCCGTTCCCGGTGATGAGCGTGTCCAAGCCGTTCGTGTTCGCGCTCGTCTGCGAGCAGTTCGGCGTCGGTCCGGTGCGGGGGCTGGTGGGCGTGAACGCGACCGGCCTGCCCTTCGACTCGGCCGCCGCCATCGAGCGGGACCCCGCCGGTCGGACCAACCCGATGGTCAACGCGGGCGCGATCGCGACCACCAGCCTGGTGCCGGGGGCGACGGCCGCGGACCGGTGGCGGTTCGTCGCCGGTGGGCTGTCCCGCTTCGCCGGCCGGGAGCTGGCCCTGGACGAGGACGTGCTGGCCTCGGCGTCGGCCACCAACCTCCGCAACCGGGCCCTGGCGGCGCTGCTGAGCTCCCGGGCCGCGCTGGCCGGGGACCCGGCCGCGGCCGTCGACCTCTACACCCGGCAGAGCTGCCTGGCCGTCACCGCCGCCGACCTCGCGGTCATGGCCGCGACCCTCGCCGACGGCGGCGTCAACCCGCTGACCGGGGACCGGGTCGTGGCGCCGGAGGTCGGCCGGGTCACCCTGGCCGCGATGGCGGTCGCCGGCCTGTACGAGACCTCCGGCGACTGGCTGGTCGACGTGGGCGTCCCCGGCAAGAGCGGCATCGGCGGCGGCATCGCGACCGTGTCGCCGGGCAAGGGCGGCCTGGGCACCTGGTCGCCCCGGCTCGACCCGGCCGGCAACAGCGTCCGCGGCATCCGGGTGGCCGCGTTCCTGGCCCGGCGCCTCGGGCTCGACCTGCTGGCGTCGGTGCCGGCGCCGCAACCCGCGACATCATCGGCTCGCCCCGAGGAGGGTGCATGACCACGGAGACCCCCGGTCCGGCGCAACGGCGCATCTCGGTGTCCCCCCGGCTCGCCGGGGTCGTCGTCCTGGCCGTCCTGGCAGTCGTGTTCGTCTTCCAGAACACCGACAAGGGGCGGGTCAACATCCTGTTCTGGACGATCCGGATGCCGGCCTGGATCTGGCTGCTGGCGGTCTTCCTGGCCGGCGTCGCGGTCGGCTCGCTCCTCCCGTGGCTGCGGCGCCGGGCCAAGCGGGCCCGAGCGGACGACGCGAGGAGCTGACGTGGACGCGGTGACGGGCGCACTCGGCGACTCCGAGCTCGCCGTCGTCCGGGCGACCGAGCCGGACGCGCTGGCCGGCCTGACCGAGGACGAGCTGATCGAGCTGCACACGCGGGTGCGGCGGGCCCGGAACAAGTACACCGGGCAGTACCGCCGGCGGGCCGCCGCGCGGGTGCCCGAGGCCGGTGCGCGGGGGGCGGCCCGGCCGGCCAACCGGCGGGCCGCCGACCGGGCCGAGGTCTTCGAGGCCGCGCTGGCCCGGGTCAGCACCGCGCTGGCCCGGGCCGCCCGGCAGAGCGCGGCCGAGCTGAAGGCCGAGCGGCTGGCCGCGGCGCGGGCGGCGCGGTCCGGTCCCGCGCCGGCTGCCGGGCCCGGG
>DATDKW010000189.1:0-6049 GCA_036519715.1 Mycobacteriales bacterium
AACTCCGGGTTCCAGATCGGCGAGACGTCGGTCTCGGGGACGTACGGGCCGGCGTAGCCGTCGAAGAACGCCCGGCTGTCCGGATAGAACAGCGAGCCGTCGGTGTTGAACGACCGGTCCTGGATGACGATCGGGATCTCGTAGTAGGGCTTGTGGGAGGGGAACGCGTCCCCTTCCTTCGGTGCCGGACCCGGAAGGACGGCGGTGGTGCCGGTGCGGCTGTCCCGGATCGCCTTGGCTCCTTCCGGCCCGCCGCGGACGAGGAAGAAGCCCGCCGGACCGGCGTACACGTTCAGGCGCGTGATGCCGAGCGCGTGGTCGTGGTACCAGAGGGTCGACTCGCGTTGATCGTTCGGGTACTGGAAGACCGCGTACCCAGGACCCCAGCCGACGCCGAACTTGTCCTTCGCCCTGCCCTGGAAGAAGTCGTACCAGGTGCCTTCGGTGGCGTAGCCGCCCGGGATGTCGCCGGCCGCAGGCAGATACCAGGCCTCGGGGTAGCCGTCGCTCTCGTCGCCGACTCCGACGGCGCCGTGCACGTGCGTCACGATCGGCACCGGCCCGGTGTACGGCGCGGGCGTCCGGTCGAACGTCGGCCGCATGTCCCGCCCGTTGAGGCCGCCGCCCGGGTTGGCCCAGTGCAGCGTCGGGTCGACCGCCAGCAGATGCGGCCGGTGGTCGCCGTTCCCGTCGACCAGCTCATTGATCCACTTGATCCGAACCGGCCGTTTCCACGTCGCCTCGATGGTGAGTGATGGCGCGTGGTGGATCAGCAGGCCTCTCGTGCTGGCCGACGTGACGGCCCCGTAGCCCCAGACGGTGGTCGCGGGCATCCCCGCCGGCAGGATCTGCTGGGACAGCTGCCGCAGGGAGATCTCGTAGTAGTCCACCGGCTTACCGCCCGGCGCGGTGACCGTCCCCGCCCGGGGCATGACCGGCGGGATCAGCAGCGGCGTCACGAACTTCGGAACACCAGCCGGGTCCAGCGTGCCGCCCGGGATCTCGGCCAGGGCCTGTTCCATCCACCCCATCTGCGTCGCCACGTACAAGGCGATCGTCGACGAACCGGTGATCTTGAGGAAGCTGCGCCGTGTCAGCATGGCTCTCACCCCTGTATTGAGCCGCATGGCCGCCAGCGCGCTGGTCACGTGACGACAGTTGCGTGGACCTGTCGGGAGCCGTCAGGCGACTCGGCTACTGGTCCAACTCCAGGCTGCACAGCCCACCCCCACCACAGAAGGGCCGAAAGGCCCTCCGCGGGTCCCGAGGCTGCGGTGTGCCGGTCGAGGTCACGATCGACCGATGAGCTTCTACCTCGCCCCGCCGCGGGCGGTCGGGATCTCAGCCGGGGGAGCGGCGGAGGACGGCGTGGAAACCGGGGATGACGGGTCCGCCGTCCGCTCCGGGGCTGTGGACCGCGGAGATGTCCACCGGGCCGCTCGCGACGACGGTCCAGCCCGGCGCCGGGAAGAGGCCGGGCAGCTCCCGGGGGCCGATCGAGGACGGCCGCGGCACGCCGAACCGGACGAGCCGGTCGACGGCGGGCGGCAGCCGGCCGTCGCGCCCGCCGAGGTGCTCGAGGTAGCCGAGGGCGTCGCCCGTCCAGTTGGTCTCCAGCAGCACGAGGGTGCCGCGGTCGCCGAGCACGGTCCCGAGGGCTGCGACGGCCCGGCGCCGCTCGTCCTCGCCGAGCACGTGCAGCACCCCCCGGACGACGACGTTGGCCGGGCCGAGCTCGTCCGCCAGGGCGGCCCCCGCGCCCTCCGCCGTGATGTCCGCCGTCCGGAAGCTGAGGCGGTCGAGGCCGGCGGACTCGCGCCGGGCCAGGTCGACGGCCGCCGGCGAGACGTCGACACCGAGCACCCGCGGGAAGTCCGCGGCCGCCAGGCGGCTCAGCCGGCCGTTGCCGCACCCGACGTCGAGCACCGGCAGGGCCGGATCCAGGTGCCGCCGCATCGTGTCGCGCCACCAGCCGTACTCCTGGTCGCCGGCACCGTCCCAGAGCACCTCACCGTCGGGCCCCGTGCTGCGCACCGCGCTCCAGTAGGACTGCCAGGCCTCGTCCGGTCGCGGCCGGTGCCGCAGCCCCACGGCTGCCAGCCGGGGCACCAGCAGGTACTTCCTCCAGCTCACGCCGCCTCCGCGGGTCTCCGGTAGGTCGCCTGCAGACTACTGACCCCGCCGCGGGCGCGGACCCGATCGGCCGACCGTGTCCGGGATCGCCAGGAGCCGACCTGCGGGCGGCGGCCATGATCCTTTCGGGAGGGGGCCTCCCCCAGCGCCTCCGGCGCCGGGCTAATGTGTGCTCCCGGCACGGAGGGGCGGCGTGGAGGCGTTCATGGATCAGGACGGACAGGCCGACGGTCCCGGCCGGCTGGACACCCGGATAGACACGACGATCCCGCAGTCGGCCCGGATCTACGACTACTGGCTCGGCGGCAAGGACAACTTCGCCCCGGACCGCGCGGTCGCGGAGGCGCTGGCGGCCCAGATCCCGACGATCCGGACCATGGTCCGCTCCCAGCGGGTCTTCCTGGTCCGGGCGGTCGACTACCTGGTCCGCGAGACCGGCATCCGCCAGTTCCTCGACGTCGGCACAGGGATCCCGTCCCTGGACAACGTGCACGAGGTGGCGCAGCGGACCGCTCCGGAGTCCCGGATCCTGTACGTCGACAACGACCCGATCGTGCTGGCGCACGCCCGCGCCCTGATGACCAGCACCGAGGAGGGCCGGACCGCGTTCATCCTGGCCGACCTCCGCCAGCCGCAGGCGATCCTGGACGACCCGACCCTGCACGACGTCCTGGACCTGACCCGGCCGGTCGCGCTCTTCCTGGTGGGCGTCCTGCACCACCTGCACGACTCCGACGACCCGCGGGGCATCGTGCGGACGCTGCTGGCCGCGCTGCCGTCAGGCAGCTACCTGGTCCTCACCCAGCCGACCGCCGACTTCGACCCGGCCGCGATGACCGGCATGGCCGCCACCGCGGAGCAGTCCGGCATCCCGTACGTCCCCCGCGGCCGGGCCGAGGTCGAGGCCATGCTGGAGGGGCTGACCCTGGTCGAGCCCGGGTTGGTGCCGATCCCGGCCTGGAACCCGCTCGGGCTCGACTATCCCGGCGCTGCCGAGGTCGACCGCGACCCCTACAGCGTGTACGGCTGGGCCGCCGTCGCCCGCAAACCCTGACCCCGCCCTCAGGGCCCTCAGGTGTCCTTGAGGAGGCGGCGAAGGGTGTCGGCCGTGCTCGCCGGTGGGTCGGCCTCGACGCAGAGGCGTTCCATGGCGGCGAGGTAGTGCTCGACGTCGTCCCGCTTGTCCAGGTAGATGGCGCTGGTGAGCTGCTCGATGTAGACCACGTCGGGCAGCTCCTGGTCCGGGAACCGGAGGATCGTGAACGCCCCGCCGGCGGCGGAGTGGCCACCGGCGTGGAACGGCACGATCTGCAACCGCACGGTCGGCCGGCTGGTGGCCTCCAGCAGCGTTTCCAGCTGGGCCCGCATGACCTCGGTGCCCCCGATGGGCCGGCGGAGCACGGCCTCGTCCACCACGGCCCACAGCTGCGCCGGCGCGGGGCGGTCGAGGATGGCCTGCCGCTGCATGCGCAGCGCGACGCGCCGGTCGATCTCCTCCGGCCGGGCCCGGTCATGGCCGAGCCGGACCACCGCCCGGGCGTACCCCTCCGTCTGCAGCAGCCCGGGGACGAATTGCACCTCGTACGTCCGGATCAGCGCCGCGGAGGCCTCGAGGCCCAGGTACGACTGGAACCAGCTGGGCAGCACGTCGCCGTAGCGGTGCCACCAGCCCGGGCTGTTCGCCTGCCGGGCGAGGGCGAGCAGCCGGTCCCGCTCCTCGACGTCGTCGACCCCGTACAGGGTGAGGAGGTCGGCCACGTCGCGTTCCTTGAAGCCGACCCGGCCCAGCTCCATCCGGCTGATCTTGGACTCCGAGGATCGGATCTCCCAGCCGGCGTCCTCGCGGCTGACGCCCTGCGCCTCGCGCAGCCGGCGGAGGTGTGCGCCCAGCAGGATCCGCAGCGCGGTCGGACCGCTGCTCGACCCGGAGCCGTCTCCAGCGGTCGTCACGCTGCCCTCCGCACGCCTTCAGCCCGACCCGTCCCGAGCATGCCACATCCGGACCGGTCCATGCCGAGCCCGGACTCGTAACTCGGGGTCGGCGCCTCCTTGTATCAGGGCAGGAGGTGGTCGAAGTCCCCGTCCCGCACGCCGCCCAGGAAGGCCACGATCTCGTCCCGGGTGTAGATCAGCGCCGGCCCGCGGGGATCGCGGGAGTTGCGGACCGCCACCCCGGCCTCGCCGGGCAACACCCCGACCTCGACACAGTTCCCGCTGGGGTTGCTGCGGCGGCTCTTCTGCCACCGCACGGCGTCGAGCTCGCCCGCCGGCATGCCGTTATAGGTCGGACCCATGGACGCCTTCCGGACTCCCGCGAGCGTCCTGCTCGCGCGTCGGCTTTCTCGATAGAGGACGCATCCCCCATCTGGAGGTTGCGTCCTCACGTGCGCTCGCAGAGGATAATGCACGTGCATCCGTACGTGCCATTGGATACCTGCCTGGGTGACCGTCTCCGCTAGCTCCGGACCGGCTCCGCCCGTCGGTCCCCAGACAAGGGAGGACGCAGCACGGTGCAGTTCGTCATCGTGACCGCGCTCGCCGTCGTGGCCGCCGTGTGCGTGCTGGGGGCCGTGCTGCAGGTCCGCCGGGCCCGCAGGGCCGAGGCCGAGGTCGCCCGGCTCCTGGACGAGCTGCAGCTGGAGCGGCACGCCGCCGCGCACGACCCGCTGACCGGCCTGCCCAACCGCCGGGCGTTCTACCGGTCCGCCCCGGCCCTGCTGGCCGACGGCCGGCGCCGGCCGCTGATGGCCGTCCTCGTCGACCTCGACGACTTCAAGCGGGTCAACGACACGCTCGGGCACGCCGTCGGGGATCAGGTGCTGGTGACGATGGCCCGCCGCTTCTCCGAGCTGGCCCAGGGCGGCCTGGTCGCGAGGCTGGGCGGCGACGAGTTCGTCGCTCTGCTGGAGTGGCCCGGCGCGGACAGCCAGGGCCTGTACGAGGCCGGCCGGCTGCTCACCGGGGCGCTGGCCGCACCGGTCGTGCTCCCGGACGCCGGGGTCTCGGTGACCGCCTCCGTGGGGCTCGCCTCCACCCACGGGCCGGCGAACCTGGACGAGCTGCTCGACCGCGCCGACGTGGCGATGTACATGGCGAAGTCCCGGCGGGGCGGCGGCCCGCCGGGGGACTGGCGCGGTGCGGATCCGGCGGACTGGCCCGGTCCGGAACCGGCCGACTGGCGCTATGCGGAAAGGGCGGACGGACCGGCCGGCCCGGGCTTCGAGTGGTTGCCGGACCGATCGGAAAGTGCTGCGGTCAGCGCGGGCCGTCACGGCCGGGCCCGCCCCTAGGAGAGTCTTACTGGTTTTGGACTCCCGGCCGGAGGGCTCAGGCGCTCAGCTGTCGGCGCCCGGCCTGTGTGCGGCATCCGCGGCGGCCAGCAGCCGGCGGGCCGACTCTTCGTCCGCCGGGGCGACCATCACGCGAACACCCTGCAACTGCAACTGCAGCTGCGGCTCCTGCCCGCCGGCGTCGTCCGCCGCCACTGCCGCCCTGAGGCCGTAGTTCCGCAGGAAGCCGACGATCAGTTCCGCTTCCGTACGGCTGGTCACGATCGCCACGGGAACAGTCGCACCGTCCACGGGATCATCTCCCTCTGCCTTCGGATGGTCAGACTACGGGGACACGCCGAGGCAGGGCCGGATGTCCCGGCCCTGCCCGGATCGTGCGTTCAGGTCACCGGCACCAGGCGAACAGCTCCGGGTTGGTGGTGTGGAGCTTGACCACCTGGCCGAGGGACAGGTACGAACCGGCCGGCAGCGGCGCGTAGATCGGCCCGTTGACCGGGTCGGCCAGCGTGGAGTAGTCGATCTTCTGCTGCGCGGCCGCCTGGAGCAGCCCGAGGCTCTTCAGCGTCGAGATGCCGGCCTGGACGCAGGCGGCGCCGTCATTGCGGGGCGCCGGAGCGGCCGAGGCC
>DATDKW010000190.1:0-9225 GCA_036519715.1 Mycobacteriales bacterium
ATGCCGCGAGGCGGTTGTTCATGGTGGGACGGTGGAGGGAGCGGCACGTCAAGTGGTCAGTCGGTGGAGTGAGGATGGCCCGGTCGGCGGCGATCGACGGATGGCCCGCGGACGCGACTGGCTCCAACTGACGACAGGACCAGCAGCTCGCAACGCTCATGGCCCGGATCTGGGAGGACAGGATGAGCCACGGCACTTATCCCGAAGAGCTGCCGCCGGCTGCGGTCCTGGACGACGTGGCCAGCGTGGTCGGGGCAGCGGTCACTCTTCTCGGTCGCCTACCCGGAGGCGTCAATGCGGGTGCCGTGCGTGTCCAGCTGGCCGGCAGGGCAAGTGCAGTGCTCAAAGCGGTGCCCCGGGCACACGCCAACCACCTGGACGAGATGTTGCGAGCCCAGAGAGTGGTCGAGCACATGCGTGGGCGCGGCTATCCCACCCCGGCCTGGCTCGGAGTGGGGGCCACGGCCACCCATGTATGGCATCTGATGGACTTCGTTGACGCGGCTCCCGCGCCAGAGCTGACCCCGTCCCTCGTTGAGCAGCTGATGGAGATCATCGAACTCCAGGCTGGCCAGGCCTCCGAGCCCTACGACCACTGGTCGTATGCGTGGCGGGTCGCCACCGGTCAAGAATCGGCTGTCGCCGGGCTCTCGGGGTATTCCTCTGTGGTGTCGGCTTTGGTCGAGCGCGTGCGGCTCGTGTGTGCTGACGTCCCTCCACCACAAGAGGCACCGGACATGGTCCATGCCGATCTCAACCCGAGCAATGTCCTGGTCCGTGACGGAGCGGTGGTGGCGGTCGTGGATATCGGGAATGCAGGTAGCGGCACGCGGGCGACTGATCTGATCACCCTCCAGTGGCACACCTTCGAGGATTCGCTGGACGCTGTCCGAAGGCGGCTGTGGACGAGAACCCTCGTCCTGGTCGGCTGGGAGGGGGCGGCGGCGCTCGCAGCGACACAAATCCTCCTACAGCTCGAGTGGTCCATTCGTCTCGGGCGCCACGATGTCGTTGCCGGGGTGGTCAAGCGCAGCCATCGCGCCCTCGACGAGCTGAACGCGCTTCCCTAACTTTCACCGGTCCGCCGCGGCTGCGAGGGCGTCGCACGCGACACCCGATCCGGCGGTTGGCCCAGTCTTATCGGGAGATTCTGGATGTGGGCTACGCGCGCTTTCGAGCACCTGCGCTCATCGCACGACCATGCACCGCGGAGCGCGCGTGTGCGAGACCATGCCGCAATACAGGTGGCCTGGTCTGGACGTTGCGGCAGGATGGATTCCGGTGGCGGCGGCCGAGCGGGTCAGCACTCCCCGCTTCGGGCCTCAAATGTATTGCATTGCAGTAAAGCATGTTCAACCGGCTCACCGCCCCGTTGTGAAGCCGGTGATCTCGTCGGGTGAGATCAACGCGTCGTCGTCGAGGACAACCAGCATCCCGCGCTTCGCGCGCCAGCGGACGTCCCTGGCTCGGCGGGCTCCGTTGCGCTGGGTCTCAACCCGCACCTTGGCCGGGAACGCGGCCATCGCTGCCAACAGCTGCTCGGCCACGCCGTCGGTATCGACTGCTTGGCCCCCGTCCGTCCCGGTCCCAGGTAGGCCGGCGGTGGCGCGGAGGAACGCGGCCGCCACCTCGGCTCGGCCGGCGTGCCGGGCAGCCGTGGCGACACCCCGCGCCTCCAGGTCACCCTTGACGAACAGGGCCACCGCGACGGCCGTCGCCGCCAGGACCAAGGCGCCGCCGCCGATCAGGGCGACCAGCACTGCGTCCCCCACGTCCGTCGCCACCGCGGAGACCACTGCGGCCACGCCGGACAGCGCGGCGGTGACCCCACCGGCCCCGCCGATCCACTTGGTCAGCTTCCTGGTCATCACCGTCGCGCCGGACTTGATGACCTGCATAGACGCCGGTGTGTCGTCGTCCCACTTCTTGCCGACGGAATCCTGCCGGGCAGAGTCCGTGGCCAGGAGCTGCAGAGCTACCAGCATCTGGGCGAGCCCGATCGTCGGCTCGAAGTCCTGGGTGGACCGTGCCCACATGAGGTCGTCGAGCGGGCTACTGGCCGCCGGTGCGGCCGGGTCAGGCGTTGTCATGACCCCACCTCCCTGGTCCGTCATTGCATCCTGTGGGTCCGAGGACAAGGAGCGCCTAGTGCGCTGCCGAGATACCGTTCTCCGCGGATTTCCGCGCCCAACGACGTTTGCCGCGTCAGACCGGAACGGCGCCTGGACGCGGAGTGCTGCCTTGATCCGACGCCGTGGCCGTTCAGCGGCGGTGTCGAGGCGTCTGCTGGTGGCCGGGAGGTCGCCTGCTCTGAGATCCGCGAGCTCGACAGCCGCCCCGGTAATCTTGCCCCTCGTCTGAGCCGACCCCGACGCGGACAGCCGCCCATGCCGCACCGCGCGCGGGAAGCGCCCATTCCGCGGAGCACGCTCATGCGTGACCATCCCGCGAAGCGGCGTCGCCGGGCGGCTCGCCTCGCTCATGGTCCGCCGTAGACGGGGCGGTTGACGCCGCCATGCTGGGAACAAGCGCCCTGCCGGCCGCCGGCAGTACTGAACGTGCCGTCATCGCACTGGATCATGTAGCCGGGAGAATTGCCAAAGTTCCCGATGCAGTCGAAGTAGATACAGATGTCCGGATTTGGGCTGTAGATTAGGCCACCGCGGCCACAGAAGTTGTACCCGTATGGATTCGCTGGCGCGCCACACAAGGGACGGACACGGGGGGCGGGTGGAGGAGGACGCGGCGTGGTGCGCCTGGCCGTTGGCGCTGGTGGGGCGACGGTGGTCCGCGCCGTCGTTCGGGGCACTGTCGTTGTCATGGTCGGACGGGGGAGGCGCGGGATTGGTGTCGGGGTTGCCGTAGAGGCTGGCGCGGTGGTCGGCGTCGGAATCGCCGGCGCGGCGGCTGAGCCGTCCGGCGGCGCGGACCTGTCCGGCGTAACCAGGCCGATGAGCAACAGTGTGCCCAGAATTGTCACTGTGGCCTGGGCGAGTCGGCGGCGGCCGGGTTGCCCAGCCCGGCCGAAGTAAAAGTGTCCGATCGCACCGGCAACCGCAGCGGGACCGCTGGGCGCCTGCTCTGGGCCGACCGGCGCTGGGCGCACGGGTTGTAGAGCGCTATGTCTGCCCCGGTCCGTCTCCAGCGCCTGCACGAAGCCGGCCACATCGCCACGGAAGTGGGCTAGGCCCAGCGTCAGCAGGAACCGCATCTCTGGAACCAGGTCCCCCGCGACGGCGAACCCTGAGGCCTTCTTACGAGACGAAACGTGGATCAGTGTGAGGGGCTGTCCGACGGCGTGTTCGATGCCGACGAGCGCGTCGAAACGCCACTCCCGGTTCCGAGAAGCACCGCGGAAGATCACTCGCGTACTGGTCAGGATCAGGTCGCCGCGCTCCTTGATCCGCGGTTCGCCTGACGTGACAGGAGGAGCCGTTGCGGTGGGCGTGGCCCGACCTTCGGCTTCACTGAGCGCCGAGAAGTGGTGGTCGGTAGCCGGACCAAAGACGCCCGTCGGACGGTTCACCTCGACCAGTGCGGCACCTGAGAAGGAGCCGAATATTCGTTCGTTGTGCTTGAGACGCAGGTCCGGAGGTACAGACGCGCTGGCCTCGTAGCCGCCAAAGGTTCGTGCCATATCAATCCAGCGTGCGAGCACCGCGTCGATCCGTGACCATCGCTCGTAGCGGAGCCGATAGTCGGTTTCGCGGCGCCGATTCTCTCGCTCCGCCCAGCGCTGACGCCGTCTCGTTCCCACGGACTCGGCCATGGCCGTTGTCCTCTCAACTTCACGCTCTCGCTGGAACAGGTCGCCGAAGCCGGGAACGGTTGGTGGAACACGACCACGGCGGTCTGCGGTCACAGCCGGAAGAGGGCCCTTCGGCCCTGTCCGGCCGTGTATCGAGGGTGACGCGAGAGAACATCAAGTATGACGCGTCCTTTCCCTACGTGCTGCTGCCCGCCGTTGCCCGGGAGCACCTAAGTCCGCTGAAACGTCTGCGCCCGCTGCAGGCAGACGCCCACCGGTTGCCTGGTCCGTCCTGCACGGGTGCACTCATCTGCCGCGGAGCGCGCTACCGCCCAACCATCAGCGTCGTGCGCGGGACGCCGGCGTCAGCGAAGGCCGGGAAGCCGGTGCGGCAGGAGCCGGCCGTCGACCGACACGGCGATGGCCGCGATGCACAGGGCCAGGACGGTCCACCAGACGGTGTTCGACGACAGCGTCGCGCCACCGGAGGTCGGGAAGGTGCTCACCCGGCGGGCGACCGCGGGCACGAGACTGGGCGCCATCAGGATCAGCGCGACAGCGGCGGAGACCGGCGCACCGGGCTCACCGGTACGGGTCCGGGCGAGCCAGGCCACGGTGAATCCCAGCGCGACGTTGCCGCCGAGCGCGAGCGCGGTGGCCGCCCAGGGCAGCGCGAGGCCGCGCTGCGCGCCGGCCAGGATGAGCACCGTGCCGGCGACGACCGGGGCCAGCAACGCCACCGCCCGTACGGCCGTGCGTTGGAGGGGTCCGGTCGGAGTCACGTCGACCACCTGGCTGGCCGGCTCGTCCAGGGCGAACGCGGCCGCGGCGGCGAGCAGGGTGAAGGCGATCGTGAGCAGGGCGGTGCCGGCGGCGGGGAACGCGACGCCGCAGCCGCCGGCGACGAGCGCGACACCGCTGATCCCCGCCACGGCCGGCCACGCCCCGGCCCGCAGCATCTGCCTGATCATCATGCGCCGGGGACGGCCCCGACGGTGTTGGTTAGCACGAACATGACCGCCGCCACCGTCAGGGCGATCAGCAGGGCGTGCACGATCCGGGACCGGACCCGGCCCTCGGCCCCGCGCAGCAGGGCGACGAGCGCCGCGATCGCGCACAGCGCGAGCTGCCAGCCGAGAAAGAACCACGGGGAACCCCGCCACAGCGTGATGTCGGGGCTGTTGTCGGCCAGGGAGAAGAACGCGAACGGCGAGAACAACCGCAGCGCGGCGGCCGGCGCCGAGTCCGGATGCGTCAGCGAGGGGATCGTCACCAGCTGCAGCCAGCCGAAGATGAGCAGGAACGCGACGAATCCTGCGCCCGGAAAGCTGACCCACCGGCCGAGCGCGACACCGAGCAGGGGGCCGCCGAGCGCCGGGACGGCGATCTGCCCGACGAGGATCGCGACCTGGGTCGGCTCGCTGAAGCCGCCGTACAGCGGGGATCCGATCGGGAAGACGCGGACGAACGCGAACAGGGTCAGCCAGCCGCAGAGGAACGGCACGATCGCGACCGCGCACAGCGCCGCCGTGCGCACCGGCCGCGCCGTCGGGGTGACGCCGACGACCGGCTCGCTGTCGCGCATCGAGCGGGTCAGCCAGTACATGGCCATCATCCCGAAGCCACCCAGGAAGACCGCCGGATACCCGACGACCTCGTCGATCTCCACGACCCCGGCGTTGTCGCCGGTCGCTATCACCACACACATCCCGACGCCGAACAGGAAGACCGGGTTGAGGACGAACCGGCGCAGCTCGCGGAAGGCGAGCGGAACGAACGTGGGGTGGCCCGGGTCCGCGTGCGGGGCGGCCGCCAGCGTCGCGCTCATCTGGTCACCATCCCGGTGCCGGAGCGGTCCGCGCGCAGCAGCAGGTAGGCGTCCTCGAGGGACGGTTCGACATGCTGGACGCCGTCCCGCGCCTGCGCGGCGACGTTGCGGTACCGCCCGGTGCCGGTCCGCCAGGACACAGTCGCCGCCGGGTCCGGCTGGTCCGCCAGCCAGACGCGGCCGGCGGCGCGGCGAACCAGGTCGGTGACCGCACCGTCGTACCGGACCCGGCCCTGGTCCAGCACCACGACGCGCTCGCACAGGGCCGCGACGTCCTCGGTCTGGTGGGTGGACAGGACCACGATCGACGTCCGCGCGAGCTCGGCCAGGACGGTCCGCAGCGTGACGCGCTGTTCCGGGTCGACACCCGTGGTCGGCTCATCGAGGATCAGGACCGGCGGCGACCCGAGCAGCGCCTGCGCCAGCGCGACCCGGCGCCGCTGGCCGCCGGACATGGCCCGGATCCGCTTGGTCGTGGCGTGCGACAGCCCGACCAGGTTCAGCACCCGGCGCACCTCCGCGTGCCGGACGGCCGGGTCGGCCCACTCCTTGAGCAGTGCGATGTAGTCGACGAAGGCGAACGCGGTGAAGCCGCGCGGGAACCCGACCTCCTGCGGCAGGTAGCCCAGCCGGCGGCGGATCTCGGTGCGCTGGGCCGGCACCTCGACGTCCCGGCCCAGCACACGCACCTCTCCTCGGCTGGGCGGCAGCGCCGTGGCCAGCAGCCGCAGCAGGGTGGTCTTGCCCGCCCCGTTCGGGCCGAGCAACCCGATCACGCCGGGTCCCAGGTCGAGGTCGACATCGGCGAGGGCCTGGGTGGCGCCGAACGAGCGCCCCACCCCACGCAGGCTGATCAGAGAACCGTTCATGTGCCGCTACCCCCGTGGTCGAAGCTGGGTCAGGTGGTGCCCGCGTACGACGAAGACGCAGAACGACGCCGCGGCCAGCACCAGGAAGGCCACCTGCGTCCGGGCCTCCAGCACCTCGGTCGGCGAATACGCCCGCCTCGTCAGCCACACCGCCACGAACCACGCGGCGCTGACGGTCGTGGCCGCGTTCAGCGGGTTGATCCAGGTTGACGCGGCGAGCACCACCGCGACGAAGCCGACGGCCGGCAGCAGCCAGACGAACGGCGGCTGGCCCGGCACGAGCAGCCCGAGCAGCAGCACGGCGGGCAGCGCGAGGGCGAGGACCGCGATCGTGCGCAGCAGGACCAGGCGCAGGACCGGGTACGGCGTGGCCATTTCCGGTTCCAGGGCCGGGTCCCACCGCCAGTCGTAGCTGACCGCGACCAGCAGGCAGGGCGCGACCGGGGCCACGGCGAGGACGAACCAGAGCTCGCCGGTGCCCCCGATCTTCGCCGCGAGAGCCGCGAACGCGATGACTGTAGCCACGCCGACCAGCCATACGCCGTGGAACGCGCTGGCCACCGCGACGATCCGGGCCTCGTCGGAAGGGACCCCCACAGCGGTCAGCAGCCGCTCGAACACCGAGGGACGCGGTACCTCGATCGCGCCACGGGTGCGGTCCCACACCGCATCGAGATCGACCACAGCGAGGTCGGCCGCGGCCGCCGCGGTGTTGACCCGGGCGCGGCAGCGCTCACACCTCAGCACGTGCTGCTCGACCGAGGCCCCCTCGGCCACCGAGTCGATCCGCTCCACGTAGCGCCGCAGTGTCTCGTCGTCCACGTGCCAGCCGGTCATGACAGTCCCTCCGCCAGCGTGGCCCGTAGCTGTGCCCTGGCCCGGAACAGCCGCGTCTTGACGCTGCTCACCGGCACGTTCAGCAGTTGGGCCGCCTCCTTGGCGGAGAGCCCGTCCAGGACGACGGCCTGGATGACGGCACGCATCTCCGGGGACAGCCGGGCCAGGGCCGCACCCAGGTCGCCGTACTCGACTGACAGCAGGACCTCGTCCTCGGCCGCCGGTACCGTCTCGGAAATCCCGAAGGCGGCGGCGATGTCGGTCCGCCGGCGTATGCGGCTGACCAGCCGGCGGATCGCGATGCCCCACAGCCACGCCGCGACGTCGCCGTCACCGCGGAAGCTCCGCGGCTTCTGCCACATTGCGACGAACGTGTCCTGGACGGCGTCCGCAACGAGCTCGGAGTCGTTGCACCGGCGGGCGAGCCGGAGCGCGAGCCAGCCGGCGTGGCGTTCGTAGAGCGTGCGGAAGGCCCCGATGTCGCGTTCGGCGACGCCGACCAACAGGGTCGCGTCGCTCGGAGGGCCTTCCATACCTCAACTGTCGCGTGCCGGGCCAGAAAAAGATTCACCCTGGCGCGACTCTTCGGCCGGGTGGCGCCGTCAGGTGGGTTCGCCGACTCGGACGGGGACGGGGTCGGCGACCTGCCCGGTGCGCTCGCGCACCTCGACCACCTGGCCTGGCTGGGCGTGGACGCGGTCTGGTTCAACCCGTGCTTCGCCTCGCCGTTCAAGGACGCGGGCTACGACGTCTCCGACTACCTGCGGATCGCGCCCCGGTACGGCACGAACGAGGACATGGTCGCGTTCGTCGACGCCTGCCGGGAGCGCGGCATCCGGGTCGTGCTCGACCTGGTCGCCGGGCACACCTCGGTCGAGCACGAGTGGTTCCCGGTGCTCGGCCGCGACGCCGGGCGACGACCGCTGCATCTGGTCGGACCGGCCCGGGCCCAGCTTC
The DNA here is from genome assembly GCA_036519715.1 of Mycobacteriales bacterium. Classification (GTDB taxonomy): domain Bacteria; phylum Actinomycetota; class Actinomycetes; order Mycobacteriales; family CADCTP01; genus CADCTP01. The sequence continues at coordinate 8,240 of DATDKW010000190.1, forward strand.
GTGCCCTCCTCTGGCCCGCGCCCGGACTACTACCTGCGTAACTTCTACGACTCGCAGCCGGCGATCAACTTCGGGTACACCCGGGAGAACCCGGACGAGCCCTGGCGGGAGCCGGTGGACGCGCCCGGACCGCGGCAAAACCGGGCGGCGCTGGTCGCGCCCTGCGGTCACTTGCTCAGTGGTGATTCGGTACGTCTTGGCCACGTCCCGGCACGACACGGCCGGACCGTACTGCCACGCTGCTGCGCCGGAAGCGCTGGGCATCGCAGTGCCGGCGTCGGGTGGCGGGTCGATATCGGCGGTCACGTGCGCAGCGCTGCGGCGGGATCGATGCGCTCGGCGTGCCGTTGCGTCCACCACGCCAGCGCTGCGGCCACGCACGCGAGCCCGAGCCCGGTGCCGATCAGCGTCGCGGTCGGCAAGCGCAGCAGGGTGGGCGGCAAGAAGCCACGGTTGACATCGATGTTGCTGGTGGCCGTCAGCAGCGCGCCGGTTCCGGTAAGCGCACCGGTGAGCCAGGCCCAGCCGGTCAGCACGCTCAGCTCGAGCAGGAGTGAACCGAGGTAGGAGCGGCGGGTCATCCCCATGCGCCGCATCAACACGTAGGACACCTGCTGGCGCTGCTGCCGGGCGGCGAGGAACAGCAGCAGCCCGGCGACACTGATCAGTGCCACCAGAATGGACACCACCTGCAGGAACTGGAACGTCCACGTCACCGGCAGCAGGTCCAATGCATCAAGAACGCCGTCGGGCTGTTCGACATCCTCGGTGAGGATGCCGCGCTCGGCCAGGTCTGACTGGACTGCACCTACGTGGGCCTGGTCGGTCCACAGCTCGTTCTCCCAGGGGCCGTAGAAGTCCATGTCGGCGACAGCGGCGATGTTCACCACGATCGCCGGACGGTAGGGGTAGCGGATGCCGGGAAAGGCCGGCACCTGGCCGACGACAGTGACCGGCAGGCTCGATGAGCGCACCTGTACCGATGT
>DATDKW010000191.1:0-2434 GCA_036519715.1 Mycobacteriales bacterium
CCCGGCAACGCCACCCACGGCTTCATGGACTTCATGCTGATGATGGGCGTCGCGGGCGAGAACGCGAAGGCCGACTACGTCGACACGTACGACCTCTTCCACACCATGGAGGCGTACTTCACCTGGTACCCGAACGGAGCGCCGGCGTGAGGAGTGGGAGATGAGCAAATATCTGGTGAACAAGTTCCTCTACACCGTCGACCGGGACGCCGAGCTGGTGGAGCGGTACCGGGAGGACCCGGCCGGGACCGTGAGCTGGTGGGAGGCGGAGCGGGCCAACCACCTGCTCAACTGCGCCGTGACCGAGGCCAGCACGTTCCAGCGGTTCACGGACGCGGAGCGGGCGGCACTGTCCACCCACGACTACCCCGCGCTGTTCGAGATGGGCGCGCACCCGTTCCTGACGCTGACCCTGTTCATCGCGATGTTCGAGCGCGACCACGACCAGCCGCTCGGCTTCCAGCTGGAGTACGCGCAGCGGCTGTCCCACTTCTCCCTGCCGTACGCGGACATCGCCACGTGAAAGCCGCGCTCCTCACCCGGTACGCCGAGCCGCCGGCCCCGGCCGAACGGCCGGACCCGGTCGCCGGCCCGGGTCAGGAGCTGATCCGGGTCACCGCCGCCCCGATCGTGCCGCTGGACCTGCTCTGCGCCACCGGCACGTCCTACTTCGGCGCCCCGCCGCTGCCGTACGTGCCCGGGGTGCAGGGCGTCGGCACGCTGACCTCGGGGCAGCGGGTCTTCTTCTCCACCAACGCCGGGATGGAGCCGGGCGACGGCAGCCTGGCCGAGCAGGCGGTCGCGGCCGCCGAGGAGGTGGTGCCGCTGGCCGAGGACGTGCCGGACGAGCTGGTGGCCGCGCTCGGGCTGTCCGCGGTCGCGGCCTGGATGAGCCTGACCTGGCGGGCCCGGGTCCGGCCGGGCGAGCGGGTCCTGGTCCTGGGGGCCGGCGGCGCCGTCGGCCAGGTCGCCGTGCAGGCCGCGGTGGCGCTCGGCGCCTCGGCCGTGGTCGCCGGCAGCCGGCGGATGACCCAACGGGAGCTGGCCCGCACCCGCGGCGCCACCGGGGTCGTCGACCTGTCCGTCGTGGACGGTCTGACCGACCGGATCCGGCAGGCCGCCGGCGGGCCGGTGGACGTGGTGATCGACCCGGTCGGCGGCGAGGCCGCCACCGCCGCGCTGCTGGCGCTGGCCGAGCACGGCCGGTTGGTGCACCTCGGCGCCAGCGGCGGGCCGACGGCCACGTTCTCCAGCGCCGCGCTGCGCAGCGGCTCGCACAGCATCCTGGGCTACACGAACAACGCGCTGACGGCCGCCCAGAAGGCCGACGCGCTCGGCGCCGTGCTGGAGCACCGGTGCACAGTCACGTACGAGACCGTCGGCCTCGACGATGTCGCCGACGCGTGGAGCCGGGCCGGCGCGACGCCGGACGGCAGATTGGTGGTCGTCCCGTGACCCTCTTCCCCACCTCGCTGGTCGGCAGCTACCCGCAGCCGGAGTGGCTGATCGACCGGGCCAAGCTGGCCGGCCGGTTCCCGCCCCGGGTGCGGGCCCGGGAGCTGTGGCGCCCGGCGCCGGAGTTCCTGGCCCAGGCCCAGGACGACGCCACCCTGGTGGCGATCCGGGCCCAGGAGGAGGCCGGCCTGGACGTGCTCACCGACGGCGAGATCCGCCGGGAGAGCTACTCCAACCACTTCGCCACCGCACTGTCCGGTGTGGACATCGACAACCCCGGCGAGGCGCTGGACCGCAGCGGCCACCCCAACCCGGTGCCGCGGGTGGTCGGCGACATCGTCCGGCCCGGCCCGATCCAGCGGCCGGACCTGGAGTTCCTGCGGGCGCACACCGACCGGGCGGTCAAGGTCACCGTGCCCGGGCCGTTCACGATGTCGCAGCAGGCCCAGGACGACCACTACGGCGACCCCCGCTCGGTCGCCCTGGCTTACGCCGACGCGGTCAACGAGGAGGTCAAGGACCTGTTCGCGGCCGGGGCGGACATCGTCCAGCTGGACGAGCCCTACATGCAGGCCCGGCCGGACGCGGCCCGCGAGTTCGGGCTCGAGGCGCTGAACCGGGCCCTGGACGGCGTGCGGGGCAGCACGGCCGTGCACATCTGCTTCGGCTACGCGGCGATCATCCACGAGCGGCCGTCGGGCTACTCGTTCCTGCCCGAGCTGGCCGACTGCCCGGCCGACATGATCTCCTTGGAGACGGCCCAGTCCAACCTGGACACCTCGGTGCTCAAGCACCTGGCCGGCAAGACGATCATCCTTGGCGTGATCGACCTGTCCGACCCGGCGGTGGAGACGGCCGAGACGGTGGCCGGCCGGGTCCGCCGGGCGCTGCCGTACGTCGACGCGGAGAACGTCGTGCTCGCGCCCGACTGCGGCATGAAGTATCTGCCCCGCGAGTCGGCCGACGGCAAGATGCGGGC
>DATDKW010000192.1:0-6321 GCA_036519715.1 Mycobacteriales bacterium
CTCAGCCAACCCGGGCTCGGCCCGGTCCTCAGCGCCCGAGTGCTGGCCGAGTTCGGGGACGACCCGGACCGCTTCGCCGACGCCAAGAGCCGCAAGCACTACGCCGGCACCTCCCCGATCACCCGGGCCTCCGGCACCCGCGGGATCGTGCTCGCCTGCTACGCCCGCAACCGCCGCCTCGCCGACGCGCTGCATCAATGGGCGTTCTGCTCGCTGCGAGGCTCACCCGGCGCCCGCGCCTACTACCAGGCGCTGCGCTCGCGCGGCATCGGTCACCAGGCCGCCCTACGCCAACTCAGCAACCGCCTCGTCGGCATCCTCCACGGCTGCCTGAAACCGGCACCCCCTACAACGAACACACCGCCTGGAGCCACCACACCCAAACCGCCGCTTGACCCCACAGAACTTGGGATGTCTGCCGCGCTGCGCCCGGATGGCGTGGCGGATGGGGGTTAGGCTGGCGTCGGTGCGTAGGGTCGGCGACAGAGGGACGGCCCAGCGAGGCGACGGTGACCGGTCCGCAGACCGTCTCGTGGTGGCAGGGCTGTCGGTGACGGTCGGCGTGGTTCTTGCTGGATCGATTCTGCAGTTCGTGGGCTTCGGGTTCTTTCACAACCGGGTGACCGCCCTCAACTCGGCCTCGGACGGTGGGCTGTTCGGGTTCGCCGGCCGGCTTGCGATCGCCTCGGCGGCGTTCGCGTCGTGGATGGTGCTGCTCCGCCTGCGGCCGGTCACCCCTGCGCTCGTCGTGCTTCCGCCGGTCTTCACGTTCCTGGCCGCGGACGAGGTATGGCGGCTGCACCGGCTGATCGGCGTTGGGCTCGTGTTCTACCTACCCGTCCTCCTGGCGGCGTTCCTCGCTACATTTGCCGTCGCCCGGAGCTTGTCCCCGGTGAGCTTTCGGCTATGCATCGTCGCACTCGCGCTGCTCGGCGCGTCGTTCCTCATCCACCAGTTCGGTGAGCAACTTCTGTTCCAACTCGGAGCTTCGTCGGGAGGCTGGCTGTTCCAGGTGAAAGCTGTGGTCAAGCACGGCGCGGAGGTCGCCGGCTGGTTGCTGATGACGCTGGCGTTCGCCGTCAGCCTGCGTGACCACAGCAAACGGCCCGAATCCGGTCTGTAAGCGGCTTGGTGTGCCGCGCCGATACCGCACCAAGGCGCCCTGCTGGACCCGGCAAGCTGGCGAGCTTGCCGGAGCACCGCCCTGAGGCTCGCCCACCGATGTGCCTCGCTCGGAGGGGCTTTCGGCCTGGACTGAGCCGGCGACGGCTGCCGGCCGGAGCGATACCTGACGTCGGGTCGACGTGGCTCCCCCACCTGCATGAGATTGCCTAAGCCTTTTTGAGGAATTGTGAACCACCGGGCCGAGCAAGAAGATGGCGAAAACGGTCATGCTCGCGAGGTTGTGAGACTTGGACGCAAATCCCGGGAGCCCGCGCTAATCTGTCAGCGATCGGTCGACGCACCACAGCGTGCGCCCGGTCTCATGATTCACGCATATGCAGGTCACGTGTTGTGCGGCGCCCATCGGCGCAGTGAGGAGCACCTGCGATGGCGGCGCCGGGCAGCGTTGGGACAAAGGCTCGTCGTCCGGTCGGCCGGCGCGCCGCCGTCCCGCGGCTGGTCGTCCGGCTGGTCGTCGTGTTGACTCTGGTCCCGCTTGTCCAGTTCTTCCACGAGACGGCCTCGAGCGCTGCCGGGGATCCGGTGATCGCGGCCGCGGGCGACATCGCCTGCGACCCCGGCGTCTCCTGGTTCAACGGCGGGAACGGGACTCCGACCGACTGCCAGCAGAAGGCGACCGCCAGCTTGCTCACCGGGGTCGATGCGGTGCTGCCGCTCGGTGACAATCAGTACAACTGCGGGGGCGCGTCGACCTGGGCGCAGTCCTACGACCCGTCCTGGGGGCAGCAGAAAGCGATCAGCCATCCCGTTCCTGGCAACCACGAGTACCTGACGTCCGGAGGGACCGACTGCTCGACGACACCGGACGCGAAGGGCTATTTCCAGTACTTCGGCAGTGCGGCCGGCGACCCGACCAAGGGCTACTACAGCTATGACCTCGGCTCGTGGCACATCATCGCGATGAACAGCGAGTGCGGCTACGTCGCGAGCCTCGGCAGCTGCCAGCTCGGAAGCCCGCAGGAGACGTGGTTGCGCAACGACCTGGCGGCGCACTCGACGGCACCCTGCACGATGGCGTACTGGCATCGGCCTCGATACGTGTCCACGACGAGCGGCGGTGACACCAGCTTCACCCAGTTCTGGAAGGACCTCTACGCCGCCCACGCGGACGTCATCCTCACCGGCCACGCCCACTGGTACGAGCGGTTCGTGCTGCAGAATCCCTCCGGCGTGCCGGACGAGAACGGCATTCGCGAGTTCGTCGTCGGAACCGGCGGTGAGGAGAGCGGCAGCGCTCCGGCCTCGACGAAATTGCCGACGAGCGCGGTGACCGGCGCCGGGATCTTCGGGGTCCTCAAGATGACCCTGCATCCCGGCTCGTACGACTGGAACTACGTGAAGACCCCCAGCGCGACCACCTTCACGGACTCGGGGAGCACCGCCTGCCACAACGCGGCCGCGGTGCCGGACACGAGCCCGCCCACGACGACCATGACCTGCAACGGCGCGCCGTGCGGGACGTCGCCCTATCCCGCGCCGGTGACGGTGGGCTTGTCCGCAACGGACACCGGTGGCTCGGGCGTCGCGCGCACCGCGTACACGACCGACGGGACGGACCCCCGGTCGAGTCCGTCCGCCGTCACCTACGCCGGACCATTCTCCGTGTCACAGAAGACGACGGTCACGTTCGCGTCGGTGGACGGAGCAGGCAACCAGGAAACGCCGACCGCCCAGGTCGTGGATGTGAGCACGGCGGCGGCCGACACCACCGCCCCGACCACGACGATCGCCTGCCTGGGCACCACGTGCACGACCGGGTGGTATCGGCAGACGACCGTCGGAGTCACCCTGTCCGCCACTGACACCGGTGGTTCCGGCGTTAAGCAGACCAGGTACACCACAGACGGCACGAGCGCCGCGTCGAGCGCCTCGGCGCAGGTCTACACAGGACCGTTTGCGGTCGCGCAGACCACGACGGTGAGCTACCTGTCCGAGGACAACGCCGGTAACGTCGAGGCCGAGAACCTTCGGACCGTCAGGATCGACGCCGCGCCGCCATCCGCCGCCATCACCTCGCCGGCAGACGGCTCTTCGTACAAGCGCGGGTCGACCATCCCCATCGCTGTGGCCGCGGGCGACACCGGAACGGGAGCCGGGCCGGCATCCGGCGTGAGTTCGGTCGCCTTCTACCGGGACGGCTCCACGCTGCTCGGCACCGACTCGAGTGCTCCCTACTCCTACGCCTGGTCGCCCTCCCGTTCGCTGTCGGGGCGCCACACCATCACCGCCGTGGTCACGGATGTCGCCGGGAACTCCACCACCTCAGCCTCGGTGACCGTCAACCTGACCCACTGATCACCGGGTCGCTAACCAGCCTGGATAGGGAGGTGGTGGCGCGGGTCTGGCTCTTTCGTCATACCGACCGATCCGCAGGCGCACGCTCATGCGGAGTTGTCCTGACTTGGCTCATTCGATCTTGGTCTGGCGGTTGGCTTGCCGTGTTCGCTGGTCGCGGCGGTGTGACCGGGTTGGAGTTGCGCACTAATCGCGGGCCGTAGCCTGCGTCGGTGGCGTACGTGCGGACGGTGCGGACCGCGTCGGGCGCGATGGCGGTGCAGATCGTGTGGTCCTCGCGGCAGGGGTCGCGGCGGATCGAGCACCTGGGCTCGGCGCACGATGTCGACGAGCTCGCGGCGTTGAAGGCGGTGGCGGCTGAGCGGATCGCTGCCGGCCAGGCCGAGCTTGATCTCGGACTCGCGGCGGCTGCTGGCACGGGGCCGTTGGAGATCGTCGGCACGAAGGCCGGGCATCTGTGGGATGCGCTCAGCCGGGCTTACGACTCGCTCGGGTTCGACAAGGCGGCCGGCGCAGACGAAGTGTTCCGGGGGTTGGTGCTGGCTCGGATCATCGAGCCGACCAGCAAGCTGGACTCGCTGCGGGTGGTGGAGGAGGCCGGTGTCGCCGCGCCGTCCTACGCGACGCTCGAGCGGCGCCTGCCCAAGTACGGCAAGCCGTTGTGGCGCAAGGACATCTCGGCCGCGTGCGCCGGGCACGCCGCGCTCGGGCCGGCCAGCCTGGTGCTCTACGACGTGAGCACGCTTTACTTCGAGACCGATCAGGGCGACGGGTTCCGCGAGCCCGGGTTCTCCAAGGAACGACGTCTGGAACCGCAGATCACGATCGGCCTGCTGACCGACGCGACCGGGTTCCCGCTCGCGGTCGAGGCGTTCGAAGGGAACAAGGCCGAGACCGCGACCATGGTTCGACCGTGGTGCCCACGTTGAGGGCGTTCATGGCTGCGCATCGGCTCACCGACATCACCGACATCACCGACATCACCGACGTCGCCGACGTCGCCGACGCCGGGATGTTGTCGGAGAACAACAAGCGCGAGATCGAAGCCGCCGGGCTCGGCTTCATCCTGGGCAACCGGATCGGCCACATCCCCTACGCCATCGCCGAATGGCGCAAGCGCAACCCCGACGCGGCGGAGATCCCGAACGGGCTCACGCTGACCCAGCCGTGGCCGGGTGGACCGAACGCCACCCGCAGGGACCAGGTCATCTACTACCAGTACCGGGCCGACCGGGCCCGCCGCACACTGAAAGGGATCGACGAGCAGATCGGCAAGGCCGAACGCGCCGTCGCGGGCAAGGTGCCGGTCAAGCGCAACCGGTTCATCACTCTCGCCGGCGGCGACAAGTTCGTGAACCGCGACCTCGAGGCCAAAGCACGGACGTTGGCCGGCTGGAAGAGCTACATCACCAACATCACCAGCCCGACGCCGGAGTTCGTGATCGGCGCCTACCACCAGCTCTGGCGCATCGAGAGGAGCTTCCGCATGTCCAAGCACGACCTGCAAACCCGGCCGATCTACCACCACAAACGCGAATCGATCGATGCCCACCTCGCCGTCGTGTTCGCCGCCCTCGCCGTCACCCACCAAATCCAGACCAAGACCGGCTGGTCCATCAAGCGGTTCGTCCAGACCACCCGCCGCTACCGCACCGTCGCCATCCGCGCCGGCGGCCACGTCCTGACGGCCGAAGAGCCCCTACCCACCGACCTACGCGACGCCCTCGCCGTGATCACCTGACCCCAGCCTGCGCACTAAATTGAGCCAAGTCGGGTTGGAGGTCTTGCGGCAGACCGTGCGCCCGCCGGTCGTGAGCAAGTGTGATGGCTGATGGGATGTCGTGCCCTGGCTGGCGGCTGGTGAGCACTTGACCATTAGGTCGCCGGAGCCTGCGCACCGCTGCTGGTCGTGTCCGGGTGGTCGAGGGAGGGCGGATGCTGTTCGTCGGGAACGACTGGGCCGAGGACCATCACGATGTCGAGCTCGTCGATGAGGGCGGCCGCCGACTGGCTCGGGCCCGGCTTGCGGAGGGGCTGGAGGGGCTGTCCCGGCTGCATGCGCTGATCGCCGAGCCGGCGCTCCCGCTCGGCCCGGTCCGGGTCGTCCCGCAGCAGCGAGTCGGCCGCGGCGATCACCCCGGCCACCGGGGTGCGCAGGTCGTGCGAGGCGTCGGCCAGGAAGCCGCGCATCCGCAGCTCCGAGGCCTCCAGCGCGTCCAGCATCCCGTCCAGGGCGACCGCGGTCCGGCCCAGGTCGGTGCCGGGCCGGGTCGGGCGCAGCCGCTCACCCCGGTTGCCGGCCGCGATCCGGCCGGCCACCGCGGCCACCCGGGACAGCGGGGCCAGCGCCCCGGCGACCACCCGGGTCAGCAGCAGGCCGCTGGCGGCCAGGATGCCGGCCCCGGCGATCCACTCGACCGTACGGAGCTGGCCCAAGGTGTGGCCGATCTCGCCGCCGTCGGCGGACAGCGTCAGGGTTTCCCGGGTCAGCGGCAGGGTCGCCGTCAGCACCCCGCCGGCGGTGGTGCCGACCTGCACGGACGAGGTGTCCAGGGCCGGCCGGGGCGGGCGCGGGCCGGGGCGGCCGGCGGCACCGGGCGGCGGGAACCAGCGGCCGTACACGGCCGAGCCGCCGTCCTGGACCACCGCGGTGATGCCCTGGCCGGTGAGCCGGTCGGCCAGCTCCTGGTCGGTGTAGCCGCGGCCGGCCAGCAGCTGGGCGAAGCCGGCCCGCTCGGTCAGCCGGTCCCGCAGGTCGGCGTGCAGCCGGGCCGCGAGCACCGCGTTCACCAGCAGCCCGAGCCCGACCATGGCCACGGTCATCACCCCGAGGACCGCCAG
>DATDKW010000193.1:0-6808 GCA_036519715.1 Mycobacteriales bacterium
ACGCGCGGATCATCACGACTGTCAGCGGGCCGGAGAAGGCGCAGCTGGCGGCGGCGGCCGGCGCGGACGAGATCATCAACTACAAGACCCAGGACGTCGTGGCCGAGGTGCACAAGGTCGCGCCGCACGGGGTGGACGCGATCGTCGAGGTCTCCGTCGCCCGCAACGCGTCGGTGGACGCCCAGGTGCTCGGCATGCACGGCTCGGTCGGCATCTACGCCGGCGACGGCGGGGACACCGTCACCATCCCGATCCGGCCGATGATGGGGCCGAACGCGCGCTGGCAGTTCATCCTCGTCTACACCGAGCCGAACGACGCCAAGGGCGCCGGGATCGAGGACGTCAACGCGGTCGGCAACGGGGTCGATCCGGCCGTGCTGGGTCAGCGGGTCTGGCTCTGGGAGGCCGCGCAGGGCCGCCCGTGGGGCACCGCCGCCGAATACAGCGTGGTGCCGCAGCGGCAGGCCGTGCTGCTGCCGGCCAACGCCTCGTTCGACCTGGGCGCCTGCCTCGGGGTGCCGTTCCTGACCGCGCACCGCTGCCTCACCGTCGGCGAGGCCATGCCCGACCGGCTCGACCCGGGCGCGCTGGCCGGCAAGACCGTGCTGGTCCAGGGGGGCGCCGGCGGGGTCGGCAACGCCGCCATCCAGCTGGCCCGGTGGGCCGACGCCCGGATCATCACGACCGTGAGCAGCCCGGAGAAGGCGCAGCTGGCGGCCGCCGCCGGCGCCGACGAGATCATCAACTACCGGACCCAGGACGTCGTGGCCGAGGTACGGAAGGTCGCGCCGCACGGGGTGGACGCGATCGTCGAGGTCTCGGTCGCCCGCAACGCGTCGGTGGATGCCGAGGTGCTGGGCCTGCACGGCGTGGTCGGCATCTACGCCGACGACGGCGGCGACACCGTCACCATCCCGATCCGGGCGATGATGGTGCCCAACGCGCGCTGGCAGTTCGTGCTCGTCTACACCGAGCCCAACGACGCCAAGGGCGCGGCGATCGAGGACATCAACGCGGCCGTCGCGGACGGCGCGGTCCGGGTCGGGCGGGAGGCCGGGCTGCCGCTGCACCCGTTCCCGCTGGCCGAGACGGCCAAGGCGCACGAGACGCTGGAGGGCTCCCCCACCGGCCGCGTCGTGGTGACCGTGGCCGACCTGTAGCCGGTCGTCCACAGGCCGTCCCCGGTCGTCCACAGATCCGGATCGGGTCCGGCATTGTCGGACCCGGCTGGCACAGTGGCGGTCGTGGATGCGAACGGGGAAGCAGCGTCGGCCGGCCGGGACGGGACCGCGTACGGGACGGCCGAGCGGCACCTGGCGGCCGTGCTGGCCGGGATGGCCGGTCCGGGTGCGGTGCCGCGCCCGGACCAGGTCCAGGCGGTCGCCGCGCTGGTCGGCGGCCGCCGGGTGCTGCTGGTGCAGGCGACCGGCTGGGGCAAGTCCGCGGCCTACTGGGCGGCCACCGCGGCGCTGCGGGAGGCCGGCCACGGCCCGACCCTGGTCATCTCGCCGCTGCTGGCGCTGATGCGCGACCAGGTCGCCGCGGCCGAGCGGGCCGGGCTGCGCGCGGCCACGGTCAACTCCGCCAACGTGGACGACTGGCAGGTCGTGTTCGACGCGCTCGGCGCGGACGAGGTCGACGTGCTGCTGGTGTCCCCGGAGCGGCTGGCCAACCCGAAGTTCGCCGACCGGGCGCTGCCGCTGCTGGCCAAGACCGGCCTGCTGGTGGTGGACGAGGCCCACTGCATCTCCGACTGGGGCTTCGACTTCCGGCCCGACTACCAGCGGCTGACCCACCTGCTGGCCGCGACCACGCCGGGCAGCCCGGTGCTGGCCACCACCGCGACCGCCAACGCCCGGGTCACCGAGGACGTGGCCGCCCAGCTCGGGCCGGACACGCTGGTGCTGCGCGGCCCGCTGGCCCGGGCCTCGCTGCGGCTCGCGGTCGCCCCGGGGCTGGACGGGGTCGAGCGGTTCGCCTGGGTCGCCGACGCGCTGGACGCGCTGCCCGGCTCCGGCATCGTCTACGGGCTGACCGTCGACCAGGCCCACTCGCTGGCCGGGTTCCTGGCCGCGCAGGGCTTCGCGGTCGCGGCGTACACGGGCCAGACCGAGCCGGACGAGCGGGCCCGGATCGAGGCCGCGCTGCGGGCCAACGAGCTCAAGGCCGTGGTCGCGACCTCGGCCCTGGGCATGGGCTACGACAAGCCCGACCTCGGCTTCTGCGTACACGTCGGCTCCCCCGACTCCCCGGTGGCCTACTACCAGCAGGTCGGGCGGGCCGGCCGGGCGCTGGACGAGGCGGTCGGGGTGCTGCTGCCGGCGGCGGAGAGCGACCCACGGATCTGGGAGTGGTTCGCGACCGCGACGATCCCCGACCCGGACGCGGCCCGCCGGGTGCTGGCCCTGCTGCCGGGCCCGGACGGGCCGCCGGTGTCGGTGCCGGCCATCGAGACCGAGACCGGGTTGCGCCGGGGCCGGCTCGACGCGCTGCTGAAGACGCTGCGGGTCGACGGCGCGGTCGACCGGGTCGGCGCGGGCTGGGTCGGCACCGGCCAGCCCTGGGAGTACGACGCGGACAAGTACCGGCGGGTGGTGGCGGCCCGCCGGGCCGAGGCCGACCTCATGCGGACGTACGCGGCCGGCGCCCGGTGCCTGATGCAGGTGCTGACCGAGGCGCTGGACGACCCGTCCTCGGGCCCGTGCGGGCGCTGCTCGGTCTGCACCGGGCAGCTGCCGGCGCCCGGGGCCCGGCCGACACCGGACCGGGTGCTGGCGGCCCGGCGCCACCTGCGCGGCCGCCGCCACGTGCTGGAGCCGCGCAAGCTGTGGCCGTCGGGCGGCTCCCGGCGGGGCAAGATCCTCGGGCTGGCGCCCGGCCGGGCGATCGCCTTCGCCGACGACCCGGCCTGGCGCGACCTCATCGCCGAGGTCGACGGGCCCGACGCGGAGCCGTCGGAGGAGCTGCGGGGCGGGCTGGTGGACGTGCTGTCGCGGTGGGCCCGGGAATGGGACGAGCGCCCGCTGGCGGTGGTCCCGGTGCCGAGCCGGTCCCGGCCCCGGCGGGTCCGGGGAATGGCCGAGCACATCGCCGCGGTCGGCCGGCTGCCGCTGATCGACGCACTGAGCGTCACCGGACCCGCGCCGGCCGACGACGTCTCCTCGGGCGTCCGGGTGGGTCAGCTGTTCGACCGGACGACCCTCGTCCCGGGCGTGGAGCTGCCACCCGGGCCGATCTTGCTCGTGGACGACTTCGCCCGCTCCACCTGGACCGTCACCGCGGCCGCGGCACTGCTGCGGGACGCCGGCAGCGGACCCGTCCTTCCCCTGGTCGCACATCGCCGACCCTGACGTACACGATCATGCCCGACCGGCCGCGGGAACGCGTGGTCGGACACCCTGCGTCACCCTTTCGGGCTAAGTAACGTTCCGAGGTTGTCCATTACGAATTTCGCGACGGGACTTGCTTCCCGGCCGCCGGACTGCCAAGTTATCCACCGCTCAGGGGGGACGGAATTGCATTCCGTCGGCTGAGCGGGCTTTCCCGGGTGCGACGCACCGCACCGGGCGATGCTCACCCGACGTGCCTCACCGAATGCCGACGCGCCGGCATTCGAGCACCACGCTGCCGCGTGAGACGGCAGCGGCCCCTGACGCAACTCCATGTTTTGCGCACCCGGAGGACGGATGCACCTCAGATCCAACGCTGCCTGCGCGAGGCCGCGGCCCGGCTCCAGTGCGACCGAGCGCTGGCGACGGCCGGTGACGGTTCTCGCCGTCGGCGTGCTGGTCGTGCTGGCCATCGGCTGGTGGACCACCCCCGGCGCCGGCCGGGCCGGAGCGACCTCCCACCCGGCCGGGCACCTCGGCCCGCTGTCCGCGGGGGTCGCGGCCGCCGACGACGGACCGGCCGTCGACACCTCCTGGGGACCGCTGACCGCGGCCGACCGGGACCTGCTGGTCCGGGTCAAGCTGGCCGGATCGTGGGAGGTCCCGGCCGGGGACATGGCCCAGACCCACTCCTCCGACCAGCGGGTGCAAGCGGTGGGCCGGGTGTTGGCCGCCGACCACCGCCGACTGGACGAGGAAGTCGCCGTCGCGGCCCGCAAGCTGCAGGTGCAGCTGCCCGACCAGCCGAACCTCAACCAGCGCAACTGGCTGGCCGAGATGACGCCGGAGCGCGGCCGCGCCTTCGACGAGACCTTCGCCAACCGGCTGCGCACCGCGCACGGCCAGGTGTTCGCGATCGTCGCGGACGTCCGGGCCGGCACCCGCAACACCCTCGTCCGCGCCTTCGCCACGGAGGCCACCGACGTGGTCATGAAGCACATGAGCCTGCTGGAGAGCACCGGCCTGGTGGCTCCGGTCGAGGCCGACGTCCTCGCCCCGCCGGCCCCGCGCGGGCCCATCACCACGCCGCTGGTGGTGGTCGCCGTCGTGCTCGTCGGCGCCGCCAACCTGGCGCTGGCCGCCCGTCGTTCCTGGGCCTGAACCTCCCCTCACCACCCCACACCCCCGCTACGAAAGGAACCTCCCGTGCCGTACCTGGAAGAGAGATCGGGCCGAAGACGGCGGATGGCCGCGGTCTTCGCCGTGCTCGCCCTCGGCGCCGCCGGCGTCGGCGTCCGGATGGCGGCTGCCGTCGAGGACCCGGCCGCGGCGCCGGCCATCCAGTCGACCCTGGAGTCCGTCGACGCGCTGGGCCACCGGCACCCGGTCACGCTGCCGGAGGACTACATCCGGATCGCGGACGCGCCGGCCGCGGCGGCGGCGCCCGCCACGACCGCGGCCGGCTCGCGCGGGGTGTTCAGCTCGCGGTGCGGCCGCAACGCCAACCTGCACCGCAACTCCGACAACTTCATCACCTCGCCCGGCGTCTCCAATGCCGCCCACCACACCCACGACTACGTCGGCAACCTGTCCACCGACGGCAACGCCACCGACGAGTCGCTCGCGGCCGCCGGCACGACCTGCCGGGCCGGCGACCTGTCCACGTACTTCTGGCCGGTGATCCGGGACATCCGCACCGCCGGACCCGACGCCGACCAGCCCGGCGGCGGCGCCGACGGCAACATGGGCACGATCCTCGCGCCGGTCCAGGTGTCGCTGCAGTTCCGTGGCAACGCCCAGGCCAAGGTCGCGGCCATGCCGCGGTTCCTGCGGATCATCACCGGCGACGCCAAGGCCGTCACCAATGGGCCGAACGCGCCCAACGCCAGGGCCCACTGGACCTGCTCCGGTGCCCGCGACAAGGCCAGCTCGGACAAGTACCCGATCTGCCCACGCGGTCAGCTGGTGCAGCGGATCAGCGACTTCCCCGGGTGCTGGAACGGGACCGACCTGGACAGCCCGACGCACCGGACGCACACCTCCTTCGCCGACCCGGCGACCGGCGCCTGCCCGGCCGGGACGACCGCCATCCCCCAGCTGCGCATCACGCTGGGCTACCAGGTCCCACCGGGCGCCTCGTACGCGGTGGACAGCTTCCCGGAACAGCTGCGCAAGGCCTCCACCGACCACAACGACTTCGAGAACGTCATGCCGGACCGGCTGATGCGCGCGGTCGTCGGCTGCATCAACAGCGGACGCCGCTGCTGATCGCCCCCTGACTTGTGTCGCGGTGCGTCGCGGCACAGGCGGCGTACCACCGCGGGCGCCCGCGGTGGTACGCCGTGAGAAATCCCCATTCCGGCCGCCGGTCGATTTCCGAATTGTTGCTTCGAGCGCCGAGGAGAATCCCGCATACATGCGGACCGCACTGGAGAGCGTGCACCTGGTGGCCGCCACGATCGGTTTTATCTCGTTCACCGCGCTGTGGGCCGGCACCCTGTGGGGCAGCGTGCTGCGCAGCGGCTGGGCCTCGTCCCGGCTGCGGCACAGCACCGTGCACGGGATCCACATGCACCTGGTCCTGCTCGGGCTGTGGCTGGGCGTGGTGCACGGGGTCGTGCAGCTGGCCGCGCCCGGGGGCAAGGTCCGGGTGATCGACGTGGTCATCCCGTTCACCGACCGGGCCGACCCGATCGGCGTCGGCTTCGGGGTGCTGGCGCTGGAGCTGCTGCTGGCCTCGGCCCTGTCGGTGCTGGTGCAGCGCAAGCTCGGCTGGCACCGCTGGCGGGCGCTGCACTCGCTCGGCTACCTGGCCTTCACCCTGGTCGCGGCGCACCTGCTGATCTCCGGGTCGGAGGTGGCGGCGGCGCCGGCGCGGGCCGCCGTCGCGCTGGCCTGGGCCGCGGTCGCCGTGACCGGGGCGGCGACGATCGCTCCGGTGGCACGGCTGCCGCGGGCGCTGCTGGAGCGGGTGGCGCGGCGGCACCGGGCCGAGGAGATCACCGTCGCGGTGGACGCCGGGCGGTGCGCCTCGTTCGGGTTCTGCGAGCAGGAGGCGCCGGCGATCTTCACGCTGCGCAGCGACCGGCGGCTGGCGTACCGGTCGGTGGTGTCCAGCGACCAGGCCGAGGCGGCGACGCGGGCGGCGGTGGTGTGCCCAGCCCGGGCGATCACCCTGGGCCGGCTGCCGACCGCGGTCGTGCTGGCCCAGCCCGCCGACGAGGTCGTGGCCGAACCGGCCGGGGAGGTCCCGGTGGCGACGAGCCTGTCGCCCGGCTTCCGGCCGTCGGCCGCGGGCGGGCCCCGTCGGGTCGCCGAACCGGTCCGGCCTGCCACCGAGCCGGCGTCGCGCCGGACCTCGGCAGCGTCGGGGCCGCTCCGACCCACGGCCGGGGCGGGGTCGGCGACGGGGTCGGCGACCGGGTCGGCCCGGCGGCCGGCCCCGGTCCGCGGGCCGGGCGAGTCGGCGCCGCGGGCCG
>DATDKW010000194.1:0-2091 GCA_036519715.1 Mycobacteriales bacterium
GACGGCCGGGAGACTCGACGAGGGAGATTCCGTGGACGCGGTGGAGACGATCGGCCTGCGCAAGGCGTACGGGCCGAGGACGGTGCTGGCCGGGGTCGACCTGACCGTCGCCCGGGGCTCGGTGTTCGCGCTGCTCGGCCCGAACGGGGCCGGCAAGACGACCACCGTCCGGATCCTGGCCACCCTGCAGCCGCCGGACGGCGGCCGGGCCCGGGTCTGCGGCCACGACGTGGTCGGCGAGCCGGACAAGGTCCGCCGCTCGATCAGCCTGACCGGGCAGTTCTCCGCGGTCGATGAGCAGCTCACCGCGGAGGAGAACCTGCTGCTGATGGGCCGGCTGCGGCACCTGGGCCGGTCCGAGCGCCGGCGCCGTACGGCCGAGCTGCTCGACCTGCTGGAGCTGACCGCCGACGCCCGGCGCCGGGTCAAGGGCTTCTCAGGCGGCATGCGGCGCAAGGTCGACCTGGCCATGAGCCTGATCAGCCGGCCCGAGGTGCTGTTCCTGGACGAGCCGACCACGGGGCTGGACCCGCGCAGCCGGCAGGCGGTCTGGGACGTGGTCGGCGGCCTGGTCGCCGAGGGCGTGACGGTCTTCCTGACCACGCAGTACCTGGAGGAGGCCGACCGGCTGGCCGACCGGATCGCGGTGCTCGACGGCGGCACGCTGGTCGCCACCGGCAGCGCCGACGAGCTGAAGCGGCGGCTCGGCACCGAGCAGGTCGAGCTGGTGCTGGAGGGCGCCGCCGACCCGGCCCTGGGCCTGCTGGGCGACGCCGTGGTCCGGACCGAGGCCGGCACGGTCTGGGTCGCCACCGACGGCTCGGCCGCCCACCTGCGCCACGTGCTGGACACCCTGGCCGGCGGCGGTGTCGGCGTCGCCACCGCGACCCCGCGCCGGCCCACTCTCGACGACGTCTTCCTCACCCTCACCGGCTCCGGCCGCACCCTCGAAGGAGCCTCCCGATGAGCACGTTGACCTGGGCCGTGGCCGACTCGAGCGCGATGGTGGGCCGGTCAGTCCGGCACACCGTGCGCAACCTGGAGTCGCTGCTGATGTCGGTGATCCTGCCGGTCGTGCTGATGCTGCTGTTCGTGTACGTGTTCGGCGGCGCGATCGACCCGAGCGGGCACTACGCGAACTACGTGGTCCCCGGCATCATCCTGCTCTGCACCGGTTACGGCGCGGCCTCGACCGCGGTGGACGTGGCCCAGGACATGGCCACCGGCGTGGTCGACCGCTTCCGGTCGATGCCGATCCTCAACTCGGCCGTGCTGACCGGGCACGTCGTCGCGAGCGTGGCCCGCAACGCGCTGGCGACGCTGCTGGTGATCGGGGTGGCCTACCTGACCGGGTTCCGGCCCGACGCGGGCGCGCTGGAGTGGCTCGCGGTGGCCGCGGTGCTGCTGCTGTGGGTGCTGGCGCTGTCCTGGGTCGCGGTCTGCTTCGGGCTGCTGGCCCGGACGGTCGAGGGCGCGAACGGGTTCACCTTCCTGGCCCTGTTCCTGCCCTACCTGTCCAGCGCGTTCGTACCGGTGGAGACGATGAAGGCGGGGCTGCGGGCGGTGGCCGAGCACCAGCCGATCACGCCGATCACCGAGACCCTGCGCGGCCTGCTGCTCGGGACGCCCATCGGCTCGTACGGATGGCAGGCGCTGGCCTGGTGCGCCGGCCTGCTGATCGCCGCCTACGCCGCCGCGACGGCGCTCTTCCGCCGCCGCGCCACGTCCTGACCCGCCGGACGGACGAACGGATCAGGTTCACCAGCCGGGGGACGGGCCCGAGCCGGCCCCGGGCCGGTCCGGTGGTCAGCAGGTCGGTGAACGTGACCGAGAGGTCGAGCGCAGACGCAGGAGGGGCGGGACCCGACCGGGTCCCGCCCCTCCTCGTGGCGCTGCTTACTCCTCCGACGGCCCGCCGGCGATGTCGGCGACCAGCGGCACGTCCGGCACCGGGGACGGCTTGGGCTCGCCGCGGAAGGTGAACTCCTCCGCGTCGCCCTCGCCGGTGGTGTCGACCACGACGATCTGGCCGGCGGTCAGCTCACCGAACAGGATCTTCTCGGACAGCGCGTCCTCGATGTCCCGCTGGAT
>DATDKW010000195.1:0-7725 GCA_036519715.1 Mycobacteriales bacterium
CACGACCGTGGCCGGGCCGGCCGGGCCGGACGCGCGGGCCCAGGACGGCCCGGAGGGCGGGGCGCTGGCCGTCTCCTGGACCCCGGTGGCCTGCGGCGACGGGTGGACGGCGCAGCTGCACGCGACCACCGGCGGTGCAGACGTGTCCCGGGTGGTCGCGGTGGCTGCCCGCACCGGCGCGGTCCGGCTACAGCGGGACGGCGACGGCTGGTCCGGCACGCTGACCGGCCTGCCCACGGACCGCACGGTCACGGTCACGGTGCTCGCCCCGGGTCTGCGTCCGGCCTCCACCCGGCTCAGCTCGAACTGCTGACCGGCGTCCCTACCGCAGCCAGGGCGGGGCGGGGGACGGGATGCGGTCCAGCGGGGAGCGGACCTCGCCGAAGCGGCCGTCCTCGGCCCGCCACTGCTCGTACGCGCCGGTGATCTCGTCCTTCGTCCGGGCCACGAAGTTCCACCACATGAGGATCGGCTCGCCGAACGGCACGCCGCCGAGCAGCAGCACCCGGGCCGGCTCGACCACGTCCAGCACCAGCTCGTCCCGGCCCAGCCCCAGGTAGGCGAATCGGTCCGAGGTCACCACTCGCCCGTCGATCGCGACCTCGCCGGACAGCATGACCAGCCCGTGCTCGAAGTCGGGCCGCAGCGGCCAGACCGGGACGCCCGGCCGGACCACCGCGTCCACCCCGACCAGCGGGCTGTCCTGCCGGGCCGGCGAGGTGACGTTCGCGAACGAGCCGGCCAGCACGGTCAGCGTGGACGAGCCCAGCTCGGCCTGCGGCAGCACGGCGTGGTGGGCGAAGGCCGGCACGCCGAACCGGGTCTGCTCCGGCTGCGCCACCCACAGCTGGACGCCGTGCAGCGGGCCGCGGTAGCCGCCGGCGGCCTCCTCCGAGTGCGACACCCCGCGGCCGGCGGTCATCAGGTTGAGCTGCCCGGGGCGGATGAGCTGCTCGGTGCCGAGGCTGTCCCGGTGCAGCACGTCCCCGGCGATCAGCCAGGTCACCGTGTGCAGGCCGGTGTGCGGGTGCGGGCCGATGTCGAGCCCGTGCTCCTCGGTGACCTGGACCGGGCCCATGTGGTCGGCGAAGCACCACGGCCCGACCGTACGGCGGTTCCGGCGGGGGAGGGCCCGGCGGACCGGGACGGCGCCGACCCGGGACTCCCGGCTGTCCCCGATCTCGACGCACGGCGCGGCCGGGTCGCCGGCGGCGTCCCCGACCGGCGCATCCACGACGTCCACGGGTCCGCTCATCTCCGCAGTATCCCGTGACGGAGCCCACACGCAGGTGCTAGCTGGGTGCTTGCAATAGTTAGCATGTCGACGTACGGTTGACTCATGGTGCTGCGGGACGTGGGGGACTACATCCGCGAACAACGCCATGCCGCGCAGGTGTCGATGCGGCAGCTGGCCAAGGCGGCCGGCGTGTCGAATCCGTACCTGTCCCAGATCGAGCGCGGGCTGCGCAAGCCGTCCGCCGAGATCCTGCAGCAGATCGCCAAGGCGCTGCGGATCTCCGCCGAACAGCTCTACGTGCAGGCCGGCATCCTGGACGAGCGCGTGGGCGATGACACCGTCACCGCCGCGCTGCTGGCCGATACCGGCCTGACCGAGCGCCAGAAGCAGGTCCTGCTCGAGATCTACGAGTCCTTCCGCCGGGAGAACGCCGCTCGTGACGCGGCCGACGCGGAGCTGGACGACGACGACATTCCGGAGGAGAACAGCAATGCCCATCACCGATGAGGTCCGCAAGGTCGGCGAGACCGTCCTGGAGCAGGGCAAGGTCGCCCTCGACGAGGCCCGTAAGCCCTGGTACGCCGTGGTCGGCGCCAGTGAGCTCGCCGCCAGCCAGCTGCAGCAGCAGCTGACCCAGCTGCCGGCCGAGGTCCAGGCCCGGATCCGCAAGCTGCAGACCGGCCAGTTCGACCCGGCCGTGGTCCGCGAGGCCGTGGAGAACGCGACGGCCGAGAGCCTCAAGGCCTACGGGACGTACGCGGCCCAGGCCCGGGAGACCTACGAGACGCTCGCGCACCGCGGCGAGCTGGTGGTCCGGCGGCTGCGCCGCAGCCCGGAGGTCGCCGAGACCTTCGAGAAGGCGCAGGAGCTGGTGGCCGAGGCCGGCGAGACCGTCGCCGCCGCCGAGGAGAAGGTGACCAAGCCGGGCCCGGCCACGACCCGCCCGGCCGCCGCGACCCGTCCGGCCGCCGCGTCCCATCCGGCCACCGCGAAGAAGGCCACGACCCCGCGCAAGGCCCCGGCCAAGCGCACCCCGAAGACCAGCTAGTCCGCCCGATCGCAGGAGCCCCGACCCGGACCAGGGTCGGGGCTCCTGTGCGTTTGCAAAGGATCGGCCAAGTGGTGTCGCGGACCGGTTACTCTGGACACGTGTTCGGCCTCAACAACGCGCTGCTGTCCCTCGTCTCGCTCGCCGTCCTGGTGGTGCAGGGCTGGGCCCTCATCGACTGCGTCATGCGGCCGACCAAGGCATTCGAGGCGGCGGGCAAGCTGACCAAGCCCGCCTGGCTGGCCATCACCGCGATCGCGCTGGTCGTCGGCCTGCTGTTCGGCCCGCTGGGCATCCTCGGCCTGGCCGGCATCGTGGCGTCGATCGTCTACCTGGTCGACGTCCGCCCGGCCGTCCGCGAGGTCCAGGGCGGCGGCCCCCGCTGGTAGCAGCTAGCGGGTGGCGAAGCGGCTGAGCTGGGTCGCCTCGATCAGGTCGGCCGGGCGGAGCCGGAACAGCTCCGCGTGCAGGCCCCAGTACTTGTCTGTGCGGCCGACGTATTCCATGCCCAGCCGGCGGGCGACCTGGCTGGACCGCTCGTTGCCGGGCCGGACGATCGCGAAGACCTCGTCGATGCCGGTGTCGAAGGCGCGCTGGGCCGCGGCCCGGCCGATCTCGGTCGCGTAGCCGCGGCCCCAGACCGACGGGTGCAGGTGCCAGCCGACCTCGACGTCCTCCTCGTCCGGCGGCAGCGGACGCAGCAGCACGCTGCCGATCGGCCGGTCGGGTTGCGCGATCTCCTCGACCGCCCACACCCCGTACGTCGGGTCGTCGGTCGGCTGCGACCACCGCTCGATCCGGATCCGGATCTCGGCCGCCTCCATCGGGGCGCCGATCCAGGCCGCGACCTCGGGTCGGGAGTACACGTCGTACGCCGCGGCCAGGTCGGGCTCGTCGAGCGTCCACGGGCGCGCGATCAGACGTTGGGTCACCAACACGGGGTCCACCGTTCCGAACCTAGCCGCTGACCGTGTGTCGTGGCACCCGCGGCACCAGACGTTCACCTTTTCCGGCACTCTGCCGTACGGGTGCGCAGCATTGGTGCAACCGCGTCAGCCGGTGCGGACCAGTTCGGCCAGGGCCCGGTCGCCGGTCACCTCGACCTGGCGGCGCCGCGTCCGTCCCGGTTCGGCCGGGTCCAGGGGCAGTCGTCCCCACAGGACCAGGTAGAGGTCGGCGGCCGGGCCGGCGATCCGGGCGTCGATCCGGCGCGGCCGCTGCTCCGGCCGGGTCACCGCGACCCGGCCCGGCGTCAGCGCGACCAGCCAGCGGTTGCCGGTGTCGGTGCACTCGATCAGCACGTCGCCCATGGCCGAGGCCAGCGGCTCCTCGCCGGCGCGCAGCGGCAGCATGCTCTCCACCACCTCGCCGACGCCGTCCGCGGCCAGCTCGGGGTCGAACCCGCCCCCGCGCTGGTACGCCGCCAGCTCCGCGTCGAACCGGTGCACGGTGGTCTCGTGGGCCATCCGCCGGGGCCAGAAGTCGTCCAGGTGCGGCTCGGCGTCGGAGAACACCTGCAGCAGCTTGTCCAGGCCGTCCGCGTACCAGGCCAGGACCTTGCCGTCGTCCTCGGGCGGGCGGGAGCCGAGCGTGGGCGGCTCGACCGTGCCGTCGAGCACGCCGGTGGTGGCGCTGCGGTGGACCCGGGACAGGTGCGAGACCAGTCGGCGGACATTCCAGCCCGGGCAGGTCGGGACGTCGTCCTCCGGGTCTGCGGCCTTGGCCGCTACGGCGAAAGCAGCGCCTTCACGGCGCAACGCCGCGACCCACCAGTCGCGCCGGGCTCGGCCGCCCGTGTCCTCTCCCATCGTGGCGGTCACCCCCGGCGTCTCCACGACCACGCGCGGCATCGTTCCACCCACAACGGGCACCAGTCACGCTCAGGGTGCATTACTCCCCCGATCGTGTCCTGATGCTCACGGAGCGGACACGGCAGACCACCGGAACGTGACCTCGCCCAGCCGCCACCGGGCCCGGCCGCCGACGACCGGCCAGCCGTCCTGGGCCAGCCGCTCGACCGCGGCGATCCAGCGCTGCCGCGGTCCGAAGGCCGCGTACGGCGCGCCGGTGGCCCAGGCCTGGTCGAACGCCTGCAGCAGGCCGTGCACCGGCTCGCCCGGGACGTTGTGGTGGATCAGCGCCTTCGGCAGCCGCTCGGCCAGGTCGCTGGGACGGTCCAGGTCGGCGACCCGGGCGGCCAGCGTCAGGGTGAGGGGGCCGCCGGCGTCCAGCGCGACCCAGCAGGCCCGGCGGCCGACCTCGTCGCAGGTGCCCTCGACCAGCAGGCCGCCTGGCCCGAGCCGGCCGCACATCTCGGCCCAGGCGGCGGCCGCGGCCGCCTCCTCGTACTGGCGGAGCACGTTGAGGGCGCGCACCAGCACCGGGCGGCGGCCGGCCAGCTCGAAGCCGCCGCGGCCGAACTCCAGCCGCGGCGGGTCGGCGCTGCCTTCCGCGGCCGCGACCCGGTTCGGGTCGATCTCCAGGCCGAGCACGCGCACGTCCCGCCGCACGTCGGCGAGCCGGCGCGCGAATTCGACCGTGGTCACCGGGCTGGCGCCGTAGCCGAGGTCGATGACCAGCGGGTCGACCGCGTCCCGGAGCCGGGCCGACTGGGTGCCGACGATCCAGCGGTCGACGCGGCGCAGCCGGTTCGGCGCGGTGGTGCCCCGGGTCGGCAGGCCGAGGGCCCGGGCCCGCCCGGCGGCGAGCCGCGGCGCCTTCCTCACGCCGGAGCATCCTAGGCGGTGGCCCGCACCCGGCCCGTAGGGTTGGGCCGGTGGAGGTGCGTACCGGGGTCCGGTTGAGCGGGTTGACCACGCTGCGGCTGGGCGGCCCGGCCCGGTCGCTGGTGGAGGCGACCTCGGCGGCCGAGCTGGTCCAGGCGGTCCGGTCCGCGGACGCGGCCGGCGAGCCGCTGCTGCTGCTCGGCGGCGGCTCCAACCTGGTCGTCGGCGACGCCGGCTGGCCCGGCCGGGTGGTGCTGATCCGGTCCCGCGGGATCGCGGTCACCGCCGACGGCGACCTCCGGACGGTCACGGTCGAGGCCGGCGAACCCTGGGACGCGCTGGTCGCCCGTACGGTCGCCGAGGGCTGGGCCGGCCTGGAGGCCCTGTCCGGCATCCCCGGCCTGACCGGCGCCACCCCGGTGCAGAACGTCGGCGCGTACGGGCAGGAGATGGCCGACACCGTCACCCGGGTCGACGTCCTGGACCGGGAGACCGGCGCGGAGCGGAGCCTGGACGCGGCCGGCTGCCGGTTCGGCTACCGGGACTCGCTGTTCAAGCACACCGACCGGTACGTGGTCCTCCGGGTCGTCTTCACGCTGCGGGTGAGCGACAAGTCCGGCCCGCTGCGCTACGCCGAGCTGGCCCGCAAGGTCGGCGAGATCGCCCCGCTGGCCGACGTCCGGGCAGCCGTGCTGGAGCTGCGCCGGAGCAAGGGCATGGTCACCGACGAGGCCGACCCGGACACCTGGTCGGCCGGCTCGTTCTTCACCAACCCGATCCTGGCCCCGGCCGAGCTGGCCGCCTTCGAGGCCCGGCTGGACCCGGACCAGGCCTACCCGTCCTGGCCCGCCGGCGAGGGCCGCAAGCTGTCCGCGGCCTGGCTGATCGAGCGGGCCGGCTTCGGCAAGGGCTACGGCGACGGCCCGGTGCGCATCTCGACCAAGCACACGCTGGCCCTCACGCACCGCGGCGGCGGCACCGCGGCCGGCCTGGCCGCGCTGGCGGCCGAGGTCCGGGACGGGGTCGAGGCCCGGTTCGGCGTCCGGCTGCACCCCGAACCCCGCCTGGTCGGTCTCGACCTCTGACGGGTGACGCCACTCTCCTTCGGCGTGAGTCGGGCAGATTACGGGCACGCCGGCTGTTGGCCCTCTCTGGGGCGTGCTGTACCTCGCCTCGTCGTGCTCGGACCCTGGAGGTGGCTGTGCCGGTGGGCCGTACGGTCGTCCCGTTCTCCCGCTCCCGCCCCCGGCGGGTCGCCACGCTCTCCGTGCACACCTCGCCGCTGGACCAGCCCGGCACCGGCGACGCCGGCGGCATGAACGTGTACGTGCTCGAGGTCTCGCGCCGGCTGGCCGAGATGGGCGTGGCCGTGGACGTGTTCACCCGGGCCACCTCCAGCGCGCTGCCGCCGGTGGTCGAGGTCGCGCCGGGCGTGCTGGTCCGGCACGTGGTGGCGGGCCCGTACGAGGGGCTGGACAAGGCCGACCTGCCGGCCCAGCTGTGCACATTCACGTCCGAGGTGCTGCGGGTCGAGGCCCAGCACGACCCCGGCTGGTACGACCTGGTGCACTCGCACTACTGGCTGTCCGGCCAGGTCGGGCGGGTGGCCCGGTCCCGCTGGGGGGTGCCGCTGGTGCACTCGGCCCATACCCTGGCCAAGGTCAAGAACGCCGCGCTGGCCGAGGGCGACAGCCCGGAGCCGCTGGCCCGGCTGATCGGCGAGGACCGGGTCGCGGCCGAGGCCGACCGGCTGGTCGCGTCCACCGCCGACGAGGCCCACCAGCTCCGCTCCCTCTACGGCGCCCGCACCGGCCAGGTCGTGACCGTGCCGCCCGGGGTCGACCTGGAGCTGTTCCGGATGGCCGACGCCTCGGCCGCGCGGACCCGTCTCGGGGTGCCGCCGGACGCCGTGCTGCTGCTGTTCGTCGGGCGCATCCAGCCGCTCAAGGCGCCCGACCTGCTGCTCCGGACCGTCCCGGAGCTGCTCGAGCGGCTGCCGGCGCTCCGCGGCCGGCTGCAGGTGGCGGTGGTGGGCGGTCCGAGCGGGAGCGGGCTGGAGCAGCCCGAGGGGCTGCACAAGCTGGCGGCCTCGCTCGGCATCGCCGACCTGGTCCGGTTCGAGCCGCCGGCCCGGGCGGACCGGCTGGCCGACTGGTATCGGGCCGCCGACCTGACCGTGGTGCCCAGCCACAGCGAGTCGTTCGGGCTGGTGGCGCTGGAGTCGCAGGCCTGCGGGACCCCGGTCGTGGCGGCCGCGGTCGGCGGCCTGCCCACGGCCGTGCAGGACGGGGTGTCCGGGCTGCTGGTCGACTCGCATTCCCCGGCCGACTTCGCCGCCGCCATCGACCGGGTGGTCTCCGCCCCGGCCCTGCGGGCGCAGATGGCCGGCGCGGCCCGCCGGCACGCCGAGCGGTTCTCCTGGCAGCGCACGGCCGAGGGCCTGCTGGCCGGCTACCGCGGCGCCCTGGTCGAGCAGGCCCCGGCCCGCCTCGCCACCGCGGTCGGCGGCTCCTGACCCGTCCCGGCGGCCGGCTCCCGACGCGCCCGCCGGTCCCGGCCGGGGGATCATGAGTGGCGTGACCGCACCGACCCGGGCCGAGCTGGACGAGACCATCCGCGCCACGCTGACCGACCGCGAGCTGGAGTTCCAGCGCACCGGCGAGGGGTCCTACCTGGTCAGCCTGCCCGGCACCCACCGGCTGGCCACGCCCTGC
>DATDKW010000196.1:0-20586 GCA_036519715.1 Mycobacteriales bacterium
GGCGAAATAGCCGGGCACCGGTCCGGGGTTGCCACCACACCGAGGCACCGGAACGAGGAGGCACCGATGGCGAAGGCCGTCTGGAACGGCGAGGTCATCGCCGAGAGCGACGACACCGTGATCGTCGAGGGCAACCACTACTTCCCCCGCGAGTCCGTGCGGGCGGAGTTCCTGCGCGACTCCGACACCCACAGCGTCTGCCCGTGGAAGGGCACCGCGAGCTACCAGTCGCTGGAGGTGAACGGCAAGACCAACACCGACGCGCTCTGGTACTACCCGGAGCCCAAGGACGCGGCCAAGCAGATCACCGACCACGTCGCGTTCTGGAACGGGGTCGAGGTCACCGCCTGATGGTTTTCGTGGTCGTCCGCGGTCGGCCACTTAGCCCTGGGTGAACAGCCCTGGCCCGGGAGCGGGGCCGACGGCAGGGTGGCCGCATGCGACTGCTCGTGCTCGGCGGCACCCGCTTCCTCGGCCGGGGCGTGGTCGACGCCGCCCTGGCGGCCGGTGACCAGGTCACCACGTTCACCCGCGGCGTGTCCGGGGCGCCCCCGGACGGCGTCGAGGCGCTGCACGGCGACCGTACGAAGCCCGACGGGATGGACGTCCTGCGCGGCCGGGAGTGGGACGCGGTCGTGGACACGTCCGGATTCGTGCCGGTCGTGGTCGGCCGGGGCGCGGAGCTGCTGAAGGACGCGGTCGGGCACTACGTCTTCGTGTCCTCGATCAACGCCTACCCCGGCTTCGGCGACGAGCCGATCCGGGACGACAGCCCGGTGCACGACTGCGCCCCCGACGCCGGCTCCCCGGACGGCGAATTCGAGCCCGAGCTGTACGGGCCGTACAAGGTCGGCTCCGAGCGCGCCGTCGAGCAGCACTTCCCCGGCCGGGCCGCACACCTGCGGGCCGGCATGATCATCGGCCCGTACGACGACACCGGCCGCTTCCCGTACTGGGTGGGCCGGATGGCCCGCGGCGGCGAGGTCCTGGCTCCCGGCCGGCCCGACGCGACCCTGCGGCTGATCGACCAGCGCGACCTCGGTGCCTGGGCGGTCGAGGTGGCCCGCAACCGGATCGCCGGACCGTTCGTCGCCACCGGGCCGAAGGACCAGGTCACCTTCGCCGAGATGCTGGCCGGCACCGAGGCCGGACCGGACACCAGCGTCACCTGGGTCGAGGACGACTTCCTGGTCGAGCAGGGCGTCAAGCCCTGGTCGGAGCTGCCGCTGTGGCTGCCGGCCAAGGACGCCCCGGCCGTGTGGGACCAGGACACCACCGCGGCCGAGCAGGCCGGCCTGCGGGTCCGGCCGGTGGCCGAGTCCGCCGCCGACACGCTGGCCTGGCTGCGGGGCCCGGACCGGGACAACGCCCCCAACCCGCGGGTGGGCCGGGCCGGCCTCGACCCCGACCGCGAACGGGAGCTACTGAAGCTCTGGCACGACCATCAGGGCTGGGACTCGTAGTCGGCCCGGACCTCCAGCTCGACCGCGTCCCAGGTCTTGCGGGCGGCGATCAGCACCGGATCCCACACCGGCGCGAACGGCGGCGCGTACGACAGGTCCAGGCCGGAGATCTCCTCCACCGTCATCTCGTTCCAGATCGCCGTGGCCAGCACGTCGATCCGCTTGGCCGCGCCCTCCCGCCCGACGATCTGCGCGCCCAGCAGCCGCCCCGACCGCTTCTCCGCGATCAGCTTGGTGGTGATCGGCTGCGCGTCCGGGTAGTAGCCGGCCCGGGTGGTCGACTCGACCACGGTCGAGACGGACCGGAAGCCGGCCCGGTCGGCCTCGGCCTCGCGCAGCCCGGTCCGGGCCACCTCCAGGTTGCAGATCTTGGTCACCGCGGTGCCGATCACGCCCGGGAACGTCGCGTACCCGCCGCCAAGGTTGATGCCGGCGACCCGGCCCTGCTTGTTGGCATGGGTGCCGAGCGCGATGTGCACCGGCGCCTGCGACACCCGGTGCATGGTCTCCACGCAGTCGCCGGCCGCCCACACGGTCTCGTGCGACGCCGTACGCATCCGCATGTCGGTGACGATCCCGCCGGTCATGCCGACCGTGATCCCGGCGCCCCGGGCCAGCGCGCTGTTGGGCCGGACGCCGAGACCGAGCACGACGACGTCGGCCGGGATCTCCCGCTCGGAGGTGACCACCGCGGTGGCCCGGCCGGAACCGTCGAGGCTGATGGCCGTGACCTGCTCCGACCGGTGCAGAGCGATGCCGAGCCCCTCGACCGCGTCCGCGACCAGCGCGCCCATGTCCGGATCGAGGGTGGACATCGGTTGCGCCGCGGCCTCGACCACGGTCACCTGCAGGCCGCGCTCGACGAAGGCCTCGGCCATCTCCAGCCCGATGTAGCCGCCGCCGACGATCACCGCCCGCTCGACCCCGTCGCGGGCGATCGCGGCCCGCACGGCCTCGCCGTCGTCCAGCGTCTGCACCCCGAACACGTTCGGCGCGTCGATCCCGGGGATGTCCGGGTGGGTCGGCACCGCCCCCATCCCCAGCACCAGCTGGTCGAAGCCGAGCGTGGACTCGCCACCGCCGTCCCGGTCCCGGATCGTCACCTGGCCGCGGTCCAGGTCCAGGCCGACGGCCTCGGTCCGCAGCCGGACCTCGATGTCCCGCTTCGCGAACTCGGCCACGGTCCGGGTGACCAGGTCGTCGGCGGAGCCGACCGCGCCGCCGATCCAGTACGGGATGCCGCAGGCCGAGTACGACGCGTGCCGGCCGCGGTCGACCGCGACGATCTCCAGCTGTTCGGCCGGGCGGCGCCGCCGGGCCTGCGAGGCCGCGGTCATCCCGCCGGCATCGGCCCCGATGACGACCAGCCGCTCCCGGTTCTGATTCATGGTCACCTTCCGTACGTGCGCAGGCCGCCAGCGTCGCACGCACCTAGGGTGAGCACGATGCCGGACCTTGCTGATCTCGACACGCTCGGCACCGCCGCCGTGTACGTCGTGGTCATCGGTCTGGTCTTCGCCGAGTGTGCGCTGCTGATCGGCTTCTTCCTGCCCGGCGACACGCTGCTGTTCGCCGGCGGGCTGGTCGCGGCCGACGCCGTCCGGGGCGTCCACCTCGGCTGGCTGCTGACCGGGGTGCTGGTCGCAGCCATCGTCGGGGAGACGGTCGGCTATCTCATCGGGGCCCGGATGGGCCTGCCGATGCTGCGCCGGCACCGTGGCCGGGTGATCACCCCGGAGCGGGTGGCCCGGGCCGAGAAGTTCACCGACCGCTACGGCGTGCTCGCCATCATCTCGGCCCGCTGGATCCCCTGGGTGCGGACCTTCGCCCCGCTGCTGGCCGGGGCGACCGGCATGCCGTGGCCGAGGTTCCTGTTCGGCAACGTGGTCGGCGCGCTGTGCTGGGCCCCGACGCTCGTGCTGGCCGGCTACCTGGCCGCATCGCTGCCCTGGGTCAAACATGTGTCGGTCGCGGTGGCCGCGGTCGCGATCGTGGCGACCGCGGTGGTGACCGTGGTCCGGCTGCGCCGAGCGCGGGCGCAGGGACCGGACAGCTAGGGCCGGTAGCCTCTGCGGCGTGCAGCCTCTCGCGCTCCTGCCCGACGCCATCGACCCGGACCATCTGCTCAGCTCGTTCGGCCTGCTCGGACTGCTCATCATCGTGTTCGCCGAGTGCGGGTTGCTGGTCGGGTTCTTCCTGCCCGGGGACACGCTGCTGTTCAGCGCCGGCCTGCTGACCGCGACCGGCACGCTCGACGTGCCGTTCTACGTGTCGCTGGTGCTGGTGCCGATCGCAGCCATCGCCGGCAACCTGGTCGGCTACTGGATCGGCTACAAGGCCGGCCCGGCCGTGTTCAACAAGCCCAACTCGCGCATCTTCCGCCAGGAGTACGTCGACCGATCCCACGACTTCTTCGAGAAGTACGGCGCCCGCACCATCGTGCTGGCCCGGTTCGTGCCGATCGTGCGCACGTTCGCCACGGTGATGGCCGGGGCCGCCCGGATGCGCTTCTCCGTGTACGCGGCGTACAGCGTGATCGGCGGCATCCTGTGGGGCGGCGGGGTGCTCGCGCTGGGCTACTACCTCGGGCACATCACGTTCGTCCGGGAGACGGTCGAGCCGCTGATCGAGCCGATCATCGTCGCGGTGGTGCTGCTGTCGCTGGTGCCGGCCGCGATCGAGCTGATCCGGTCCCGGCGCCGCCGCGGCGGCATGTCCGCGGCCCCGCTGGCCCAGGAGCCGATCGACCCCGACGGCGACGTTGAGCGCGTCTCCGGCCGGCACCGCAGCGACTGACCGGGAGCGGACAGCCATGGGTGGCGTGACCGATCGGCAGCCGGCCGAGTGCTGGCTCACCGACATGGACGGCGTCCTCGTGCACGAGGGCGTCCCCGTGCCGGGGGCGCAGGAGTTCATCCAGGCGCTGGAGAAGTCCGGCAAGCGCTACCTGGTGCTGACCAACAACTCCATCTACACCCCGCGTGACCTGCACGCCCGGCTGCGGACGTCCGGGATCGACGTGCCCGCGGACGCGATCTGGACCTCGGCCCTGGCCACGGCGCAGTTCCTGGACTCGCAGCGGCCGGGCGGCACCGCGTACACGATCGGGGAGGCCGGGCTGACCACCGCCCTGCACGCGGTCGGCTACACGCTGACCGAGTCCGACCCCGACTACGTAGTGCTCGGGGAGACCCGCAGCTACTCGTTCACCGCGATCACCAAGGCGATCCGGCTGGTCGACGGCGGGGCCCGGTTCATCGCCACCAACCCCGACCCGACCGGCCCGTCGACCGAGGGAGCGCTGCCGGCCACCGGGTCGGTCGCGGCGCTGATCACCCGGGCCACCGGCGTCGACCCGTACTTCGTGGGCAAGCCCAACCCGCTGATGATGCGCTCGGCCCTGAACACGGTCGGCGGGCACAGCGAGACGACCGCGATGATCGGTGACCGGATGGACACCGACATCGTCTCCGGCATGGAGGCCGGGCTGGAGACGGTGCTGGTGCTGACCGGGGTCACGACCCGGTCGATGATCGACCGCTTCCCGTTCCGGCCCAGCCGGGTCGTCGACTCCATCGCCGACCTCGTCGGCGAGATCTAGCCCGCCACGCGTCGTCCGGATCACCGAGTCAGCCCGGCCGGACCTCCTTCTGCTCCGCGAGGAAGGACCGGACCGCGACGGGATCCTCGATCGCCCTCTTCGGTAGGTAGGCCACGAACCGGGTCGGCTCCTTCGCGGACACGAGCACGAACTGGTCGGCCGTCTCGACCGCGAATCGCACCGCCGACCAGGGGTAGCCGTGGCGGCGGTTGAGCCGGACCTCGGCCGTGGTCAGGTCGGCCTCGGCCGGCTGCCGGACCGACGGGCGCAGCCAGGCCAGCCTGTCCTGGAGGACGGGGCTCAGCACCAGATGGGTGATCGGAGCCCCCATCGCCGGCCACGCGTGCAGGCCGAGGAGCTGCAGGACTACCAGCACGGCCAGGATCAGCCCCCAGGCCAGTCGGATCCCCTGCCGGGCCCGGAACGGCGCCGAGAGCCGGGCGGTCCGGGCGGCCAGCCGGACATCCTGCTTCGTCGGGGTCCAACGCACGGCCACGGCCATCGGATCAGCGCGGCCCGACGCCGCCGGGGAGGGTGTGGGCGAGGAGGGCGCGGAGCCAGTCCGCGTCGGTCGGGGCCGGAATGCAGGTGAAGATCGGCACCCGGAGCACGACGGGCCGGGCGGGTGCGGACACGGCTCGGGATCGTACCGAGGCGGGTTCCTCCCTCTCCGGCATCCTCGGCTTCCGCTCGACCGGCGCGACCCTGACCGGCCTCAGCCCGCCGCGGCGAGCTTGGCGTACTCGGCCGTCAGGGCGGGCTGCTGGTAGTGGGCGTTGAGGCCGGACGGGTTGGGCAGGACCCACAGGGCGGCGCCCTCCAGCGTCTCCGGCTGCGGGCCGATCACGGCCTTGGGCCGCCGGAACGCGGTCCGGTAGGCGGTGATGCCGAGGATCGCGACCGTCCGCGGGTGCCAGGTCCGGACCGTCTCCTCCAGCCGCGGCACGCCGGCGCGGATCTCGTCGTCGGTCAGCTCGTCGGCCCGGGCCGTGGCCCGGTTGACCAGGTTGGTGATCCCGATCCCAGCTCCGAGGAGCGCGTCGGTCTCCTCCGGATGCAGCTTCCGGTCGGTCAGCCCGGCCTGGTGCAGCGTGATCCACAACCGGTTCGACGGCCGCCCGAAGTGGAACCCGGACCACCCCGACCACAACGACGGGTTGATCCCCACCAGCAACACCCGCAGATCCTCCCGCACCAGATCCGGAATGACCTTCCCGTACGCCCCCGCCAACTCCACCTTCGTCGGACTCCGCACCGGACGACCCTAAGCTCACACCGATGCCTCCCGCTCTGGCCTACGTGGAGATCGGGGTCGCGATGGCGTACGACTCCGGCATCGCGGCCTGGTCGTACGAGCCGGCGCTGTGGGGGCGGTGCGGCCAGGGACCGGACGAGCCGACGGCGCTGGCCAACCTGACGCCGGGGCCGGTCACGGTGGCCGAGCGGGTGGTCGGGGACGAGCAGGCCTTCGGACCGGACCTGCGACCGGCCACCGACGCCCAGCGGCAGGCGACGATCGAGATCCTGACCCGGGCCCGGGCCGAGACGATCAGCCTGGTCGCGGGGGCGACGGCGGAGATCCTGGACCGGGACGACCCGGCCCGGACGCTGCCGTCCTTCGCCGGCTGGCGCACGTTGCGGCAGATGGCCTGGCACCTCGCCGACACCGAGAGCCGCTACTACCTCCCGAGCCTCGGCCTCCCGCCCCGCCCGCGCCTGCCCGACCTGCTGGACGAGCTGGCCGCCTCCGGCGAGCACGTACGCCGGGTGCTGGCGACGATCCCGCCCGATCTCCGTACGGACACGGCCGAGGTGTGGACGACCACCAAGCTCCTCCGCCGCCTCGCCTGGCACGAACCCGCCGAACTCGCCACCATGCAAACTCTGGCCGCCGACTAGTTGGTCAGGAGTTGTCCTTGATGTAGGTGTCGGGGTCCTTGTCGACGATCGGGACGCCGTTGAGGTGGGTGGCCTCGTAGGCGGCGAAGGTGACGGCGATGCGGTGCCGGGTCTCGAGGTC
This sequence comes from Mycobacteriales bacterium, assembly GCA_036519715.1. GTDB lineage: Bacteria > Actinomycetota > Actinomycetes > Mycobacteriales > CADCTP01 > CADCTP01. The sequence goes on from DATDKW010000196.1 coordinate 7,085, forward strand.
GACGTAGCGACGGAAGTCGGCCAGGCCCTCGTGCTCCTCCTCGCCCATGTGCTCGTCGTTGGCGTGGCGGGCGGCATTCACGCCCGACCACCAGCCGTCGGTGCCGACGTCGTGCTTGCTCGCCTCGACGATGCCGTCGCGGATGTCGTTGTGGTCGCCGATGGCGTCCTTGGTCTCCGCGACCTCCTCGTCCTCGTGCCGGCGCTCGCCGAGCTTGAGCAGCTCGGGGTAGAAGTACAGCTCCTCGGCCTGCGCGTGCACCTCCAGGAACGCCGACAGCCGGGTCCACAGCGCGCCGAGCGTTTCTGTGTCGGCCCGGTCGACGTCGTCCAGCATGGCGAACTGCCGCCGCTGGTCGTGGTGGTCGGAGAGGATCAGCTCGGTGATGTCCACGCCGTCATCTTGCTCCTGTCCCGGCGGTCCAGGCGTAGAGGGCGACGGCGACGGACGTGGCCAGGTTGTAGGAGGAGACCCGGTCGCGGATCGGGATGGCGACGACCCGGGCGGCGCGGGCCCGGACCGGCTCCGACAGCCCGTGGCGCTCCGACCCGAATGCGAGGACGGCATCGGATGGGATGTCGACCCCGCGCAGGTCCTCGCCGCCGGCGTCGAAGGCCAGCACGCCGTCGGGGATCTCGCCGACCCGCCGTACGGGGACGGCCCAGTGCAGGCCGGCCGCGGCCCGGACGACGGTCGGGTGCCACGGGTCGACGGTCCCGGTGGACAGCACCGCTCGGGCGCCGAACCCGGCCGCGACCCGGACCACCGCGCCCAGGTTGCCCAGGTGCCGCGGGTTGTCCAGGAGGACGGAAGGCCCGGGACCGGCCGGGACGGACGAAGGCCGGCGGGCCAGCCCGACCAGCTCCACCGGCCCCCCCGCGAGCCGGACGATCCCCGCCGCCGGGACCCGCCGCACGGACACGCGGACGTCCGGCGCGACCGCCTCCATCAGCGCCAGCGCGGCGGCCGGGTCGGCGGACACGACCGACTCCAGCTCGGCTCCGAAGCGGACCGCGTGCTTGACCGCGTGCACCCCGCTGAGCACTACGGGCTCGACGGACCCGTCCGTCACGTCGCGTCCGGGAACGAGTGGTGCTCGTGGGCGACGACCCACCGCCCGTCCTCCTTGCGCAGCCCGAACGTGATCCGCAACCGCCGCTCCGGGTCGTCGTCCGCCGTCCCGCACCGCAACAGCGCGTACGCAAAGGCGACGTCGGTCCCGGCGGTCACGTCCAACGACAGGATGTCGAACGTGGCGCCGGACGCCTGCCATTGGAAGAACGGCGGCCACGTCTCCCGGTAGGCGTCGATCCCGCGCACGCCCTGCTGCGGCGGCGGCACGTCGAACATCACGATGTCGGCGGCGTGGTCGGCCAGCACCCGGTCCAGGTCACCCCGGTGCACCGCCGCGGCCCACTCCGTGATCAGCGTCCGGATCGTCGTCTCGTCGCTCATCGACGCAGGGTAGAACCGCGCACGAATGATCACAGGGAGCCTCGTACGGGGGGCCGGCGACCAGCCGGCCGGCGGGGACCACATGTCCTACTCCAACGCGCCCGCCCGCGGACTCAACATCGTCCTCGGCGGCGTCGGCCTGATGGCCACCCGCCGCACCACCACCGGCGGCAGCACCACCGAGGTCTAGCTCAGCCCGAGGTCGCTGAGAGAGAACACCGACTCGTACGCGAGGCCTGCGGCGCGCACCGCGGCGCCGGCACCGCGGTCGACGACGACCGCCACCCCGACCACCTCGGCCCCGGCCTCCTGCAGGGCGTCGACCGCGGTGAGCACGGACGAGCCGGTGGTGGAGGTGTCCTCGACCGCGAGCACCCGGCGCCCGGCCACGTCCGGCCCCTCGATCCGGCGCTGCAGCCCGTGGGCCTTGCCCTCCTTGCGCACGATGAACGCGTCCAGCGGCGCACCGCCGCCCGCCGCCGACACGTGCAGCATCGCGGTCGCGACCGGGTCCGCCCCCAGCGTCAGCCCGCCCACGGCCTGGTACGACCAGTGCGCGGTGAGGTCGAGCATGGCCCGGCCGACCAGCGGCCCGCCGGCGTGGTGCAGCGCGACCCGGCGCAGGTCCAGATACCAGTCGGCCTCCCGCCCGCTGGACAGCGTCACCCGTCCGTGCACGACCGCGATCTCGGTGATCAGGTCCCGCAGCTGGTCCCGGTAGGTCACGCGGGAAGACTAGGCGCGCGGACCCGCTACCCGCCGGTAGGGTGCCGGGAAGGACAAGCCGTTGAAGGAGGTCGCCGTGGACTTCCGGGACAGCCCCGACGAGGCCGCGTTCCGCGCCGAGCTGCGCAGCTGGCTGGCCGCCGAGCTGCCGTCCGACTGGGGCGACCGCGACCCGCACGTGGGGCGGTGGGACTTCGCCGAGGCCCGGCGCTGGACCCGGGCCCTGTTCGACGCCGGCTACGCCGGCCTGACCTGGCCCAAGGAGTACGGCGGGCGCGGCCTGCCCCCCACGTACCAGGGCATCTACCTGGAGGAGACGGCCCGGATCGACGCCCCCGACCACGTCGGGGTGATCGGGCTGGGGATGGCCGGCCCGACGATCATCGCCCACGGCACGCCGGAGCAGAAGCAAGCCCACCTGCGCGGCATCCTGTCCGGCGAGACGATCTTCTGCCAGGGCTTCTCCGAGCCCGGTTCCGGCTCCGACCTGGCCAGCGTCCGCACCCGCGCGGTCCGGGAGGGCGACGAGTTCGTGGTCACCGGCCAGAAGGTCTGGTCGTCGTACGCGCACGTGGCGGACTACTGCATCCTGCTGACCCGGTCCGAGGAGGGCTCGCAGAAGCACCGCGGCCTGACGTACCTGCTGGTGGACATGCACTCGGACGGCGTCGACGTCCGCCCGCTGCGCCAGATCACCGGCGACCCCGAGTTCAACGAGGTGTTCTTCACCGACGTGCGGGTGCCGGTGTCCAACGTGGTCGGGGAGATCGGCGCCGGCTGGAGCGTCGCGATGACCACGCTGCTGCACGAGCGCGGCACCCTCGGCTTCGCGCTGACCGCGCGGCTGGAGGCGCTGTTCCGGCGGCTGGTCACGACCGCGCAGAAGACCGGCGCGGCCGGCGACCCGCTGGTCCGCGACCGCATCGCCGACCTGTACGTGGACCTGCAGGGCCTGCGCTTCACCAACTACCGGTCGCTGGCCGCGCTGATGCGCACGGGCGTGCCCGGGCCGGAGGGCTCGGTGGCCAAGCTGCACTGGTCCGAGGCCAACCAGCGGCTGACCGCGCTGGCCCGGGAGCTGCTCGGCGCCGAGAGCCAGCTCAACGGCGAGGGCGGGTTCTGGAACGGGTTCTGGCAATACCAGCAGCTGCGCAGCCGCGGCAACACCATCGAGGCCGGCACCTCGGAGATCCTGCGCAACATCGTCGCCGAGCGCGTGCTCGGCCTGCCCCGGTCGCGTTAGGACGGTACACAGTGGACTTCGCGTTCTCCGAGGAGCAGGAGATGCTCCGGGCCGCCGCCCGCGAGTGGCTGGCCGACCGCTATCCCGCCGACCGGGTGGCCGCGCTGGCCGACGGCGACGGCTGGGACCCGGCGGTGTGGAAGGAGCTGACCGAGCTGGGCTGGCTCGACCCCGAGCTCGACCTGCTGGAGCAGGCCGTGCTGGCCGAGGAGGCCGGCTACGCGCTGCTGCCGGCGCCCTGGTTCACCAGCGTCGCGCTGGCCGGACCCACGCTCGGCGGCCCGCCGGACCGGCCGGCCACGCTGGCCTGGGCCGACGACGCCGCCCGGACGCTGCGGGAGGCGGCCGGCACGGTCTCCTGCCGGGCCGACGACGACGTCGACGGCTGGCGGCTGACCGGGGTCAAGCGCGCGGTGCCGGACCTGGGCGCGGCCGCGACCGCGGTGGTGGTGGCCCGCGAGCAGGACCGGGTCACGCTGTTCCGGGTCGACCTGACCGACCACCCCGAGGCCGTCCACCTGCTGTCCACTGTGGACGCCACCCGGCGGCTGGGTGAGCTGCGGCTGGACGGCACGCCGGCCGAGCGGCTGGACGCGGACGCCGGCGTGGTGCTGCGGGACGTACGGCGCCGTTCGCTGGCCCTGCTGGCCTGCGAGGCCGCCGGGCTGACCCAGCGGGCGCTGGACCTGGCCGTGGAGCACGCGAAGACGCGGACCCAGTTCGGCCGGCCGATCGGCTCGTACCAGGGGGTGTCCCACCGGCTGGCCAACGTCTACACCGCGCTGGCGCTGGCCCGGTCGCTGGCCTACCGGGCGGCGTGGTGCGTGGCCGTGGACGACCCGGCCCAGGACGAGGCGGTCGCGTCGGCGGCGGTGGCGGCGGCCCGGGCCGCGGTCGGCGGCTGCGAGGACGCCATCCAGTCGATGGGCGGGATCGGGTTCACCTGGGACCACCCGCTGCACCGCTACTACAAGCGGGCGCAGTGGATCGCCTCCTTCGACGGCACCCCGTCCCAGCACCGGGCCGAGCTGGCGGAGCTGATCCTGGGCTAGAGGGTCCGGCGGCGGAACATGTCGGTCACGCGGCGAGCCACCGGCGGCGGCACCAGCCGGGACGCGGCCACGAGGACCTTGTACTGGACGCCCGGCACGCTGAGCACCTTGCCGGCCCGGTGGTCGCGCAGCGCGGTCGCGGCCACGGTCTCGGCGTCCAGCCACAGGAAGCCGGGCTGCTTCGACATGTCCAGCCCGGCCCGGCCGTGGAACTCGGTCCGGACGAACCCGGGCGCGACCGCCGACACGTGCACCCCGGTGCCGGCCAGCTGCCCGGACAATGACTCGGCGAATGCGGTGGCCCAGGCCTTGCTGGCGCCGTACGAGCCGCGGACGGCCGGCGCGAACCCGGAGACCGAGGAGACCACGACGATGTCGCCGCGCCCGCGCGGCACCATCGCGCCCAGCGCCGCGTGCGAGAGCCGCAGCACGGCCGTGCAGTTGAGGTGGAACATCCGCTCCTGATCGGCCAGCGGCGTCTCCCAGAACTTCCCCCGCAGCCCGATCCCGGCGCTGTTCACCAGCAGGTCGACCGGCCGGCCGCGGTCGGCCAGCCGGGCCCGCACCGGCTCGGTCCCGGCCTCGACGGCGAGGTCGGCCGGCAGGACCTCGACCTCGACCCCGTACGCGGACTGCAGCGAGGCCGCGGTCCCCTCCAGCCGGTCGACGTCCCGGGCCACCAGGACCAGGTCGGTGCCCTCGGCGGCCAGCTGCCGGGCGAACGCGGCTCCGATGCCCGAGGTCCCCCCGGTGACGAGAGCAGTCATGTCAGGACGTTGCCCGAACCGCCTGCGCGATATGCCCTGACCTTCCTCGAACGTCGGTCCGGCAGGGTGCCGGGCATGAGTGACGTGGCGCTGCTGCTGCGGCGGACCGGCTTCGGGACCACCGGGGCCGAGGTCGAGGCGGCCACCGCGCGCGGGTACGAGGCGACGGTGGCGGCACTGCTGCACCCGGGCCCGGACCCGGGTGCCGCCGCGACCCCGCCGCCGGACCTGGGCGGCGAGCCGGAGCGGCCGACCCAGGGGGCGGACGCCCGCGCGTACAAGCGGGAGATCCGGGCCCGGTCGCAGGCGCTGGCCCTGTGGTGGCTGGACCGGATGGTCCGGGTCCGGCAGCCGCTGGTGGAGCGGCTCACGTTCAGCTGGCACGGCCACTGGGCGACCTCGATCCAGAAGGTCCGCAGCCCGGCGATGATGCTGGCCCAGAACGAGACGCTGCGCGCCAAGGGCCGGGGCGACTTCCGGGAGCTGGCCCGGGCCATGGTCCGCGACCCGGCCCTGCTGGTCTGGCTGGACGGCCAGCGCAACAAGAAGGGCAGGCCCAACGAGAACCTGGCCCGGGAGCTGATGGAGCTGTTCACGCTCGGGGTCGGGCACTACTCCGAGGCCGACGTCCGGGAGGCGGCCCGGGCGCTGACCGGCTGGCGGGTCGACCGGGCCCGGGTCGCCGCCGCTCCGGTGCCCAGGCAGCACGACGACGGCAGCAAGACCGTGCTGGGCGTGACCGCCGACCTGGACGACCGGGGGCTGGTCGACCTGCTCACCGCCCGGCCGGAGTCGGCCGCGCACGTGGCCACCCGGCTCTGGGCCCGGCACGGCTCCGCGACCCTGCCGGCGGCGACCCGGACGCGGCTGCTGGCCGCGTACGGGCCGGGGCGGGACGTGACCGCGCTGCTGCGGGCGATGTTCCTGGACCCGGGCTTCCGGGCCGACCGGTCGTCCCTGGTGGCGTCCCCGGTCGAGTACGTCGTGGGCGTGCACCGGGCGCTCGGGCTGACCGTGCCGCGGGAGGGCAGGGCGGGCCGGGAGCTGCTGGCCACGCTGGAGGCGCTCGGGCAGGTGCCGTTCCGGCCGCCGAGCGTGGGCGGCTGGCCCGGCGGGGTGGCCTGGCTGTCCACCGCGGCCACCCGGGAGCGGCTGACCTTCGCCGCCGCCGCCGCGGCGAAGGCCGACCTGAGCGGGATCACCAGCCCCGAGGCGGCCGCCCACCTGCTCGGCGTGGACGCCTGGACCCCGCGCACCCTGGCCGCGCTGACGGGCGCCGCCGCCGATCCCGCCCGGCTGGTCACGCTCGCGCTGATCAGCCCCGAATACCTGGTCCGGTGACCTGACGTGAACTCGCTGACCCGACGCAAGTTCCTGCTCGCCTCCGGGGTGACCGGCGGCGTCGCGCTGGCCGCCGGCGCCGGCACGATCGGCTGGCGGGACGTCGCCGACCGGGCCGGGACCCGCCCGCCCGACGCCGGCGTGCTGGTCCTCGTCACCCTGTACGGCGGCAACGACGGCCTCGGCACCCTCGTCCCGTACTCCGACGGCGCCTACCACGACGCCCGCCCCGACCTCGCGTACGGCGCCGACGAGGTGCTGGCTCTGGACGACCAGCTCGGCCTCAACCCGGCCATGACCGGCTTCAAGAAGCTCTGGGACGACGGGACGCTGGCGATCGTGCGCGGCGTCGGCTACCCCAGGCCGGACCACAGCCACTTCCGGTCCATGGACATCTGGCAGACCGGCTCGCCCGACCACCCGGCCGCCACCGGCTGGATCGGGCGCTGGCTGGACGCGACCGGGCCCGACCCGCTGCGGGTGGTGTCGGTCGGCGCGACCCTGCCGCCGCTCGCGGTCGGGGCGAAGGGGACCGGGGTGGCGCTGCCGCTGACGTCCTTCGCGGCGCCCGCGGGCCCGCTCGGCGCCGGGGTCCGGGCGCTGTCCACAGTGGACCCGACCGATCCGCCGGCGCAGGCGCTGGCGGCCCGGGCCACCGGCACGCTGCTGTCGGCGACCGCGACCTTCGGGCCGCCCCTGGAGGCCGCGGCCGGGACCGAGGCCGACGACGACAACCAGGCCCAGGGGGCGTCCGCCGGGGGGCAGAGCGCGCTGGCCCGGCAGCTCGCGATCGTGTCCCGCTGCGTCAAGGCCGGCGTCCCGACCCGGGTCTACGCGGTCAGCCTGGGCGGCTTCGACACCCACGCCGACGAGAAGGGCACTCAGTCCCGGCTGCTGGGCGAGCTGGACCAGGCCGTCTCCGGGTTCCTGACCGATACCCCGGGCGTGGTCGTCGCGGTCTACTCCGAGTTCGGCCGGCGGGTCGGCGCCAACGCCAGCCAGGGCACCGACCACGGCACCGCCGGCCCGCTGTTCGTGGCCGGGGCGGCGGTCCGCGGCGGGTTCTACGGCGACCAGCCGAGCCTGACCGCGCTCGACGACGGCGACCTCAAGGTCACCACCGACTTCCGGTCCGTCTACGGCACCCTGCTGGAACGGGTGCTGGACACCGAGGCGGGCCGGGTCCTCGACGGCACCCGGCCCGCGCTCGACTTCCTCTGACCCGCTCTAGTAGCGCGGGCCCTTCATGGCCGAGAAGTAGTCGTTGGCGGGCTTGCGGGTCAGCAGCACGATGATCGCCGCGTCGACGAGCAGCAGCAGCACCGCGATGACCTTCTCCAGGCCGGTGCCGGTGCCGAACAGCCCGAGCAGGCCGCTGAGCACGCCCAGGCCGGCCAGCACCCAGGTGACGATCCGGGCCCAGTTCTTGCCCTTGCGGACCTGGATCGCCAGCAGGATGTAGAGCGCCGCGAAGATCACGCCGAACACGATGGCCACGGCCACGCCCACCGCGTACGCGGAGTTGACCTGGTCGGCGGTGAGCGACGGGTCCCGGTCCCGGATCGACGTCTTGATCGCGTCCCCGGATGCGAACGTGATGATCGCGCTGATCAGGCCGATCGCCACCCGGACGAACATCAGCTGGGTGGCCCGGACGACCTCCTGCGGCGCGGTCAGGTTGGCGCGGCCGCCGGGCGGGGTGCCGAAGCCCTCGTTCGAGTACGCCGGGGCGTTGGAGTAGGACGGGGCGTTGCCGTAGCCGCCGCCCGGGCCGCCGCCCGGGCCGCCGGCATAGGGCTGGCCGCCCTGGCCGTACTGCTGGCCGCCCTGGCCGTAGTCCTGGCCGCCCTGCGGGTAGCCCTGACCCGGCGGGTAACCCTCGCCCTGCGGGTAGCCCTGGCCCTGCGGGTAACCCTCGCCCTGCGGGTAGCCCTGGCCCTGCGGGTAACCCTGCCCCTGGCCGTAGCCCTGCCCCTGGCCATAGCCCTGGTTCTGCTGGCCGTAGTCCTGGCCGCCCTGCCCGTAGCCCTGACCGCCCTGGCCGTAGTCCGGCTGGTTGGCCTGCTGGCCGTACGCCTCGGAGCCCTGGGAGCCCCAGCCCTGCTGGCTCCCGTCCGGCGCCGGCGGGTAGCCCTGGCGGGTCGTCTCGCCCTGACCCTGCGGATACTGCGGTGTCGCGGCCGGATAGTCGGGCTGGTCGGCCGGTCGGTCTTCGGGTCGGCCCGGGTCGTATGGGGTGCTCATCGTCCCTCCACGGGGATCGGTGTCATCGTTGACTGCGACGGTCGTTCCCGAGGTATGGATGCCCCGCGGGAGCGGCACCGTACCGCTCCGGGCATCACGATCGACCGAACCCGGTCAGGCCGGACACGCCGCCGGGCTCGCCCGCCGGAGCGTGGTCGAGGCTGCACACTGTGCCCGTGTCCATCGACCCTGACCTGAGGCCGGGCGAGGCCGAGACCGGGATTCGCTTCCCGCGGCAGAGCCGGCTGGCGACCGCGGCGCTGGTGATCGGGATCCTGGCCATCCCGTTCGGCCTGCTGGTCTATCCCGGTGTGCTGCTCGGGGCGGTGGCGGTGGTGCTGGGCGCGATCGGGCTGGTGCTGACCCGCGGCGACCGCGCGTTCGGCCGGGCCCGCGCGGGCGTCGGCCTGGTCGCCGGGCTGGTGGCGCTGACCATCGCGCTGTCGCTGGGCTGGCAGGGCCTGCGCACCATCCGGGACTGCGAGGACCGGCTGGGTCACCGTCCCGGCCAGGCCGAGCTCCGGACCTGCATCCGGGACGGGCTCTGAGCGCCGTTCGCCTGGACCGGGCTGAGCGGGGCGGCCCGACTGCGCCTGTCCACCCTCGACGCCACCTCCCGAGGCTGAGCCCGCTCAGGTCAGGTGGGGGCGGAGCCAGGTGGCGGCGATCCGGTCCACGGCGGCGGCGTGCGCGGTCTGCGGCGCCGGCTCCAGGCCGGGCTCCTCGGCCAGCGCGTGGGCCATGCCCGGCACCGTCTCCAGCCGCGACCCGGACAGCGCCGCGTGCAGCGCCGCGGCCGGCTCCAGCACGCCGTCGCGATCGTCGTGCTCGCCGACCACCAGGAGCGTCGGCGCGGTCAGCTCCGCCGCCCGGGCGACGAAGTCGAAGGTGGCGGCGACGTAGTCGGCCGGCGGCGTCCACTCGTAGGTCACGCCGTAGCGCCGCTGGTTGGCGGTGACCACCGCGCGCAGCCGGGTCACCGGGCTGACCAGGACGATGGCGTCGACCGGCGTGGCGGTGGCGACCTGCTGGGCGACCAGCGCCCCGTGCGAGCCGCCGAGCACGGCCAGCTTGTCCCCGAGCCGGAGCTCCCGCCGCAGCGCCGCGTACGCCGCCGGGAACTCGGCCGCCGCCCCGAACCCGATCGGCCCGAAGACGTTGAGCACCGCGTCCTGGTACGCGTACTTCTCCAGCCCGCCCGCGGGCGCGCGCTCCCCGGTCAGCGGCAGCCCCAGGTAGATCCGCCAGGCGTCCAGCCCGGCCAGCGGCAGCGCGGCCGCGAGCGCCGCCTCCGACCGCGGCGGGTCCATCAGGTGCCAGCCGACGACCGCGGGCGCGCCGGCCCGACCCGTCTCCGGCGGCAACGCCACGTACGGGACTCCGGCAGCAGTTCCACGGATCACGACGACCTCCTCGGTAAGCTGTACGGTGTCCAGCTTAGCTGGACGGCGTACAGTTGTCCAATGCGATCACCGGGGCAGCGGGCCGGACTGACCCGGACGGCGGTGCTGGCCGCGGCCCGGGAGATCGTCGCCGAAGACGGCGCCGGCGCGCTGTCCATGCGGGCGCTGGCCCGCCGCCTCGACGTCGCCCCCAACGCGCTCTACTCGCACGTCGCCGACAAGACCGACCTGCTCGACCAGCTGCTGGACGACCTGCTGGCCGCGGTGGAGACGGACGGCATCGAGGCGATGATGACCAGCACGTACCGCACGCTCACCGCGCATCCGGAACTGGTGCCGCTGTTCCTGCAGCGGCAGGGCGCGCGCGGACCGAACGCCGTACGGCTGGGCGAGATCCTGGACAGGCTGCTCGGCGAGGCCGGGGTGGCGGACGTGCCGGAAGCGCGGCGGGTGCTGATCGTCCATGCGATCGGCTTCGCCGCCTTCGCCGGCGGATCCGACGAGTGGACCGCGGCCAGCTTCACCCGCAGCCTGCACTGGCTCCTGAAGGGAATGACAGAGACCCGAGCAAGCTGAGGGCCAATGAGACGACAACGCCCCCCACCCGAAGGGGTGGGGGGCGTGAAGTCCGGAGGCCCTCAACCGGCAGGGGTGAGGGCCGCCGGGGGACCGTCAGACGGTGACCGGGGTCGCCGGCCGGACCGAGAGACCGGAGCGGTCCTCCAGCAGGTCGACCACGACCGTGTCCCCGTCCCGGATCTCGCCGGCCAGCAGGGCCTTGGCCAGCCGGTCGCCGATCGCGGACTGCACCAGCCGCCGCAGCGGCCGGGCCCCGTACACCGGGTCGAAGCCGGTCAGCGCCAGCCACTCCTGGGCCGCGTCGGTGACCTCGAGCGTCAGCCGCCGCGCATCCAGCCGCTTGGCCAGCGCCCGGACCTGGATCCCGACGATCGCGGCCAGCTCCTCGGTGTCCAGCGCGTCGAACACGACCAGGTCGTCGAGCCGGTTGAGGAACTCCGGCTTGAAGTGCGACCGCACCACCTGCATGACCGCGTCCTGCTTGGACGACTCCGGCAGCGTCGGGTCGGCGATCAGGTGCGAGCCCAGGTTGGAGGTCATGATCAGGATGGTGTTGCGGAAGTCGACCGTGCGGCCCTGGCCGTCGGTCAGCCGCCCGTCGTCCAGCACCTGCAGCAGCACGTCGAAGACGTCCTGGTGGGCCTTCTCGACCTCGTCCAGCAGCACCACGCTGTACGGCCGGCGCCGCACCGCCTCGGTCAGCTGACCGCCCTGCTCGTAGCCGACGTAGCCGGGCGGGGCACCGACCAGGCGGGCCACGCTGTGCTTCTCGCCGTACTCGCTCATGTCGATGCGGACCATCGCCCGCTCGTCGTCGAACAGGAAGTCGGCCAGCGCCTTGGCCAGCTCGGTCTTGCCCACGCCGGTCGGGCCGAGGAACAGGAACGAGCCGGTCGGCCGGTCGGGGTCGGACACGCCGGCCCGGGCCCGCCGGACCGCGTCGGACACCGCGATGACCGCGCGGGACTGGCCGACGACCCGCTTGCCGAGCTCGTCCTCCATCCGCAGCAGCTTCGCCGTCTCGCCCTCCAGCAGCCGGCCGGCCGGGATGCCGGTCCAGGCCGAGACCACGTCGGCCACGTCGTCCGGGCCGACCTGCTCCTTGACCATGGCCGAGGTCTCGGCCTCGGCCGCCTCGGACGCGGCCGCGAGGTCCTTCTCCAGCGCCGGGATCTGCCCGTAGAGCAGCTGCGAGGCGGTGGTGAGGTCGCCCTCGCGCTGAGCCCGCTCGACCTGCCCGCGCAGGTCGTCGAGCTGCTTCTTCAGCTCGCCGACCCGGTTGAGGCCGGACTTCTCCCGCTCCCAGCGGGAGGTCATCGCGTTGAGCTGCTCCTGCTTGTCGGCCAGGTCGCGGCGCAGCCGCTCCAGCCGCTCCTTGCTGGCCTCGTCGGACTCGCCCTCCAGGGCCAGCTCCTCCATCCGGAGCCGGTCCACCGCGCGCTGCAGCTCGTCGATCTCCACGGGCCGGGAGTCGATCTCCATCCGCAGCCGGGACGCGGCCTCGTCGACCAGGTCGATCGCCTTGTCCGGCAGGAACCGGGCGGTGATGTAGCGGTCGGACAGGGTCGCGGCCGCGACCAGCGCGGAGTCCGCGATCTGGACCTGGTGGTGGGCCTCGTACCGGCCCTTGAGACCGCGCAGGATGCCGATGGTGTCCTCGACCGACGGCTCGCCCACCAGCACCTGCTGGAAGCGGCGCTCCAGGGCCGGGTCCTTCTCGATCCGCTGCCGGTATTCGTCCAGCGTGGTCGCGCCGACCATCCGCAGCTCGCCGCGGGCCAGCATGGGCTTGAGCATGTTGCCGGCGTCCATCGAGCCCTCGGCCGCGCCCGCCCCGACGACCGTGTGCAGCTCGTCGATGAACGTGACGACCTGGCCGTTGGACTCCTTGATGTCGTTGAGGACGGCCTTGAGCCGCTCCTCGAACTCACCGCGGTACTTCGCGCCCGCGACCATCGCGCCCAGGTCCAGCGCCACCAGGCGCTTGTCCCGCAGCGACTCCGGCACGTCGCCGGCCACGATCCGCTGGGCCAGGCCCTCGACGACCGCGGTCTTGCCCACGCCGGGCTCGCCGATCAGCACCGGGTTGTTCTTGGTCCGCCGGGACAGCACCTGCACGACCCGGCGGATCTCGACGTCGCGGCCGATGACCGGGTCGAGCTTGCCGTCCCGGGCCGCCGCGGTGAGATCCACGCCGTACTTCTCCAGGGCCTGGTACGTCCCCTCGGGGTCGGGCGAGGTGACCCGGGCCGAACCGCGCACCTGCGCGAACGCGGCCAGCAGGGCGTCCGCGGTGGCGCCGTGGCGGGTCAGCAGCCCGGCCACCGGGCCGCCGTCGGAGGCCAGCCCGACCAGCAGGTGCTCGGTCGACAGGTATTCGTCGCCCAGCTCCTCGGCCTGCTTCACGGCCGCCGTGATGACCTTGTGCAGGTCGCGGCCGAACTGCGGCGCGGCCACGGTCGACCCGCTCGCGCTCGGCAGCCGGCCCTGCAGGGCATCGTTCTCGGCCCGGATGTCGGTGAGGTCGGCACCCACCGCGCGCAGCAGCGACCCGGCGGTGCCGTCGGTCTGCTCCAGCAGCGCGCCGAGCAGGTGGGTCGGCTCGACCGAGGGGTTGCCCCGGTCGACGGAGTGCCGGACGGCGGCCGACAGCGCCTCCTGGCTCTTGGTGGTGAGCTTGTTCGCTTCCATC
>DATDKW010000197.1:0-5707 GCA_036519715.1 Mycobacteriales bacterium
CTGCCGACTGGGCCGCGGTCTGCGGCGCCCTGCAGATCAAACGCAAGTTCATCAAGCCGGGCTGTCCGTGGACGAACGGCAAGGCCGAGCGATTCAACCGCACCCTGCTCACCGAATGGGCCTACGCCCAGCCCTGGCACAACACCCAACAGCGCACCGCCGCCTTTGACGACTTCCTCCACCACTACAACACTCACCGAGGACACACCGCCGCCGCCGGACAACCTCCCATCAGCCGCCTCGCCGCCTGACCACCGTCAACAACCTGTCGAGTCAGGACAGCTAGCCCGTACAGGCGTCTTGTTGGGTACGGTCGTCCACAAGTGACCTGATCCCGTCCTAGTCGGATACATGTCGTGACGAAGGTAGGTATTTGATCACTGGCAGTAAGTCGGAGAAGGGTCGAGGTTTCTCATGGACGGCGGCGTCCCAGCCCGGGCTTCGGTGACGCTGCCGACCGCGCTGGAGTTCTCCGGCGTGGCGAAGCGGTTCGCCAACGGCACCCTGGCCACCACCGGCATCGACCTGTCCGTGCGCCGGGGCGAGTTCGTGGCGATCGTCGGCCCGTCCGGCTGCGGCAAGAGCACACTGCTGCGGATGGCGGCCGGGCTGAGCAAGCCGACCGCGGGCCGCGTGGAGGTCGCCCCCGGCGGCGTCGGCTACGTCTTCCAGGACCCGACGCTGCTGCCCTGGCGTTCCGTCGCCCGCAACATCGAGCTGCCGGCGGAGCTGAAGGAGCTGTCCAAGCGGGAACGCCGCCACCGGGTGCAGGACGCGATCGACCTGGTCGGCCTGCGTGGCTTCGAGCGACACCTGCCGCGGATGCTGTCCGGCGGGATGCGGATGCGGGTGTCGCTGGCCCGGGCCCTGCTGCTCGACCCCGACCTGCTCCTGTTCGACGAGCCGTTCGGTGCGCTGGACGAGCTCACCCGGGAGCGGCTCAACGACGAGCTGCTCCGGCTCTACGCGACCCGGCGGTTCACCGGGTTGTTCGTCACCCACTCGGTCGCCGAGGCCGTCTTCCTCTCCTCCCGAGTGGTGCTCATGTCGCCGCGGCCCGGGCGCATCATCGCGGACTTCCCGGTGCCGTTCGACTACCCGCGTTCCCGCGGGCTCCGCTTCACCGCTGAGTTCACCGCGCTGACGGCCCGGGTCTCGGCCCGGCTACGGGGGCCTGACGAGCCAGAGCCGAGCGGTTCCCACCCCTGAACAGGAGAGCCATGCGAGCACGCAAGTCCCGGCGGTTCGTCGTGACCGCGGTCGCCGCGGTCACCGCGGTCATCGCCGCCGGGTGCACCAACTCCAGCACCGCCGAGGGCGGCCAGGCCGCCTCGGCCAGCGCCGCCGCCGGCGGACCGAGTGAGCTGAAGGGCGTCTGCCCCGACACCGTGGTCTTCCAGACCAACTGGTGGGCCCAGGCCGAATACGGCGGCCTCTACCGGCTGGTCGGCGCCAACCCGACCATCGACGGCAACAAGAACACCGTGACCGGCGCGCTCGTGGACAACGGCACCGACACCGGCGTGAAGATCCAGATCCGCGCGGGCGGCCCGGCCAACAACTTCACCCCGTCCACCTCGCTGCTGTACACCGACAACTCGGTCACCTTCGGTGGCGCCGACCTCGACCAGCTCGCCCAGGTCAGCGGCAGCGGCAAGCCGGTCCTGTCGGTGTTCGCCCCGCTCGACCTGAGCCCGGTCGTGCTGCTCTGGGACCCGAAGCAGCATCCGGAGTTCAGCACGGTCGCCGACATCGGCCAGACGGACACCAGGGTCATCTACTTCCAGGGTGCGACCTACATGGCCTACCTGCTCGGAGCCGGCCTGCTCCGGCCCAAGCAGGTCGCGCCCACGTACGACGGGCAGCCGGCGGCGTGGGCGGCCTCCAAGGGCTCCATCGTGCAGCAGGGCTTCGTCACCAACGAGGTGCTGCGGTACGAGAACGACCCGAGCGTGTGGGGCAAGCCGGTGGCGTACCAGCTGATCGCCAACTCGGGCTACCCGGTCTACCCGGAGACGCTGACCATCCGGCCGGACCGCAAGGCCGAGCTGGCGCCGTGCCTGAAGAAGCTGGTGCCGATCATGCAGCGCTCCACGGCCGGCTACTACAAGGACCCGGGCCCGACCAACACCTTCATCGGCGCGGTCAACAAGGGGATGCCGAAGTCCTTCGGCTACAGCAAGGAGCAGGGCGACGCCGCGTTCCAGGCCATGAAGAAGAACGGGATCATCGGCAACGGCCGCAACACCGCGGTCGGTGACTTCGACATGACCCGGGTGCAGCGCATCCTGACCATCGTCACGCCCATCTTCGCGGCCCAGAAGACGCCGGTGAAGCAGGGGCTGACCCCGGACCAGATGGTCACCAACGAGTTCATCGACCAGTCCATCGGGGTGAAGTAAGCACTCCCCGCGCACCGGCGGACGGGCCGGCCGTGGCGACCGGCCGCGGCCGGCCCGTCCGGTGCCGGGGCCGGGGCCGGGGACCGGGCTACTCCGAGAGGGGCTCGCCGGCGGCGGTCTCGTGCCAGGAGCCGACGACCCGGTGGGCCAGCCAGCCGAAGATCCAGAACACCACCAGCCCGAGCAGCGAGGCCAGGATCACCGCCCCGAACAGCTGCTCCGAGCGCAGGCTCTGCCGGTAGATGTCCATGAGCTGGCCGATGCCGATCGCGCCCTGCTTGAAGAAGAAGTCGCCGACGATCGCGCCGATCACGGACAGCCCGGCCGCGATCCGCAGCCCGGCGAAGATGGCCGGCAGCGCGGCCGGCCACTCCAGCTTGCGCAGCCGCTTGCCCCGGCTCGACCCGTAGAGGGTGAACAGGTCGTGGTCGGCCCGGTCGACCCCGCGCAGCCCGAACAGCGTCGTGCTGATGATCGGGAAGATCGCGATGAGCACGCACACCAGCGTCCGGCTGAACAGGCCGAAGTTGAACCAGAAGCCGATCAGCGGGGCCAGCGCCAGCACCGGGATGGTCTGCAGCACGACCGCCCACGGGTAGACCGCCCGCTCGATCCAGCGGGCCTGGCTCATCAGCACGGCCAGGCCGATGCCGAGCACGGCGGCGACCGCCAGCCCCATCATGGCCACCCCGGCCGACAGCCCCAGGGCCCGGATCAGCACCTCGAAGTTGCCCCGGTCCAGGAACGCGACCTTCACGATCCGGTGCGGCGGCGGCAGCAGGAACCGGCGCTGGGTGTCCAGGATCTGGTAGCTCACCAGATACCAGAGCCCGATCACCAGCACGAACAGCAGGAACGGCGGCACCGCCAGGCGCAGCAGGGCCAGCGGGCCGCGGCGCCGGCGCCGGACCGGCTGGTCCTCCTCCACCGCGATCAGCTCGGCCGCCCCCGCGGGCGCCGGCACCGACGGAGCGGCCAAGTCAGTGCTCCGGCTCGGCGTACATCATCCCGATGCGCTCGGCGAAGTAGTCGCCGAACTCGACCGGGCGGCCGGGCTCGGTGCCGGGCGCCGGCGGCAGCGCCGGCCCGACGATCGTCTGCGGCGCCGGTTGCACGAACACCGGCACCGAGATCCGCTCCGCCTTCTCCGCGCAGACCACCCGGTGCAGCGCGGACCGGTAGCGGCCGCCGGAGACGAGCACGAGCAGGTCGCCGGCGTTGACGACCAGGCCGCCGGGCACGGTCGGCACCGGGATCCAGGCCGTCGGGTTCTCCCGGTCGACGACCTGCAGGCCGCGCTGCCCGGAGTGCAGCAGCCCGGTCATCACGCCCAGGTCGGTGTGCGGGCCCAGGCAGCTCTGGTCCGGCAGCGGGGTCTTGCTCTGCTCCGGGTAGTGGTTGACGACCAGGTTGGTCATCGCGCCGGCGCACAGCCGGGTGAAGTGGTCCGGCTCCAGCCCGAGGTCCAGCGCGTGCAGCGCCAGCAGGGTGAAGATCTGGCTCTCCATCGCGGCGAAGTAGGCCAGCGCCGCGGCCCGGAAGCCCGGGGTGTCCGGAATCTTGTTCGGGTGCACGAAGGCCGACCGGTAGCGCGGCGGCAGGGCCTGCAGGTCCCGCCAGCCCAGCGACTCGTCGTACGGGTTGAGGGCCCAGGCCTCGGCCGCGTCCTCGTCGGTGTTCACGCCGATCCCGCTGGCGGCCCGGTAGCGCGAGGTGAAACCCCGGCGGGTGGCGTCGGCGGGCGACGGCCCGTAGCGCGCCTTCTCCTCCTCGGGCCGGTGGAAGAACTCCAGCGCGGCCTGGTTGAGCTGCGCGAACACGGTCTCCGGGACGATGTGGTCGACGGCCACGTAGAAGCCGCTGCGGCGCAGGGCGGCGCCGAGCTCGCGGGCGACCTCGGCCCGGCGGTCCGGGTCGTCGAGGCCGGCCAGGCTGATGACCGGCACGTAGCCGTTCTCGTCGACGGCGTCGGTGTCCGGGAGGGTGATCGTCATCGCTTCTCCTGCCGGAATAGGGACAGGCCTCCTAGTACGCTACCTGCCCGGTTGCGCCGGATGGCCGCGGGCGAGCTCGGAGTCCAGACCGGCGTCGACGGCGAGCCCGGCGGCCAGCTCCCGGGCCCGCGGCAGCAGCTCGGCCAGGTCCACGCCCAGCGCCCGCCCGTCCCGGACGACCGGGCGACCGGCCACCCAGACCGTGTGCACGTCCCGCGGCGACGCGCAGTAGACCAGCTCCTGGTACGGGTCGTGCACGTTCGACAGCGACGGGCTGGCCTCGGCGAACAGCACCAGGTCGGCCTGCTTGCCGGCCTCCAGCGAGCCGACCGAGTCGGCCAGCCCGAGCGCCCGGGCGCCGCCGATGGTGGCCAGCTCCAGCACCTGGGGGGCGGTGAGCGCGGTCGCCTGCAGGTGGTGCACCTTCTGCAGCAGGGCCGCGATCTTCATCGTCTGCAGCATGTCCTGGCTGTCGTTGCTGGCCGGGCCGTCCAGCCCGAGGCCGACGGTGACGCCCTCGCGCAGCAGCCGCGGCACCGGGGCCACGCCCGAGGCCAGGATCATGTTGGACACCGGGTTGTGGGCGACCGCGACGTCGTGCGCGCGGAGCAGGCCGACGTCGGTGTCGTCCAGCCAGACGCAGTGCGCGGCCACGACCTGGGCGTCGAGCAGACCGGCGCGGGCCGCGTACTCGATCGAGCCCATGCCCCGGGTCATCCGGGACTGGGTGACCTCCTCGCGGACCTCGTGCAGGTGCACGTGCAGCCGCGGGGTGTCCCGCAGCAGCTCGGCGGTGGCCCCGAGCAGCTCGTCGGAGGAGGCCGGCACGGTCGCCAGCCCGACCCGGAACCGGGACAGCCGGGACGCCGCGGCCGCCGCCGCCAGCGCCTCGTGCTCGGCCAGCACCAGCTTCAGCGGCCGCGGGTTGCTGTCGTCCTGGGCCCCGTACGAGACGTCGCCGCGCAGCCCCAGCTGCTCCAGGGCCTGGACCACGCCGGGTGTGGCCGGCTCCGGGCCGGGAGCGTGGCAGAACATGTCGGCCACCGTGGTCACCCCCGACAGCGCGGCCTCGGCCCCCTTGAGCAGCGCCCCCACGTAGGCGATCTCGCGGGTCAGGAAGGGCTCGATCGGGCCGACGACGTGGACGAACCACTCCCACAGGGTGTGGGTCTCGCCGATCCCGGTGACCAGGCCCTCGGAGAAGTGCCCGTGGCTGCTGACGAAGCCGGGGGTGAGGATGCCGGTGCCGTCGCCGACGACCTCGGCGTCCGGGTGGCCGGCGCGCAGCTCGTCCCAGGGCCCGACGGCGGC
>DATDKW010000198.1:0-3180 GCA_036519715.1 Mycobacteriales bacterium
GTTACTCCCCTCAGGTCGCCGGCGAGGATCGGCGTGGCGGTCAGTTGCGGGCTACTCGGGGTGCTGGACCAGGCGCCGGCGGGGCCCGGAGACGGATGGGCGTGAGCGGCGAGGTCGCCCCGGCCGCCCGACTGGTCGGCCTGCGAACGTTCGGGCCGGCCGGGTCCCGCCGGGTGCTGGGTGTTGGTGCCCGTGTCACGGGCGGCGTCCTCCAGCCGCGCGACAAAGGCCTCGGAGTCCTCGTCATCCAGCGCCATGACGTGCTCCAGGAACAGCGGTGCGATCCGGGCGGGATGGATGTCAAGCTGACCGGCGATAGTCCGAAGGGCGTCGGCGGCGCGCTCGGGCGTGCAACCGGTCAAGCCGACGAGGAGGCTGGTGGCCTGGCTGAATGCCAACCGGTCCTGCAGTGACGCCCGGAGTTGATCATCAGACGCGCTGCCGGAGGAGTCCAGGTGTGCTGACGCCGTCACGTCTTGTCCTGGGTGAGCGGTCGGAGCGGGTCGGGTACCCGACGACGGCATAGTGGCCGAGGAGGGCCGGACAATGGGCATTACAGCCTCCGGCGCTGGTTCGGTGATGACCGCGCTGCCGGGATCTGGAGCTTTACGCGTTGATCTGAATGTACAGCACCAGCTGTCCGGCGCGGCTTGCGCCGAGTCGACAGTTCCAAAGCGGGCTGACCCAGGTCGCGGACCGGTCGGGTCCCCGAACTTCGGACCGTCCCGTCAGAGCTTGGGCTGCTACGACGGCTGGACACCAGGCGGACACGGATCCGCTGGAGGAAGGTGCATGACACCCCTACGACCTTCGGACTGGCAGCCGCGACGATCGGGCACCCGGCTTCGTGCGCCGTACCCGGCCCGGGGCACGTCGGCGTCGACCGACACTGATCGAACGGCAGAAGTGTTCGCCCCGGCCGGGTCGCGGGCCTGAGTGTCGGACCGCTTCGGGCTCGCCTGGCCGACCGGGTCCTGCAGTCGCCGCCAGAGGCAGGTCGGCGTAGACAACTGGCTGTGTGGTGGTGCGCCCGTGGCTGGGGATGTGTGCTGTTCCTACATCCGGGCAGGTAGACGAGGGGCTGACGGCTGAGGAGGTCTCGATGAGCATTCATGCGCAGCTGCGTGCCGGCCTCGGCGCCGCCCTGGTCGGGTCAGGTGGAGCGCTGTCGGCGGCCGACCGCCTGTGCGCGGCGTGCGTGGAACTGTTGGAGGTGGACGGCGCGGCGATCTCACTAATGCACGCCGGTGCTACGCAGGGGACCTTCGGTTCCAGCGGCGCGCTCAGCCGACGGTTGGACGAATTCCAGTTCACCTTCGGTGAAGGTCCGTGCCTGGACGCGGTCGCGTCGGGCCGGCCGGTGCTGGTCGGTGACGTGGCCGACCGCGGCGAGCGCTGGCCGGCGTTCATCCGAGCGGTGTCCGACTCGGGGGTGCAGGCGGTGTTCGCGCTTCCGGTGTCCATCGCCCGTAAGCCGGTCGGAGCGTTGGACCTATTCCGCAACCGGCCCGGACCCCTGTCCGATCACGGTTTGGACGGGGGCCTGTGGGCGGCGGAGCTGGCGGCGTTGCCGCTGCTGGACCTGATGACGGCCGACGTCGACTGGGCCACCGCGGGCGAAGGTGGCGACGGCTGGGAACAGTTGGCGTCGCTGGAGCGGGTCGAGGTCTACCAGGCGACCGGCATGATCATCGCGCAATTGGACGTCTCCGCGGCTGAGGCGCTGGTACGTCTGCGCGCGTACGCCTTCTCCCAAGGCCTAACCGCCAGCGAGGCCGCCTGGGCCATCCTGGATCGCCGGGTGGTGCTGGACTCCGACGAAGCGTGGCCGGGCCGGCATGGCCGGCGCGATGACGGAACGGCGGGTTCGGCGTGAGTGTGAACCGGGAGCGGGCCGTAACCGAGGCGTTCGTGTCGCTGGCGACGAGCCTGGCCGACGGCCTCGATCCGGTCGACCTGCTCAGCGGGCTGACGGCGGACTGCGCGCGGCTGCTCGATGTCGCCTCGGCCGGGCTGCTGCTGGCCGACCGCCACGGCGTGCTGCACATCGTCGCAGCGTCCTCGGAAGCGACCCGCACCTTGGAGATCTTCCAGCTGCAACGCGAGCAGGGACCGTGCCTGGACTGCTACCACACCGGCAGCATGGTCACCGAGGCCGACCTGCGCCAGGAGACCCAGCGCTGGCCACTGTTCGCCGCGGCGGCCACCCACGCCGGGTTCGCCTCCGTGCACGCCGTCCCGCTGCGGCTGCGGGACAACGTGCTGGGTGCCATGGGACTGTTCGGCACCCACGCCGGCGTACTCAACGATGACGACCTGCGCCTGGCGCAGGCCCTGGCCTACGTCGCGTCCGTGGCGCTCGTGCAGGACAAGGCCGCCGCCGACAAAGCCATGCTCAACGAACAACTACAGACGGCACTGGACAGCCGGGTCGTGCTCGAACAGGCCAAGGGTGTTCTCGCCCACCACGGGAACCTCGACATGGACCAGTCCTTCGCCGTCCTACGCAGCTACGCCCGAGACCACAACCTGCGGCTCACCGACGTCGCCCGGTCGGTCGTAACCCGCGCGCTGGCCGCCCATCAACTCCTCGACCACGCCACTTTCAGAGCCGCGCGGCGCACCCGCACCGGCCCGAACTGACGTGGTCACAGGATGAGCCGCCGGGCACGTCATGGCGCTCCTCCTTAGCTACGCCGGCCGGCTGGGCA
This sequence comes from Mycobacteriales bacterium, assembly GCA_036519715.1. Classification (GTDB taxonomy): domain Bacteria; phylum Actinomycetota; class Actinomycetes; order Mycobacteriales; family CADCTP01; genus CADCTP01. The sequence goes on from DATDKW010000198.1 coordinate 2,712, forward strand.
AGGACCACCCACTTACTGAACAGCCGGAACGTGCAGCGGACGTCGTCACGCCCGGCGAGCGCTAGCCGCAACGCGCGGGTCAGACCGGCCATCGAGGGTATGGACCAACCGACCACCTCCCATTCACGTCAGCCGACCACCGCCCATTCACGTCAGCTGGAGCTGTGCACAGGCCTGAGCCGCAGGTACTTCCCCACACCCTGGCGCCCCCCGGACTCGCCCGACACCATCTCAGGTCGCTCGCAGCCGACTGGCCGCCGCACCTGCTCGACGCCGTCTTGCTCCTCACCAGCGAACTGGTGACCAACGCCGTAGTTCATGGCCTTGGACCAGTTCACCTGCTCGTGGAGGACGACGGCGACCGGCTCAGGGTCGACGTCAGCGACGGCGCACCCGGCGGACTCCCACCCACGCCCTCCGCACCCGCCGAGCTTCACGCGAGCGGTCGAGGACTCCTGATCGTCGACGC
>DATDKW010000199.1:0-7293 GCA_036519715.1 Mycobacteriales bacterium
GCGCAGCCGCCCCAGCGAGCTCAACCGCATCCCGGAAGCGACGCGCCCGGCCGAGCCCGGCGGGGACCGCAGCCGTCCGGCCGAGCCGGGCCGAGACCAGGAGCCGCAGGCGGGCGAGCGGAACCGGACCCCTGCGGCCGAGCCGGGCCGAGGCGGCGACGAGGAGCCCCGGCGGGTGGTCGAGCGCCGGCCCGGGGAGCCGAGCCGGCGGGCCCACCGCGGCGAGGCGACGCCGCCCGCGACCGCGACCGCGGCCGCCGCTCCCGCCGCCGACGAGCGGCGGCCGAGCTTCGAGGAGATCCGCGCCGGCGGACGGCGCCCCGGCTCCGACCACCGCGCCGACCCCGGACCCTCGGGCCCGGGCCGCGACACCCAGCCCGGACGGCGCACAGGCCCGGGCGCCCCAGGCCCCGGCGCCACAGGCTCGACCCGCGACACCCAGCCGGGTCGCGACACCCAGCCGGGTCGCGACACCCAGCCAGGCCGGGACACCCAGCCAGCCAGGGGCATCCAGCCGGGTCGCGACATCCAGCCGGGTCGCGACGCCCAGCCGGGTCGCCGGGCCGATCCGGCGGCACAGACGCGGGACGCCCAGACAGCGTCCGGCCGCCGGGCCGACCCGGCCGGTCAGATGCGGGACGCCCGGTCCCGGCCCGGCCGCCCGGACAGCCCCCGCGAGCCCGGCAGCAGCCGCGGCGCCCAGGACAGCGGCCCGGGTGACGAACCCCCGGCGGACGAGGTACGGCAGATCGCGGCCGGCGGCGGCACGATCCCGCTGATGGAGAGCGAGGAGGACCGCGCCCGCCGGGCCACGGTCCCGTCCTGGGACGACATCCTGCTGGGCGTCCGCCGCCGTCACTGAGCCGGCGCGCCGGGGCAATCAGGATCACGTCCACCCAGCGCGAAACTGAGGTGATATGCCGGCGCCGGAGGGTTAGCGTCAACCATCGTGTCCCAGCGCCGATCTCCGTACCGTTCCCTCCGGCGCACCGGGACGTACGCGCGTCCGTACCGGACCGGATTCCTGATCATGACCGGCGCCGCCCTGGCCTCGGAGCTGGCCCCGGCCGCGGTGCCGCTGATCGCGCAGCGGGTCGTGGACGGCGCCCTCCGCACCGGTGACCGCGGCGCCCTGCTGCCGCTGTCCGGGCTGGCCCTGCTGCTGGGCGCGCTGGAGGCGGTGGCCGTCCTGGTCCGCCGCTGGGTGATGAGCAAGGCCGCGCTCGGGGTCGAGACCGACATCCGCCGCGACCTCTACGGCCACCTCCAGGACCTGCCGGTCTCCTTCCACGACCGCTGGCAGTCCGGGCAGCTGCTGTCCCGGGCGACCGAGGACCTGGCCACGATCCGCCGGTTCCTCGGCTTCGGGCTGGTGTTCCTTGTGGTGAACTCGACCGTCTGCGTGGTCGTCGGCGTCCTGCTGTTCTTTTCGTACTGGCCGCTGGCGCTGGTCGTCGTCGTCTTCGCGGTCCCGCTGGTGCTGTCCACCCGGCACTTCGAGGTCCGCTATTCGAAGATCTCGCGGCAGGCCCAGGACCTCGGCGGCGAGCTGACCACGAGCGTGGAGGAGTCGGCCGGCGGCATCGGCACCATCCGCTCCTTCGGCCGGCGCAAGCTGGTGCTGAGCCGGTTCCTGGTTCAGTCCCGGCAGCTGCGCGAGGTCCAGCTGGAGAAGGTCCGGGTGCTGGCCTACTTCTGGGCCGTGCTGGAGATCTTCCCGCAGGTGGTGCTGGCGCTGGTGACCCTGGGCGGCGGTGTCGCGGTCGCGCACGGGCAGCTCACGCTGGGCGGGCTGGTGGCGTTCGTCTCGCTGTTCCTCATGCTGCAGTGGCCGATCGACTCGCTCGGCTGGCTGACCGCGCAGGCGCAGGAGGCCGAGACCGCGGCCGAGCGGGTCTACGAGGTGCTCGACACCCCGTCGGCCGTGCTCGACCGGCCCGGGGTGCGGCCGCTGCCGGAGATCACCGGCCGGCTGCGGCTGGAGGGCGCCGGCTTCCGCTACCCCGGCGCCGACCACGACGTGCTGCACGACGTCACCCTGGACATCGCGCCGGGCGAGACGGTCGCGCTGGTCGGCGCCACCGGCTCGGGCAAGACCACGCTCACTGCCCTCATCCCCCGCCTGTACGACGTGACCGCGGGCCGGGTGCTGCTGGACGACACCGACGTCCGCGACATCCCGCTGGCGCAGCTGCGGCGGGCCGTCGCGGTCGCGTTCGAGGAGCCGACCCTGTTCTCGGTCAGCGCCCGGGAGAACCTCACCTTCGGCCGGCCCGACGCGACCGACGCCGAGGTCGAGGAGGCGCTGCGGGTCGCCCAGGCCGAGTTCGTGCACGAGCTGCCCTGGGGCCTCGACACCCGCCTGGGCGAGCAGGGGCTGACGCTGTCCGGCGGGCAGCGGCAGCGGCTGGCGCTGGCCCGGGCGGTGCTGGGCCGGCCGCGGGTGCTGGTGCTCGACGACCCGCTGTCGGCCTTGGACGTTCACACCGAAGCGCTGGTCGAGCAGGCGCTGCGCCGGGTGCTCAGCGGCACCACGGCGCTGGTCGTGGCCCACCGGGCCTCGACCGTGCTGCTGGCCGACCGGGTGGCGCTGCTGGTCGACGGCACCCTGGCCGCGGTCGGCACCCACTCGGAGCTGCTCGCGGCGGTCCCCGCGTACCGGGACCTGCTGGCCCAGGAGTCCGACCTGGAGGAGGTGGCGTCGTGACCGCGGTCGAGGAGAGGCCCGCCGAGGAGGCGGACTGGCGCGGCGTCGCCGCCGAGGACGTCGACGAGCTGCCGGACAAGATCAGCATCGTGCTGCGGGCCCGCAGCCGCCGACTGCTGCGCAGCCTGGTGCGCCCGCACCGCAAGGCGCTGTGGGTCGCGCTGGTGCTGGTGCTGCTGCAGAACGGCGCCGCGATGGCCGGCCCGTGGCTGGTCGGCGTGGGCATCGACCGGGGCATCCCGGCCCTGACCGACGGCAACTGGGCGCCGCTGCTGACCGTGGGCGGGGCGCTGCTGGCCGCGGCCGGCGCCGACGCCGTGCTGCGTGCACTGTTCCTGCTCCGGGCCGGCCGGATCGGCCAGGCCGTGCTGCTGGACCTGCGCCGGCGGCTGTTCGAGCACGTGCAGCGGCTCTCGCCCGCCTTCCACGAGCGCTACACCTCGGGCCGGATCATCGCCCGGCTCACCTCCGACGTGGACGCGCTCGACGACCTGCTCGACGAGGGCCTGGACGGGCTGGTCACCGCGCTGCTGTCGGTGGTCTCCATCGGCGTCATCCTCCTGGTGCTGGACCTGCCGCTGGCGCTGGTCACGCTGGCCACGTTCCTGCCCCTGTACGTGCTGTCGCGCTGGTTCCGGACCCGCTCCTTCGCCGCGTACCGGCGGACCCGGGAGACCAACTCGGCGCTGATCGTGCAGTTCGTGGAGTCGCTGGCCGGGATCCGGGCCGTACAGGCGTTCCGCCGGGAGCCCCGCAACGGGCAGATCTTCGCCCAGCTCAACCAGGACGTGAAGACGTCCAACGCGACCTCGTTCCGGCTGATGGCGCTGTTCGTGCCGGGGGTGGCGATCCTGGCCACGATCGCCACCGTGGCCGTGCTGTTCTACGGCGGCCACCGGGTGCTCGACGGCGACCTGCAGATCGGCGTGCTGACCTCGTTCCTGCTCTACCTGCGCCGGTTCTTCGACCCGATGCAGGACATCGCGGTGTTCTTCAACTCCTTCCAGTCGGCCAGCGCCGCGCTGGAGAAGCTGTCCGGGGTGCTGGAGGAGGAGCCGTCGGTGGCCGAGCCGGCCGACCCGACGCCGCTGCCGGACGCCCGGGGCGAGATCGCCCTGCGGGCGGTGCGGTTCGCCTACCGGGACCGGGTCGTGCTGCCCAACCTGGAGCTGACCGTCCCGGCCGGGCAGCGGGTGGCGTTGGTCGGCGCCACCGGCGCGGGCAAGACCACGGTGGCCCGGCTGCTGGCCCGCTTCTACGACCCGGACGCCGGCCAGGTGCTGCTGGACGGGATCGACCTGCGGCAGCTGTCCGACGTGGACCTGCGCCGCTCGGTCGTGCTGGTGACCCAGGAGAACTTCCTGTTCTCCGGGTCGGTGGCCGACAACATCGCCTTCGGCCGGCCGGAGGCGACCCGGGCCGATATCGTGGCCGCGGCCCGGGCCATCGGCGCGCACGAGTTCATCACCGCGCTGCCCGAGGGTTACGACACCGACGTCCGCAAGCGCGGCGGCCGGCTCTCGGCCGGCCAGCGGCAGCTGGTGGCGTTCGCGCGGGCGTTCCTGGCCGACCCGGCGGTGCTGATCCTGGACGAGGCGACCTCGTCGCTGGACGTGCCGAGCGAGCGGGCGGTGCAGCGGGCGCTGCGCACCATCCTGGCCGAGCGGACCGCGGTGATCATCGCGCACCGGCTGTCCACGGTGGAGATCGCCGACCGGGTGCTGGTGATGGAGGCGGGCCGGATCGTCGAGGACGGGACGCCGGCCGAGCTGGTCGGCGGGGACGGCCGGTTCGCCGGGCTGCACCGGGCCTGGCGGGACTCGCTGGTCTGAGCCGGTCGGGGCGCGGCCCGACCCACCCCGCTCAGGCGTCGGGACGGAGGTGGTGGATCGCGATGGCGGCGGCGGTGGCGACGTTGAGCGAGTCGACGCCCGCCGCCATCGGGATCCGGACCCGCCGGTCCGCCGCCGCCAGCGCCTCCTCGGTCAGGCCCGGACCCTCGGCCCCCAGCAGCAGCGCGATCCGGGGCCCGGACGGGTCCACAGTGGACAGCGGTACGGACGGCGGGTGCGGGGCCAGTGCGAGCACGCTGAAGCCGGCCAGCGCGGTCCGCAGCTCGGCCCAGGTCGGCACGTGCACGAACGGCACCCGCAGCACGTGGCCCATCGAGACCCGGACCGACCGGCGGTAGAGCGGGTCGGCGCAGCGCGGGCCGAGCAGCACGGCGTCCACCCCGAGCCCGGCGGCGTTGCGGAACAGCGCGCCCAGGTTCTCGTGGTCGTTGACCCCCTCCAGCACCAGCACCCGGCGGGCCGCGGCCAGCAGCGGGGTGAGGGCGGGCTCGGGCGCGCGGTCGGCCGAGGCCAGCACGCCCCGGTTGAGGTGGAAGCCGACGATCCGGGTGAGCACGTCGGGGCTGGTCCCGTACACCGGGAACGGCGCGGCCCGCAGCTCCGCGGCCAGGTCGGCCAGCCGGGCCGGGACGCCCAGGACCGCCCGCGGCGGGTACGGCGAGGCCAGCAGGCGCTGCACCACCGGCACGCCCTCGGCGATCACCAGCCCGAGCCCGCCGGGCCGGTCCGGCCGCCGGTCGGAATGGGTGAGATCGCGGAAGTCGGCGATCCGCGGATCCTCCGGGTCGAGCACCGTGCACCCGGGGTCGTCCCGCTCCTCGGGCGGTGCTCCCGGCGCGTCGCCGGGACGCTCACTCCCCCGTCGACCCGCGCTCATCACCCGGTGAGGCTATCGAGCCGGTGCCGAACGGACGCTGCGCCTCACGATCCGATCACGGAACCTCCTGTTCCGTCGGTGCCACCCCCTACCGTGACTTCCGTGCGGACGACTCTGGAGACGGCCGGGCCGGGGGCGGTGGACACGGTCAGCGACCCGCCGCGGACCGCGGCCCCGCCGCGGCCGCGGCCGCCCCGGCCCCGCTCCGGCGGCGGGGTGATCCTGCTCCCGCCGTGGACCCGGGCGCCGTTCCTGCCCTTCCGGCAGCCGGCGGTGATCCTGGCCGTGCTGGGCGCGGCCGCCATCCTGGCCTGCGCCAGCGCGTCGGCCGCGCTGTTCCTGTCCTCGGCGTCCTCGGAGTCGCTGCGGCGCATCCTGGCCGTGCAGTGCGCCGACGTCGGCTACCCCACCGTCCAGGCCACCGGGGTCGTGTCCGACACCACCGGCCAACGCCCCGGCTCCCGGGTGCTGGCCGACGGTGACGTACGGGCGGCCATGGCCGGGGCCGGGCTGGCGCCGCCGACCCAGCTGCGGCTGTCCGACAACACGATCCAGGTCGGCTCGGGACCGCAGACGACCGGCGGCCGGTTGTTCTTCCGGGACGGCGCCACCCGCCAGATCACCCCGGTCGGCCGCAGCCTGCCCGGTCCGGGGGTGTGGCTGCAGGCCGGGGTGGCGACCCGGCTGGACGCCACCGTCGGCTCCCGGGTCTCGCTGTCCCTCTCCGGCGCCACCGGCGCGGTCCCGACCCGGGTGGTGGGGATCTACCGCAATCTCGACCAGGAGGCCGTCCGGCCCTACTGGTGCTCGTCGCGGAACCTCTTCCAGAACCCCAGCTACGGCAACGACGCGTCCCCGCCGCCGCTGGTGATCACGACCGACTCGGCCACCTTCACCGGGCTGCGGGACGGCTTCGCCGGCACCAGCACGGAGAACTGGATTTCCCCGGTGAGCACGGACGGGCTCACCCTGACCGGGGCCCGGGCGATCGCGGACCAGCAGCGGGCGGCCTACCGGGCCCTCGACCTGCCCGAGCCCCAGGCGCTGTCCGCGCTCTACTCCGGCAGCGGGCAGATGCCGCGGTTCGTGGAGCGGACCTCGCTGATCCGGGACGGGCTGCGCGGGCCGGTGCTGCCGATCGCGCTGGGCGGCTCGATCCTGGCCCTGCTCCTGGTCGGGGCCGCGGGGTCGTACTGGGCGGATCGCCGGGCCCGCGAGGTCCGGCTGCTGTCCTCCCGAGGCGTGGGCCCGGCGGCGCTGGCGCTCAAGGCCGTGCTGGAGCTGGCCCTCCCGGCCGTCGTGGGCACAGCGCTGGGCTGGCTGCTGGCCCGCTGGCTGGTCGCGGCGCTCGGGCCGAGCCCGGTGCTGGACCGGTCCGCGCCCTGGCAGGCCGCCGCCACCGCGGTGGTCGCGCTGGTCGCCGGGCTGGCGCTGCTGGCCCTGGTGGCCGGCCTGCGGTCGCGGGCGGCGACCGAGCGCCCGGTCGGCGCCGGCCGGGGCTGGGTCGCGGTGACGCCGTGGGAGCTGCTGGTGCTGGGCGCGGCGCTGGCCTGCTGGCTGCGGCTGCGCGGCGGCGACGCCGTCACCGTCGACGGCGGCATCGCCCAGATCAACCTGCTGGTGGTCGCCTTTCCGTTGCTGTTCCTGGTCGGCGCGGCCGTGCTGGTGGTGCGGCTGCTGGCCCTGCTGCTGCCGCGGCTGGGCCGGGCCGCCGGCCGGCTGAGCCCGGGCTGGTATCTGGCCGTCCGCCGGGTCACCGCGTCCCGAGTGGTCAGCGTGGTGCTGCTGGCCGCGGCCAGCACCCCGATCGCGGTACTGGTCTACGCGTCGGCCCTCACCCAGACCTCGCAGTACAC
>DATDKW010000200.1:0-16866 GCA_036519715.1 Mycobacteriales bacterium
TGGCGGTACATCCGGGGCGGCTTGGTGCCGGCGGACTGGCCGCCGTCGATGGGGATGACCGCGCCGGTGACGAAGGAGGACCGGTCCGAGCACAGCCACAGCACCACGTCGGCGACCTCGGACGGCCGGCCGAGCCGGCGCATCGGCGTGGACAGGCCGGCCAGCCGCTGGGCCTCCGCGCCCGCCGCCTCCAGGTGGTGGGTGAGGATCGGGCCCGGCGCCACCACGTTGACCCGGATGCCCTGGTCGGCGTAGTCGAGCGCGGCGACCTTGGTCAGGCCGATGATCCCGGCCTTGCCGGCCACGTACGCGCCCAGGCCGGCGACGCCGGCGGGTCCGGCGGTCGAGGCCATGGTGACGATCGTGCCGCCGCCGGTCCGGAGCATGGCCGGGATCTGGTACTTCAGCCCGAGGAAGGTGCCCCGCACGTTGGTGGCGATGCCCCGGTCGAACTGGTCCGGGTCGATGTCGGCCAGCGGCGCCGGCAGCGGCCCGTCGGTGGCGTTGTTGAAGGCGGCGTCCAGCCGCCCGAAGGTGCTCACGGCCTGCTGCACCAGGTGCTCCATCGAGGCCGCGTCGGTGACGTCGGCCGGCACGGCCAGCGCCCGGCCGCCGGCGGCCCGGATGTCGGCAGCCACCGACTCCAGCGCCTGCCCGTCCCGGGCGCCGAGCACCACCGCCGCGCCGGCCCGGGCCAGCACCCGGGCGGTCTCGGCGCCGATGCCGCGACTGGCCCCGGCGACCAACGCGACCTTCCCGGCCAGGATCTCTGCGGACGACATCGGCACTCCCTCGGTCGGTGTTGCGGACCCGTTCATCGTGTCCGCCGCGGGCCGGCCGGTCGTCCGCGTGCGGACGGCTCCCGTACGCCGACGAGCGCGGCAGGGCCCGTACGTCAGCTGACGTACGGGGTGACTAGGGTCGCCGGATGCCCGAATACGTGATCCGGCCGGTCGGCCGGGTGGAGTCGGAGCTGACCGACCCGGCGACGGCGCCGCGGCAGGGCGACGAGGGCGCGCCCGACTGCGTGATCGCCCTCGCCGGCGAGTACGCGACGGCGGCCCGGGACGTCGCCGTTGGCGCGGAGCTGCTGGTGCTGACCTGGCTGGACCGGGCCGACCGGGACGTGCAGCTGGTCCGGCCGCGCGGGGACGCCGACCGGCCGCCGACCGGCGTGTTCAGCACCCGGTCGCCGGACCGGCCCAACCCGATCGGGCTGCACCGGGTGACCGTGCTCGAGGTCGACGGGCTGCGGCTGCGGGTGCGCGACCTGGAGGCGCTGGACGGCACCCCGGTCGTGGACCTCAAGCCGGTCCTGGGCGGCGTGGCCGAGCGCTGACCCGCCCGGCGCCGGTCAGGCCTGCTCGCGCCACTCCTCGGCCAGGATCCCGTACGCCATCCCGTCCATCCACTGGCCCGACCGGTGCAGCGCGTCCCTGCGGGTGTAGCTCTCCCGCCGCATCCCGACCCGCTCCATCAGCCGCCAGGACGGCTCGTTGGCGGCGAAGCAGCCGGCCTCGACCCGGTGCAGGCCGAGGTCGGTGAAGCAGATCCGGAGCAGGGCCCGGACCGCCTCGGTCGCGTAGCCGTGGCCCTCGTGGGCGGGGTCGAGCACCCAGCCCAGCTCGGCCTGCAGGCCGCGGGCCCGGTCCTTGACCTCCTCCTGGGCCCAGGCGTCCCCGACGGCGACCATCAGGTCGCCGATGATCCCGCCGTCCCGCTCCACGACCAGGGTCTTGGCCAGCCCCTCGGGGCTGTCGAAGTAGGCTCGGAAGTCCGCGAGCGTGCGCGGGGCCCGGACCAGCCAGCGGCTGACCGGCTCCTGCTGCCGGTAGCTCCAGACCGCGGCGGAGTCGGCCGGGGTGGCCGGGCGCAGCACCAGGCGCTCGGTCCGCACCGGCCAGGCGACGGCGTCCAGCGGCGAGTCCACGCCCGCCATCATGGCAGGGGATCTCGGAGCGGAAGGGGACGCCATGGAGCAGCGGCTGGCCGGCGGTCGCGACCACGGGGCCGTACGGGTCGGGCGGACCGTCCGCCGCACGGCCGGGGAGCAGACCCCGGCCGTGCAGGCGCTGCTGCGGCACCTGGAGGCGACCGGGTTCACGGGCGCGCCCCGGGCCCTGGGCCTCGACGAGCAGGGCCGGGAGGTGCTGACCTACGTCGAGGGCGAGACCGTCGGCGACGTCCGGCCCTGGCCGGCCTGGGCCCGCAGCGACGCCGCCCTGGTCGCGGCCGGGCGGTGGCTGCGCGACTTCCACGCCGCGTCCCGGTCGTTCGTGCCGCCGCCGGACGCGCACTGGTTCGGCGGCCGGGACGAGCTGCGCCCGGGCGAGCTGATCGGGCACCGGGATGCGGCGCCGTACAACGCGGTGTGGACCGGGACCGGGCTGGTCGTCATCGACTGGGACCTGGCCCACCCGATGCTGCCGGTGCAGGACCTCGCCTTCGTGGCGCTGACGTGGGTGCCGCTGACCGCGCGGGACGTGGCCGCGGCCGACGGGTTCCCGCCCGACGCGGACCGGCCGCGGCGGCTGCGGATGCTGCTGGACGCGTACGGGTGGACCGGCACCGAGGCGGAGGTGCTGGCGGCGGTGCGGGCACGGGCGGCCGAGCACGCCCAGGGGCTGCGGGCGGCCGCCGCGGCCGGCTACCAGCCCGCGGTCGAGCTGGTCGCGGAGGGGGTGGCCGAGGCGTTCGACCGGGCGGTGGCCGAGCTCGACGCCCTCGACCCCTGACCGCACGGCGGCTGCCGCGGCCGGGCATACTCCGCGCCGTGGCGACCTCGATCCGGATCCCCGTCGACGGCGGCGAGCTGCCGGCCGACCTGCACCTGCCGGCGAGCGGGCGCGGCCCCGGGATCGTGCTGTTCCAGGAGATCTTCGGCGTGACGGGGTACGTCTCGGGCCGGGCCGAGGACCTGGCCGGCCTCGGCTACGTGGTGCTCGTCCCGCACGTCTACTGGCGCCAGGGCGACCCGCTGATCGAGGGCGGCGAGGACGCGCTGGCCCGGGCCCTGGACGCGGTGAGCAAGGTCGACTGGCCGCAGGCGGTCGCCGACGGGGTCGCCGCGGTGGCGGCGCTGCGGGAACGGCCCGAGGTCGAGGGGCCGGCCGGGGTGTTCGGCTTCTGCTTCGGCGGCGGGCTGGCCTTCGCGGTCGCGGCCGCCGACGACCCCGACTTCCTGGTCAGCTACTACGGCTCGGCCCTGCCCAACCTGCTCGACCACGCCCCGCAGGTCACCTGCCCGAGCCTGCACCACTTCGGGCTGGCCGACGACTACCTGCCGCCGGAGGTGGTGGACCGCATCACCCAGGCGGTCGGCGGGCCGGACACGACCGTGCTGACGTACGCCGGGGCCGGGCACGCGTTCGACAACCCGAACCCGATGTTCCACCACGAGGCCGCGTCTCGGGACGCCTGGACCGCCACCACCGAGTGGCTGGGCCGCCGGGCCGGCTGAGCGCGCGCGGGCCGACGGCCGGCGTCAGCTCAGGGCCAGGCCGGCCGCGAGCAGGACCGCGTACGCCAGCTGCAGCCGGCCGGTGTCCCGTAGCACCGGCACCAGCTCCCGCCCCAGGCGCCCGGCGGCCACGATCCGCACCGGCCGGACCGCCAGCGGCACCGCGGCCAGCGCCAGCAGCACCCACGGCATGGCCGGGGCCAGCACCAGCACGACCACGAACGCCAGCCCGACCAGCGTGCCGTAGAGCAGCCGGGTCCGCCGGTCGCCCAGCACCACGGCCAGCGTGCGCTTGGCCGCGACGGTGTCGGTCGGGATGTCGCGCAGGTTGTTGACGACCAGGATCGCGCAGGCCAGCCCGCCGCAGGCGATGCCGCCGCCCACCGCGGCCGCGGTGACCCGCTCCAGCTGCACGTACGTGGTGCCCAGCGTGGCCACCAGCCCGAAGAAGACGAACACCGAGATCTCACCCAGGGCCCGGTAGCCGTAGGGCCGGGAGCCGCCGGTGTAGAACCAGGCCGCCAGCATGGCCACCGCGCCGACCGCGACCAGCCACCAGCTGGTCAGCGCGGCCAGCACCAGCCCGGCCACCGCCGCCACCGCGAACGCGGCCAGCGCGGCCCGCTTCACCGCCGCGGGCGTGCTCACGCCCGAGCCGACCAGCCGCAGCGGGCCGACCCGGTCGGCGTCGGTACCGCGGACCCCGTCGCTGTAGTCGTTGGCGTAGTTGACCGCCACCTGCAGGGCCAGCGCGACCAGCAGCGCCAGCAGCGCCGGGCCGAGCCGGAACCCGTCCGCGGCCGCGGCCGCGCCGGTGCCGACCAGGACCGGGGAGATCGCGGCCGGCAGGGTGCGCGGCCGGGCGCCCTCGACCCACTGCCCGAGGGTGGTCACCGCTGCACCGCGGTCCGCTGCGCCGCCGTCTGCTGCGCCGCCGTCTGCTGCGCCGCCGTCCGGTGCGCCGCCGTCCGCAGGGCCGCCCGGTCCAGCTTGCCCGAGGGCAGCAGCGGCAGCGCGTCGACCACCCGCAGCTCCCGCGGCGCCGCCACCCGCGACACCCGGGCCGCCACCTGCTCGCGCGCCTGTTCCAGCGTCAACGTGCCTCCCTCGCGCAACACCACCACCGCCACCACCCGCTGCCCCCAGTCCGGGTCGGCCACGCCCGTCACCGCCGCCTCGGCCACCGCCGGGTGCTCGCCCAGCGCGGCCTCGACCGCCGCCGGGGCGACCTTCTCACCCCCGGTCACCAGCATGTCGTCGGCCCGGCCGAGGACGGTCAGCCGGCCCCGCTCGAGCCGGCCGACGTCGCCGGTGACGAACCGGCCGCCGGCGAACGCCGCCGCGGTCAGCTCCGGGCGCAGCCGGTAGCCGCGGGCCAGCACCGGGCCGCCCAGCCGGATCCGGTCATCGTCGGCCAAGTCGACGGTCACGCCGTCCAGCGGCACGCCGTCGTACACGCAGCCGCCGCAGGTCTCCGACATCCCGTACGTGACGACGACCCGGGCCCCGGCGGCCCGGGCCTCGGCCACCAGGCCGGGCGGGGCGGCGGCGCCGCCGAGCAGGATCGCGTCGTACGATCGGAGCGCGTCGGCGGCGGCCGGGCCGGCGGCCAGCAGCCGCCGCAGCTGCGTCGGCACCAGCGAGGTGAACCGCCGCGCCGGCCCCAGCGCCGCCGTCCCGGCGACGAAATCGACGGCGAACGCGACCGGAGCGCCGCCCGCGCCCGCCCGAGCGGGGAGAGTGGCCGGGGGTGCGCCGGCGCGCAGGGCGCGCAGGACGACCTGGAGGCCGGCCACGTGGGTGACCGGGAGGGCCAGCAGCCAGCGGCCGGGACCGCCCAGGCGCGCCTCGGTGGCCGCGGCCGACGCCGCCAGCGCGGCCGCGGTGAGCTCCACGCCCTTGGGGTCGCCGGTGGACCCGGAGGTCGGCACGACCAGGGCGACCCCGTCCGCGACCGGCTCGTCCGGGCGCAGCGCCGCCCGCAGCCGGTCGCCCTCGACGCCGTCCGGCAGCGGCAGCACCGCCGGCCCGCCGGCCAGTGCGTCGGCCAGCGCGGCGACCAGCTCCGGTCCGTACCGGGCGGGGAGGGTGCGCATCAGTAGTAGTAGGGGAAGGGGGACCAGTCCGGGGCGCGCTTCTGCAGGAACGCGTCCCGGCCCTCGACGGCCTCGTCGGTCATGTACGCCAGCCGCGTCGCCTCGCCCGCGAACACCTGCTGCCCCATCAGCCCGTCGTCGGCCAGGTTGAACGCGAACTTCAGCATCCGCTGGGCCGTCGGCGACTTCGCGCAGATGGTCAGCGCCCAGTCCAGCGCGACCCGTTCCAGCTCGGCGTGCGGGACGACCTCGTTGACCATGCCCATCCGGTGCGCGGCGGCGGCGTCGTACTCCCGGCCCAGGAAGAAGATCTCCCGGGCGAACTTCTGGCCGACCTGGCGGGCCAGGTAGGCCGAGCCGTAGCCGCCGTCGAAGCTGCCCACGTCGGCGTCGGTCTGCTTGAACCGGGCGTGCTCGGCGCTGGCCAGGGTCAGGTCGCACACCACGTGCAGGCTGTGGCCGCCGCCGGCGGCCCAGCCCGGGACGACCGCGACCACCACCTTGGGCATGGTCCGGATCAGCCGCTGCACCTCCAGGATGTGCAGCCGGCCGGCCCGGGCCGGGTCGACGGTCTCCCCGGTCTCGCCGGAGGCGTACTGGTAGCCGGAGCGGCCGCGGATGCGCTGGTCGCCGCCGGAGCAGAAGGCCCAGCCGCCGTCCTTGGCCGACGGCCCGTTGCCGGTGAGCAGCACGCAGCCCACGTCCGGGGTCATCCGGGCGTGGTCGAGCACCCGGTAGAGCTCGTCCACCGTGTGCGGCCGGAACGCGTTGCGGACCTCGGGCCGGTCGAACGCGATCCGCACCACCGGGCCGTCGGAGCCGGCCGGCGTGACGTGCCGGTGGTAGGTCACGTCGGTGAGCTCGAACCCGGCCACCTCCCGCCAGCTGTCCTGGTCGAACAGCTCCGAGACCCCGGGTGACGGCATGGGCCGATGGTAGGTGGGCGGTCCCGGCCGCCCGGGGAGCGGGTCAGCCCGCGACGACGGCCCAGCCGTGCGGCGCGACGGCGCCGGCGGTGGCGGGCGGCTCGGACTCCAGCACCTCGCCGGCCGGGAGGGGCAGCGGCTCGTCGGCCAGGTTGAGGGCCAGGGTGAGCGACCCGCCGCCGTCCCGGGCCCGGCAGTGCACCAGCAGGTGGGCGTTGGCCACCGCGGACGTCGTCAGCACCGCGTCGACCAGCCAGGGGTGGCGGCGGCGGAGCCCGATCAGCCGCCGATACCACTCCTCGACCTCCGGGTGGGGGTTGGCGTACGCGGCCCGGTCGGCCGGCAGCGCGGGCCGGATCGCGTCGTCGCCGTCCGGCCGGTCCTCCTTCACCGCCTCCAGGCCGAACTCGTCGCCGTAGTAGACGCTCGGGACCCCGGGCAGGAACAGCAGCAGCGCCACCGCGTGCGACCGGTGCCGCCGGTCGGAGATCCGCGCGGCCACCCGGGTCACGTCGTGGTTGCCCAGGAACGTCAGCGGCACGAACCGCTCCAGGAACGTGGCGTGCCGGCCCAGCGTCCACCGCAGCTCGTGCAGGTTGACACTGTCCACTGAGGACCAGATCGCCTTCCACAGCTCGTACTCGGTGACCGAGTCCAGGCCGGAGGCGGCGACGTAGCCGGCGTAGTCGCCGTGGATCATCTCGCCGACGAACCAGGCGTCCGGGAACTCCGCCCGCACCGCCGGCAGCACCGCGGCCCAGAACTCCGGCGGCACCGCGTACGCGGCGTCCAGCCGCCAGCCGTCCGCGCCCCGGCGCAGCCAGTGCAGCATGACGTCCCGGACGTGCTGCCGGACCCGGTCCGAGCCGTGGTTGAGGGTGACGAGCTCGCTGTGGCCCTCGAAGTAGTCGGCGGTGATCATGCCGCCGTTGTCGTACAGCCGGGCGACCCAGTCCTCGGCGGCCGAGCCCGGGCCCTCGGCCAGCGCCCGGGCGACCGGCGGGAAGTCGCGGCCGGCGTGGTTGAACACCCCGTCCAGCAGCAGCCGGACGCCCTTGGCCCGGCAGGCCGCGACCAGCGCGTCGAAGTCGGCGTCGTCGCCGAGCCGCGGGTCGATCCGGAACCAGTCGACGGTGTCGTAGCCGTGCGTGCCGGAGGCGAAGACCGGGCCGAGCAGCAGGCCGTTGCAGCCCAGCGCGATCAGGTGGTCGAGCCAGCCCACCAGCGCCGGCAGCCGGTGCCGGACGTCGCCGACCGCCGCCTTCTCGGCGCCGGTGAACCCCAGCGGGACGACCTGCCACCAGACCACGTGCCCGACCCACGACCGCATGACGCCCTCACTCCCGCCGGTCGCCGGACTCTAGTGCGCGCTCGTAGCCGACGCAGGCCAGCACCGGCAGCCGCGGGTAGCGGACCAGCCGGTCGTCCCAGGCGGCCCGCGTGCAGCGCAGGTAGGTGGTCCCGCGCCGGGTGGTGTTGCGGGACACGTACGCGCAGGTGCCGCACAGACCCGCCGGCGGCGGTGGAGCGGTCATGTCCGCAGACCTTAAGCTGTCGGGTGGGAAGGATCGGGGGGCGATGAGAGCGGATGCCAGTCCCACGGCCCGGGCGCTGCTCGCGCTGGAGCTGATCCAGGACAACCCGGGGATCACCGCGGAGCGGCTCGGCGACAAGCTGGGCGTGTCGGAGCGGGCGGCCCGCCGCTACGTCGGGATGCTGCGCCAGGCCGGCATCGCGGTCGAGTCCGAGCGCGGCCCGTACGGCGGCTACCGGGTCGGGCGGGGGATCCGGCTGCCGCCGATGACGTTCAGCGCGGCCGAGGCCCTCGGCCTGGTCATGGCCGTGCTGGACGGGCACCACGACGCCGGGGACGCGGCCGACCCGGTCGGCAACGCGCTGGGCAAGCTGGTCCGGGCGCTGCCGGCCGCGGTGGCGGCGCAGGCCGAGGCGGTCCGGCGGACGACCGCGCCGGCCCCGGACCGGGCCGCGGCCCGGCCCGACCCGCAGATCACCATCGACCTGGTCCAGGCCTGCGCCGCGCACCGGCCGGTCCGGATCGGCTACCGCTCCGAGGCCGGCAAGGAGTGGGAGACCGACGTCGACCCGTGGGCGATCGTGGTCCGGCACGGGCGGTGGTATCTGCTCTGCCGGTCCCACCGCACCGGCGAGCGCCGCGGCTATCGGGTCGACCGGGTGCTGTCGGTGGCAACGCTGCCGGGCTCGTTCACGCCGCCGGCCGACCTGGACGCGGTGGCGGAGCTGGAGGAGCACCTGGCCGCCGGCTGGGACCACGAGGTCGAGGTCCTCGTCGAGGCGCCGGTGGAGACGGTCGGCTGGTACCTGTCCCGGATGATGGGCCGGTTCGAGCCGACCGGCGACGGCGCCACCCGGGTCGTCGGCACCACCGGCAACCCCTACTGGTACGCCGAGCGCCTGGTGGTCCTGCCGGTGCCGTACCGGATCGTGCGCGGCCCCGAGCTGCGGTCGGCCGCCCGCGCGGTCGCCGGGCGGCTGCTGGCGGCAGCCGGGCCCGGCGAGGGGGACGCCGGGCCCGGCGCCCCGGCCGACGGGGACGCCGGGCCGGCCGGCTAGACGGAGACGGACTCGCGGGTGTCAGTGGTGGCGCGGCGGCGGCCGGTGAGGGCCAGCCCGAGCGCGGCCAGGCCGGCCTTGAAGTGGGAGGCGTCAGGCTCGCCGGCGGACGCCCAGCACCAGGATCAGCGCGCCGCCGACGGCCAGCCCGGCCCCGGCGCCGGCGGTGACGTCCAGCGGGTTGTGCGCGCCCAGGTAGACCCGGGCGACGCAGACCAGCAGCGCCAACCCGAAGGCGACCAGCCGCCAGGACCGGCTCAGGTACGGCGCCAGCAGCGTCGCCACCGCGAACGCGACCAGGGCGTGCCCGGACGGGAAGGACAGCCCGGCCGGTGGCACGTCCCGCAGGATCGCGCCGGGCTCGTTCTGCCCCGGGCGCTGCCGCTGGACGATCTCCTTGAGCACGTCCCGCTCCACGTACAGCTTCAGCGGCAGGACCAGGACCAGGGTGAGGGCCAGCCGCCACAGCCGCAGGACGGCCGCGACCAGCGCCGGGACCAGCGGCGTGGCCAGCACGCCCAGCAGCTGGGCCGCCCACATCGACCGCTCCAGCCAGCCGGGCAGGCCGTTCAGCGCCCGGAACACGCTCCGCTCCCAGGCCGGCACGGTCCCGTCCGCGGCGACCACGGAGGACAGGAAGACCAGGGCCAGGCCGGCGACCGCGGCCACCGCCGCCGCCGTCGGCCGCCGGACGGCCGCCCGGCCCGCGGCCCGGCCCGGGCGCGCCGGCCGGCCCCGGGGCTGGGTCCGGCTCACGGGCCGAACAGGCGGAGGTAGGCGTCCACGGCCTCGGCCGGCCCGGTGGGGTTCACCGCCACGATGTGGTTGAGCCGGACCAGGTCGGCGGTGGTCAGCCGGCTGCTGACCGCGTCCAGGGTGCCGGTGAGCCGGGAGCCGTACCGGGTGACGAGCTCGGTCCGCACGACCGGGACCAGGTTCTCCCGCGGCTGCAGGTCGAGGTCGTCGACGAGCAGGGTCAGCTGCCCGGTGCCGAGCACGCCGGACGTGGTCTCCAGCAGTCCGACGTCGATCTCGCCGGACTGCAGTGCGGTCGCGGTGGCGCCCCGGTTGGGCTGCGGCCGGAACCCGGCGAAGTGCAGCCCGTACGTCTCCTGCAGCCCGCGCAGGCAGTAGCGCCGGGTCGGGCACTCCGGCGGGCCGCCGAGGACCAGCCCGCCGGCCAGGCCGCGCAGGTCGCTGAGCCGGCTGAGCTGGTGCTGCCGGGCGTACGCGGCCGGCACGGCGAAGGCGTTGGCGTCCTCGGCCGGCGCGTACGCCAGCGCGGTCAGGCCGCGGCCGGTCAGCCGCCGCTGCAGCGCCGTGTGCACCTCCTGGGGTGTCCCGTGGGTCTCGCCGGCGTCGCCGCCGAGGTGGTCGAGCAGGCTGCCGGAGTAGTCGACGACCAGGTCGACCTGGCCCTGCTCCAGCGCCGGGGCGACCACCTCCCGCGTCCCCAGCCCGGACAGCACATCGACCGGCAGCCCGGCCCGCCGCAGCGCCCGCGCGTACAGCTCGGCCACGACCCGGCTCTCCGGGAAGTCGAAGGACGCGATCCGGATCCGGTTCGGGTCCCGCGGCTCCGGACCGGCCGGCGGGCTCCCGCAGCCGGCGCACAGCGCGAGCAGGCAGATCAGGAGGGCCAGGCGCCGAGCTGGAGTGGACGCTGGAGTGGGCATGGCCACCGGACTTCGTCGGATGTTCGCGGATGCTACTTCTCGAACCGCCCTTGCCGATAGCATTGCCCGAGCTCGTCGCCCCTGCCTCCGAGGTGCGCGGTGTCGGTTCCGGTCCAAGCCACGACATCGGGCGACGGCGTCCGGATGCCGGTCCCGCCGGCCGGCCGGGCCCGCCGCCGCCGGCGGCCGTCCGGCGAGGCGCCGCCGCTGCCGCGCCAGCTCAACCGGTCCGGGAAGTTCTGGCTCGTCGTCGCCGGCGTGGCGATCCTGTTCTGCGCCCTGCTGATCCCGGCCGGCGGCCTGACCCTGCGGCTGGACGAGATCGAGGCCCCGGTGCTGACCGGGATCAGCGGCCTGCGGAGCGGGCCGGTCACCGCGTTCTTCCGCGGCGTCGACGCCGCGATCGGGCCGGTGGTGCTGGCGACGTGGTGGGCCAGCCTGGGCGTGATGCTGTTCTGGCGTCGCTGGCGGCACCTGTTCGTCTGGATCGGCACCATGTGGCTGGTCAGCAACCTCAGCGCGATGGCCAACGAGGTCATCCAGCGACCGCGGCCGCTGACCGTGGAGATCCTCGGGTCCTGGCAGGGCTTCGCGATGCCGTCCCGGCCGGTGGCCGTGCTCACCGCCACCGCCGTCAACGTCCTGTACGCGCTGGTGCCGGCGGGCAAGGCCCGCGGCCGGGGCAAGCTCATCGCCGCCGGGCTGGTCGCGCTGGTCTGCGCCGGCCGGCTCTACCTGGCCGTCGAGCACCCCACCGACCTGCTGGTCGCGGTCGCGCTGGGGGTGGCGATCCCGCTGGCGGGCTGGCGGCTGCTGGTGCCCAACGACGTCTTCCCGGTCACCTACAAGCGCGGCCGGGCCGCCCACCTGGACGTGACCGGGGCCCGCGGCGAGGCCATCGTGCGGGCGCTGCACGACCAGCTCGGCGTGGTCGTCACGGCGGTGACGCCGTTCGGGCTGGAGGGCTCGGGCGGGTCGACGCCGCTGCGGCTGACGGTCAAGGGCGAGGAGCCGGCGTACCTGTTCGCCAAGCTGTACGCGATCACCCACCTGCGCTCGGACCGCTGGTACAAGCTGGGCCGCACACTGCTCTACGGCCGGCTCGAGGACGAGAAGCCGTTCAACACCGTCCGCCGGCTGGTCCAGTACGAGGACTACGTGCTGCGGCTGATGCACTCGGCCGGGCTGCCGGTGCCGGAGCCGTACGGGTTCGTGGAGATCACCCCGGAGCGGGAGTACCTGCTGGTCACCGAGTTCTTCCTCGGCGCCGCGGAGGTCGGCGAGGCCGAGCTGGACGAGCACCTGATCGACCAGGGGATGGTGATCGTCCGGCAGCTGTGGGAGGCCGGCCTGGCCCACCGCGACATCAAGCCGGCCAACCTGCTGGTCCGGGACGGCCGGCTGCTGCTCATCGACTCCGCGTTCGCCGAGGTCCGGCCGAGCCCGTGGCGGCAGGCCGTCGACCTCGGCAACATGATGCTGGTGCTGGCCCTGCGCAGCGACGTCCCGACCGTGTACGCGCGGGCCCGCCGGTACTTCTCCGACGACGAGATCGCGGAGGCGTTCGCCGCCACCCGCGGGCTCACCATGCCGTCCCAGCTGCGCAAGATGATCCGGGACCTGGGCCGGGACCTGCACGCCGAGTTCACCCGGGCGCTGCCGGAGCAGCACGCGCCGATCCGGATCCAGCGCTGGACCGTACGCCGGGTCGGCCTCCTCGTCGGCATGCTGCTGCTGGCCCTCCTCGCCTCCCAGCTGGTCATCGAGCTGCTGCGGAGCCCGCTGTGAGACGGGTCGCCGCCCTGGCCCTGCTGGCGCTGGTCGCGACCGGGTGTGTGAGCACCGGGCCGGTCCAGGTCGGCCAGCAGCCGACCTGCACCAGCCCGGCCGGGACCGTCCGCCGCGGGATGCTGATCATGGCCCAGGCCGTGCCCGGGGCGCAGTGGCTGCCCTGCATCCGCTCGATCCCGCCGGGCTGGAGCTTCGCCGAGATCCGGCCCCGGAACGGCGCCGCGTCCCTGTTCTTCAACTCCGACCGGGACGGCGCGCACGCGCTGACCGTGCTGCTGCGGCCGTCCTGCGACCTCACCGGGGCGACCGAGGTGCCGAGCGAGCAGCCGGAGATGCGCCGCTACGAGCGGGTGACCCGGGTCAGCACCGGCTACGGCGGCGAGCGCCACTACGCCTTCGCCGGCGGCTGCGTGACGCTGCGCTTCGACCTGCGCGGCGGCACCCGGGGCGAGCCGGTGGCCGCGGCCGCGGAGTCCATCGCCTTCCTCAGCCGGCGCAACCTGGACGCGGCGGTGCGCCAGGTCAGCGGCGACCGGCTCCGGCTCGACCCGACCGGAGGATCGCCGTGACCACGTCGAAGCGGGTGCGCTCGGTCGTGTCGGTGGCGGTCTCGGTGGCGCTGGTCGTCGCGGTGTTCTGGTTCTTCCTGCCCCAGTTCACCAGCCTGAGCGAGGTCTGGTCGTCGGTCCGGGCGATGAGCTGGCCCCAGGTGGCCACGCTGGTCGCGGTCGCGATCTGGAACCTGGTGACGTACCTGCTGGTCAACGTGTCGACCATGCCCGGGCTGCGGTTCGCCCAGGCCGGGGTGGCGACCGAGGCCAGCACGGCGGTGTCCAACACCGTGCCCGGCGGCGGCGCGCTCGGGATCGGCCTGAACTACGCGATGTTCTCCTCCTGGGGCTTCTCCCGGAGCCGGACCTCGGTGTCGCTGCTGGTCTCCGGGGTCTTCAACAACTTCGCCAAGCTGGCCCTGCCGGTGCTGGCGCTGGCGCTGGTGGCGCTGCAGGGCGACCCCAGCGGCGGCCGGGTCGTGGCCGGCCTGCTCGGGATCGCGGCGCTGGCCGCGGCGGTCGTCCTGTTCGGGCTGCTGCTGCACAGCGACCGCAGCGCCACCCGGCTCGGGCTGACCGCCGGGCGGGTCGCGACCGCGCTGCGCCGGCCGTTCGGCCGCGGCCCGGTCCATGGCTGGGAGCTGGCCACGACGAAGTTCCGGGCCCGGACGGTGACCCTGCTGCGGGCCCGCTGGCACGTCATCTCATTGGTGACGCTGGTCAGCCACCTCTCGCTGTTCCTGGTGCTGCTGCTGGCGCTGCGGTTCGTCGGGGTGTCCGAGGCCGACGTGGGCTGGGTCGAGGTGCTGGCCGTGTTCGCCTTCGCCCGGCTGGTCACCGCCATCCCGCTCAGCCCCGGCGGGCTCGGCATCGTCGAGGTCGCGCTGATCACCGGGCTGGCCGCGGCCGGCGGGGCCCGGCCCGCGGTGGCGGCCGCGGTGCTCATCTTCCGGGCCCTGACCTACGTGCTGCCGATCCCGCTGGGGCTGGCCGCGTACGTCCTGTGGCGGCGGAACCGGTCCTGGCGCCGGGCCCCGAACACGGCGCCGCGGACGGCCCTGGTGCCGGAGTCGGTCTGAGCCGATGGTCCACCCGCGCAGCGGTGTTACTGCGATCGGCCCTACTTCGGGCCATATCGACCCGCCGGGCGTTTAACTCCGGGGCTGAGGCGGCCACCCACACTGCAGGCCGGTCCCGCACGCGGCCCCCCGTACGCGGCGGGGCCGGCCCGCCACGGCTAGCTGATCAGGCAGAACGGGTGGCCGGCCGGGTCGGTGAAGACGCGGAAGCGCTCGCCGCCGGCGTCCAGCCGGGTTGCGCCCAGCTCGACCGCCCGGGCCTCGCCGGCGTCGAGGTCCTCCACCCACAGGTCGAGGTGGGCCTGCTGCGGCGCGGCCGGGTCGGGCCAGCGGGGCGGGGTGTAATCGCCGACCCGCTGGAACATGAGGTTGCGGTCGCTGCCGGACAGCAGCGCGCCCTCGGGTCCGTCGTAGCCGACCTCCATCCCGGTCAGGTCGGCGTAGAACCGGGCCAGCCCGGACGCGTCCGGGGCGTCGATGGTCACCGCGTACAGGTCCATCACCGGGCCGACGCCGTCCTTCTGGCACAGGTCGAACGGGTGGCCGGCCGGGTCGGCCAGGGTGATCCAGCGTGCGCCGTCGGCCAGCCGGGTCGCGCCCAGCCCGGCCGCGCGCTCGGCCGCGGCCGCCGGGTCGGCGGTCTGCAGGTCGAGGTGGAACTGCTGCGGGTGCTCCTGGCCCGGCCACCGCGGCGGCACGTGGTCAGGGGCGAGCTGGAACTCGACCTCCTGACCGTCGGGGGTGCGGACGCCGAACCGGTCCGCGTCCTTGCGGACGACGTCCCAGCCGGTCAGCGTCCTTGCGGACGACGTCCCAGCCGGTCAGCGCGGCGTAGAAGGAGCCGACCTTCTCGATGTCCGCGGCGTCGAAGATGGCGAGGTCGAGCTGTGCGGTCACGGTCATGGGTCAGATGGTGCCGGACCCCTCTGACAAGACCAGGCCGTGGTCGCGCAGCCAGGTGTCCAGCCGGCCGTAGGCGTTCTTGCGGACCTCGGGCAGGGACAGGAAGACGTCGTGCCGGGCGCCCGGGATCGGCACCACCGTGGTCTCCCCGCCCAGGCAGCCGGCCCAGCGGGCGATCTGCCGCACGTCCAGCACTGTGTCGGCCCGGTCGTCCTCGGCCGAGTACGCCGTCGGGAAGCGGGTCCGGTCCGAGCGCAGCACCAGGGACGGCACGCCGACGTCGAGCCCGCGGTGCAGCCGGGCCTGGCCGCGGCGGATCGCGTTGAGCCACCCGTACGTGACCGGGAAGCCGGCCAGCGGCTTGAGCGCCAGGTCGAAGTCCCACTCGCCGGTGCCGCTGGTGTGGATGCTGCCGCCGTACACGGTCGGGCCGGGCGGCAGCGTGCGCAGCGGCCGGACCCGGCCCAGCACCCGCAGCGCCTGGGTCAGCGGACCCCGGTGCAGGGCCTTGCCCTGCAGGTCGAACCACGGGCTGTTGAGCACCAGCCCGGCGACCGCGTCCGGCCGCCGGCGGTCGAGCCACAGCGGCAGGATGAGACCGCCGGTGGAGTGGGCCAGCGCGACCACCGGCCGGCCTGGGTGCTCGGCGGCCAGGATCTCCAGGGTCCGGTCCAGCTCGGCGTCGTACAGGGCGAGGTCGGAGACGTAGTGGGCGGTCTGGCCGGGGCGGCGGGCCCGGCCGCTCTTGCGCAGGTCGAGCGCGTAGAAGGCGAGGCCGCGCTCGGCGCAGAAGTCGGCCAGCTCGGTCTGGAAGAAGTAGTCGGAGAAGCCGTGCACGTAGAGCGCGACGCCGCGGACGGTCTCGGCCGCCCGGACCGTACGGCGGACCAGGACGGCGGCGGCGTCCCCTTCGCCGTCCGGGTCGGGGCCGAGCTCGATCACGTGCTGCTCGTAGCTCGTCCCGAGGACCTCCGGCTGCCAGGACACCACGGCGTTCTCCTCACCGGGCCGGGGGTCGGGGAACCGGCCTGTCCGGAGTGTGCCGCAGCCCGCGCCCGCCGGCCCGTGGGGTGCCCGTCGGGGCAGGGATCCGGGCGTTCCGTGACCGGCGGGCCGATGAGCTGGAAGGCTGCGGGGCGGGAGGTGGCATGACCGGTGAGTGGGCGATCGGGCTCGTGGGCGGGCTGACCGTGGTGCGCGACGGCCGGCTGCTCGACGACCCGGCCGTGGGCAGCCGCAAGGCCCGGACCGTGCTGGCCCGGCTGGCCGTCGACGCCCCGGCCGCGGTGCCGGCCGACCGGCTGATCGAGGCGGTGTGGCCGGCCGGTGCGCCCCGGGCGCCGGCCGAGAACCTGGCCACGATGGTGAGCCGGCTGCGCTCGGCGCTGGGACCGTCGGCCGTGGTCGGCGCGCCCGGCGGCTACCGGCTGGGGGACCGGGCCGCCCGCGGGGTCGACCTGGTCGAGGCGGCCGGGCTGCTACGGACCGCCCGGGCCCGGGTCGACGCGGGCGAGCCCGGCCCGGCCCTGGCCGCGGCCCGCCGGGTGCTGGCGCTGCTGGGCGACGGCGCGGTGCTGCCGGAGGCCGAGTGGGCGGCCCCGGCCCGGGCCGACGCGGCCCGGATGCTGCGCTCGGCCCGGCACACCGCGGCCGGCGCGGCGCTGGCCGTGCTCGACGCGGGCGCCGCGGTGGAGGCGGCCACGGCCGCGGTCGACGCCGACCCGCTGGACGAGACCGGCTCCCGGCTGCTCATGCGGGCCTGCCAGCTGGCCGGGGAGCCGGCCCGGGGCCT
>DATDKW010000201.1:0-12165 GCA_036519715.1 Mycobacteriales bacterium
GACCGCGGCCGAGGTCGGCGGCCGGGCCTACCGGGCCGACGTGGCCGACCGGGACGACTGCACCGCGCTGGCGCAGGCCGTGCTGGCCGACTTCGGGCAGGTCGACGCGCTGGTCTGCAACGCCGGGATCGCGTCCCGCGGCCACACCGTGGCCGACACCGACCCGGACGAGCTGGACCGCGTCGTCCGCACCCTGGCCTACGGCCCGTTCTGGCTGTGCCAGGCCCTGCTGCCGCGGATGCGGGAGCTCGACCGGGCCGACATTGTGCTGGTCTCCAGCGTGAACGCGGCCCGGGCGATGCCGGGCGGCGCGCCGTACATGATGGGGAAGCTGGCCCTGGAGGGACTGGGCGCGACGCTGGCGGTGGAGGAGCTGCCGCACGGCATCCACACCAACATCGTCGCCCCCGGGCTGGTCGCGACCGACATGGGCGACCGGCTGGCCCGGGCCGTCACCGGGGCCGAGAGCGCGGCCGCCCTGGACGGGCGCTTCCCGTACGGGCGGGTCTGCCGGCCGGAGGACGTCGCGGACGTCGTCGGCTTCCTCGTCTCCCCGGCCGCCTCCTACCTCAACGGCCAGCGCATCTCCGTCGACGGCGGCAAGCCGGGCGCACTTTAGCGATCCCGCTCGGCCATCTTCGCCAGCCACCGGTTGTACGCGTCCAGCGCGTCCTGGTCGGAGTCGAGGTCCCGGTCGTCCCGCTCCGGCTCGCCGGTGCGCTCGGCCATCGCCGCCAGCCGGGCCCGCTCGGTCCAGCCCGGGGCGACCGCGGCCGGGGCCCGCCCGTGCAGCCAGACCAGCCCGACCGCGAGCATGAGCAGCGCCATGATCCCGGTGCCGAGGATCCACATGGTGGTGCCGGCCGCGACGGTGTCCGCGGACGCGGACAGCGCCCAGGACGGCCGGGGATGGGCGTGCGGACCCGTGGACAGGCCACCCTCGACCGTGCCGGTCTGCAGCAGCACCACCCCGACGACCGTGTCGACCGGGGTGACCAGCGCGAGCAGCGCCAGCCGGCCGCCGCCGGAGAGCTGCCACGGTCCCGGCCGCCGCCCGAACACCAGCTGGAACAGCAGCATTCCGGACAGCAGGTAGGCCAGCTCCTCGGTGACGTGCACGCCCCGGTCGTCCATGGCGCTGTCCATGATCCCGGTCAGGTGCACGCCGATCACGCAGATCGCGTAGAGCCCGGCCGCGGCGACCGGGGAGGTCAGCCAGCCGATCACCGGCCGGTCCAGGAACGCCCGCCAGGCCGCCGCGCCCCGCGCCGGCAGCGCGTCCGCGGCCAGCTGCAGCGGCGAGCCGATCGCCAGCAGCACCGGCGCGACCATGATCAGCAGCAGGTGCTCGATCATGTGCACCCACTCGAGCACGTGCCCGTACGGCTCGATCCCGCTGCAGGTGGCCACGACCACCACGACCAGCCCGCCCAGGAAGGACAGGGTCCGGCCGGCCGGCCAGCCGGGCGCGCGCCGGGTGCCGAACAGGTAGGCCAGCGCGGCGAGCCCGACCGCGAGGAGAACCCCGGGCCGGGCCTGCGACTGCCCGATCAACTGCCCGAGGTCGAGCGGCGGAAGGTTCACCTCTCCACGGTCGCACGAGCCGGCCGCCCGGTTCCCGCCCGGGTCAGGCCGTTATCACTCGTCCAGACCGGGTACGCCCGTGATCCACGGGCCGCTGGTGGGGAATCAGTGACCCCCTG
This sequence comes from Mycobacteriales bacterium, assembly GCA_036519715.1. Lineage (GTDB taxonomy): Bacteria > Actinomycetota > Actinomycetes > Mycobacteriales > CADCTP01 > CADCTP01. The sequence goes on from DATDKW010000201.1 coordinate 1,704, forward strand.
AGGAGGAGACATGGAGCAGCAGGACGGCGCCGGCGGCGTCGCGACCGCCGCCAAGGATCAGGCCGGCCAGGTGGGCCAGACCGCGGCCCAGGCCGGTGGACAGGTCGCGCAGACGACCAAGGAGCAGGCCGCGAACGTGGTCGGCGAGGCCAAGCAGCAGGCCCGTGACCTCGTCGGCGAGGCCCGCACGCAGGTCAGCAGCCAGGCCGGCCAGCAGAAGGGCCGCGCCGTTGACAGCATCCGCGCGCTCGCGGGCGAGCTGGACGACATGGCCCAGCAGAGCGGCCAGTCCGGTATCGCCACCGAGGTCGCCCGTCAGGTCGCCTCGCGCGCCCACGGCCTGGCCGACCACCTCGACCGGCACGAGCCGACCGAGCTGCTGGACCAGGTCCGGTCGTACGCTCGCCGGCGTCCGGTGGCATTCCTGACCGGGGCGGCGGTGCTGGGCGTGCTGGCCGGGCGGTTGACCCGCAACCTCGCCTCCAGCGACGACTCCGGCCCGGGCGCGCTCCGGGGCGGCTCGCGGCCGCAGGCGCTGACCGGCGGCAGCGAGTACGGCAGCCCGGCCTACCGCCAGTACGAGGCGATCGAGCCGGCCTCGACGTACCCGGTCGCCGGCACGGAGTCCGGCACCGGCGGCTACCAGCCCGAGTACAGCGGCGGCTTCCGCGAGGGCGGCGGCTACGCCGGCGGCTATGACCAGGGCGCGGGCCAGACCACCGACCCGGCCTTCCCGGCCGCGCCGGACACCGGCTACCAGGCTCCGGGCACCGGCTACCAGGCCGCGCCCGAGACCGCGTACCCGGCCCCCGGATTCGACGAGCCGACCCCGGGCAGCACGCACCAGGCCGGGACCGACACCCCGGACCGGGAGTGGAGGAACGCGTGACCGGTTCCTACGCGGCCGACCAGGCCGGCTACCAGGACGGTCCCCCGGACGTCTCGGACCGGTCCGTCGGCGAGCTGCTGGGCAAGGTGACCACCGACCTCTCCACGCTGATGCGCAAGGAGGTCGAGCTGGCCAAGGTCGAGATCAAGGAAGAGGCGACCAAGGCCGGCAAGGCCAGCGGCATGCTGGCCGGCGCCGGCGCGGTCGGCTACCTGGTGCTCGTGTTCCTGGCCCTGGCGCTGATGTTCGCCCTGGACGCGGTCATGCCGACCGGCTGGGCCGCGCTGATCACCGCGGCGGTGCTGGGCATCATCGCGGCCGTGCTGTTCGTGCTCGGCCGCAAGCGGCTCAAGCAGGTCAACCCCAAGCCCGAGCAGACCGTCGACACGCTGAAGGAGGACGTCCAGTGGGCGAAGAATCGGAGCAGCTGAGGCGTGAGATCGACCAGACCCGGGCCGAGCTCGGCACGGACGTCGACGCGCTCACCGAGAAGGTCTCGCCGAAGCGGGTCGTCGAGCGGCGGGTCGACAAGACGAAGGACGCCATCGGCGGCCTCAAGGAGAAGGTCATGGGTACGACTTCGGACGTCACCTCGTCCACCGGCAACACCCTGTCCGGCGCAGCCTCGAGCGTGCAGGGCGGCGTCCAGAACGCGGCCTCGACGGTCGGCGACACCGCGTCCACGGCAGCGGTGAAGACCAAGCGCGCGGCCCAGGGCAACCCGCTGGCGGCCGGTGTGGTCGCCTTCGGGCTGGGCTGGCTGGTGTCCTCGCTGCTGCCGGCGTCGGACAAGGAGCGCGAGCTCGCGCACCAGGTCAAGGACCAGGTCCAGCCGGCCGTGCAGGCCGCCGGGCAGCAGGCCGGGCAGGTGCTCAGCGAGGTGAAGAGCAACCTGCAGGAGCCGGCCCAGCAGGCCGTGCAGTCGGTCAAGGAGACCGCGAGCGACGCGGCGGACACGGTCAAGGGCGACGCCCAGTCCGCGGCCACCGACGTCCGCAACCAGGCCCAGGACTCGGGTCAGCAGCTGCGCCAGCAGGCGCCGACCCCGAGTTAGGACCGTGCACACGAGGCCGGCGCCGCCCAGCGGCGCCGGCCTCGTCGTGTCTGAGGCCCCTGTCTCAGGCCTCGCCCATCACCAGGCCCTCGATCGTGTGCTTCTGGGTGATGGGCCGCAGCTCGTCCACCACCGGGCAGGTCAGGTGCCGCCGCAGCTCCTCGGGCAGGCCGGCCGCGAAGTCCCGGGTGAGCGCCATGTCGTGGTGGGCGGCGTTGCCGGCCCCGGGCGCGTCCACCCCCAGCACCAGCACCGGCCGGGCCTTGTCCGAGTGGTTGGCGGTGCCGCGGTGGATGGTCAGGGCCGAGCGGGCCGAGATGTCGCCGAGCTGCGGGAGCTTGCGCGTCGCCAGCTGCTCGTACCGCCCGTACGAGGACTTCGGCGGGAACATGCCGTGCTCGAACTCCGGCCCGTCGTCCCACTGGGTGCCCGGCGCGATCTCGAACGGCCCCATGTCCGGCGTCGTGTCGACCAGCGTCACGTTGAACGCCAGCGAGATCAGCCGCTGCCCGTCCCGGCCCTGCGCCGACGGGAAGTCCCGGTGCCAGGGCTGGTTCTGCGCCCCAGGCAGCGGCACGTCGAAGCCGACCTCGACGATCTCGTACGCGTCGGTGAGGACGGCCTCGCAGATCCCGGTCACCCACGGGTGGGTGGCCAGCTCGACGAAGCCGCGCAGCTGCTCCGGATGCAGCTCGCTGTAGTAGCGGTGCGGACCGCGCCCGACCGTGCCGCCGGGCCGGGCCAGCGCCGCCTCGAAGGCGGCGTCGACGTCCTCCCGTAGCTGCCGGACCCAGTCCGGGTCGAAGGCGCCCTTGTGCCCGACGATGCCGTCCCGCTGCAGGGTCTCGACATCGGCCGCGAAATCGTGATCCATGCTTCTTGTAGTACCCGTATGGACCGACTGGATCCACCCCGGCGCCGACATCGGTGCGGGTGGGCGGCCCCGGCGTCACGTGGTCAGAAACGCCGAGGCCTTGACCCTGGGCCCACCCGGGTGGGACAAGTGCCCGTCCGGTTGTGCCCGCGGCTGGCCGGTCTACGCCCGGGCCCCGGGGCCGGTCAGCGCGCGGTGAGCCGTACGGTCAGGGTGCCGGCCTCGTCGTGGCCCAGCTCCAGGACGGTCAGCTCGCCGGCCGCGTTCCGGTAGCGTCCGGTGCCGCCGACGACGGCCATCCGCTTCTCCGGAGCGTCGGTGACCAGCCCCTGGAACGCGATGGAGCCGCCGGGCAGCAGGACCGTGCCGGCGCAGTGCGTCTGGAAGCCGTCGGCCAGCAGCGTGGTGATCGTGCAGGTGCCGCCCTCGACGCCGACCTGCCGGCCGGACCGGTCGAGGATGCGGTCCTGGAAGACGAGCAGGTCGCCGATGCCGGGTCCGGGGGTGCCGATGTCGACGTAGTTCTCGGACTGGGGGCGGAAGGAGATGTCGTAGTGGAGCACGGTGTCGGGCCGGGCCGCCGGGCCCGGGGCCGGCGCCGTCGGGGCGGCCGAGGCGGTCACCGCCCCGCCTCCGACGACGCCCGCGACGACAAGACCGACCAGCCACGTTGACCTGCGCACGGGATCCTCCTCAGCATTTGATTAGATGGACAGTATGAGTGATTGCTCGGGTCGTCAACGGTGAGCCCGCGGCCGTACAAGCTGGGGGCGCGGACGGCGTCGGTGGCCTCGACCCGGGACGGCGTGGTGGCGGCGGCCCGGGTGCTGTTCGCCGAGGCCGGTTTCCACCGGGTGTCGCTGGATGAGATCGCCCGGCGGGCGGACGTGGCCCGGGCGACGGTCTACCACCAGTTCGGCTCCAAGCTCGGGGTGCTGGCGGCGGTGATCGAGGACTACGAACGGCGGGCCGGCCTCGCCGCCCTGGCCGAGCTGGTCGAGACGGCGGCGCCGGAGCGGCTGGTCCGGGACGTGGTGACGGCCGGCTGCGACTACTGGGCCACCGACCCGGCGCTGGCCCGCAGCATCATCGCGTTCGCGGTGACCGATCCGGCTGCGGCGGACATCCTGGCCGGGCACGACGCCGGCCGGCTGCGCCTGCTGACCCGGGTGGTGGCGCGCCTGCCCGGGCCGGTACCGCCCCGCGGTCTGGACACGCTGTGGCTGCTCACCGGCTTCGCCGCGTACGACGACCTGACCCGCGGCCGGGGGCTGACCACCGGGGCCGCCGCCACCCTGCTGGCCGACCTGGCCGAGCACGCCCTGCGCTAATCCGGTTGCCCCGGCGGCCAGGCTGGCCGGGATGGACATCGACGTCGCTCTGGTCCGGTCGCTGGTCGCGGCCCAGTTCCCGCAGTGGGCCGGCCTGCCGGTCCGGCCGGTCGAGCGCAGCGGCTGGGACAACCGGACGTTCCGCCTCGGCGAGGAGCTGTCCGTCCGGCTGCCGAGCGCGGCGGGCTACGTGCCGGCGGTGACGAAGGAGCAGCGCTGGCTGCCGTACCTGGCCCCGCGGCTGCCGCTGCCGATCCCGGTGCCGGTGGGGCTGGGCACGCCGGGCGCGGGCTATCCGTACCCGTGGTCGGTGTACCGGTGGATCGAGGGCACGCCGGTCGACGCCGGCGCCGTCGCCGACCTGACCGGCCTCGCCCGCGACCTGGGCGCCTTCCTGGTCGCGCTGCGGGCCGTGGACGCCACCGACGGCCCGGCCGCCGGCCCGCACAGCTTCTGGCGCGGCGGCCCGCTCCAGGTCTACGACGACGAGACCCGGTTCGCCCTGGACGTGCTGGCCACCGGCCGGGACGACCGTCCCGAGTCGAGCCCGGCGGCCCGGGCGCTGTGCCAGGGGCCGTGGCCGGACGGCGCGGCCGCCCGGGCCACCGCGATCTGGGCCGAGGCGCTCGCCGCGACCTGGACCGGGCCGCCGGAGTGGTTCCACGGCGACGTGGCCGAGGGCAACTTGCTGCTCCGGGACGGCCGGCTGGCCGCCGTGATCGACTTCGGCACCTGCGGGGTCGGCGACCCGGCCAGCGACCTGCGCATCGCCTGGACGCTGTTCGCCGGCGAGTCCCGGGCCGCGTTCGCCGACGCCGTCGACCAGGACGAGCGGGCCTGGACCCGGGCCGCGGGCTGGACCCTGTGGAAGGCCCTCATCACCGCCGACGACCCCGGCTCCCGCCGGGTCCTCACCGAGCTGCTGTCCTGACCGTCCGCCGCGCCCGGAGCCCGGTCAGTACGCCACCGGCGCCCATCCGGGCGGCGGATCCTCGCCCACCCGGCCGTCGACGGCCTCCCGGAGCAGGTCGGCGTGCCCGGTGTGCCGGCCGTACTCCTCGATCAGGTCGCAGACCAGCCGGCGCAGGCTCAGCCGGTCGGCGCCGAAGGACAGGTGGACGAGCTGATCCAGCCCGCCGTCGGTCAGCGCGGCGTCGAGCCGGGCCCGGGACCGGGCGACCGTGCCGTCCCACAGCGCGTAGAGCTCGGCCGGCTCGTCGGCGGCGGCCGAGGCGAAGTCCCAGTCCGGGTCGTCGTGCCAGGGCGCGGTGTCCCAGGGCGCGCTGCGCGGCGCCCCGCTGAGCTTCGGGCCGAACATCTCGTCCTCGGCTCGGGACAGGTGCTTGAGCAGGGCGCCCAGGGTCAGCGTGGAGGCCCCGATCCGGGTGCCGAGCCCGGCCGCGTCGAGATCGTCGGCCTTCCACCGGAACGTCGTCCGCAGCCGGTCCAGCGCGCCGGTGAGGTGCTCGGCCTCGGTGCCGGCCCGGGGTGGTTCCCAGGGGTAGCCGTCGTTGGTCATGCCCGGACCGTAGGACCGGTTGCGGATGATCGGCGTCCGGAATCCTTCATGGCCGGCGAGGAGTAGACGGACCCGATGCGCAGTCCGCCCAGCCAGTCGGTCAGCCGGGCCGCCTCGGCGTCGAGCGCGCGCCGGGCCCGCGCCGGCACCCGCTCCAGCACGTGCACCCGCACCACCCCGGCGTCGTCCTGGACCCAGCAGCCCACCGCCCGGCCGTCGACCCAGGCCGTCGTCCCGGCGTTGCCGCGGCTGTCGAAGAGCCGGTCCCGGTGCGGCCCGAGGTAGAAGTCGCGGCCCTGCCAGCCCATCACGGTCGGGTCGAGCACCGGCAGCAGCGCCACCCACGGGCCGGGATCGGGGACGGGGTCCAGGTCGTCCGGCAGCAGGAAGCCGGTGCCGCCTCCGTCCAGCGTGACCGCGACCGCGTCCAGCGCCGCCAGTGCCGTCCGGACCACCCCCTTGGTCGCGCCCAGCCACCAGACCAGGTCGTCCTCGGTGCCCGGACCGAAGGTGCGCAGCCAGCGCCGGACGACCTCCCGGTAGCCCTCGGCCGGGTCCAGCGCGGCCGGCACCTGGCCGAGCCAGTGCCGCATCAGGGTCCAGCGTGGCCGGTTGACCGACCAGCGGCCGGCGCTGACCGCCCGGACGATGTCGCCGGTGACGGCGAGGTGGGTGAGCACCCGGGCCGAGGCCCCGACCCCGTCGGCCACCGCCACGTCGAGCGTCGGTACGGCCGCGCGCACCTCGGTCGCGGTCAAGCCCTCGGGCGCGTCCGCGAGCACGGCCAGCACCGCGGCCCGGGCCCGGTCCAGCCACTCGTCGCCGTCGGCGGCGATCCCGGCCCTGACCACGTCCTTGGCCATCCGGGCCCGCTCGATGGCGGCGACCCGGGCCGACGCGCTGCCCCACACCGCCGGCAGCAGCTCGCGCGGGACCACGAACAGGGTGCGGCGCATGGCCAGCTGCTTGACCAGGGTGCGGTCGGCGTACAGGGCCCGGTCGACGTCGGCCACGGTGACCGGCTGCACCCGGGCCCAGCAGGACAGGTGCACCGAGGCCGCCTCGGTGGCGTGCAGCACGGTCATCGCCCGGGTCGCCGCCTCGGGGCTGTCCACGGGAACCGCCAGGGCCTGCCGCACCGCCAGCCGGGCCCGCCGCTCCTGGTCGGGCACGTGGCGCATGCCGCTATCGAACAGCAGGCCCCGGTACGGAGCGCACCCGGTTCCACCACAGCGACAGCCCGACCGCCGCGGCCACCAGCAGCCCGCCGATCCCGGCGAAGAGCGCGGCCAGGTCCCGGTCCTTGTAGGTCACGGTGATGGCCCGCGGCAGGTCCGACAGCGCCCGCTGCAGCTGGCCGGCGTCCTTGGCCGCGTAGAACTGGCCGCCGGTGACCGCGGCCACCTGCTGCAGCGAGGCGTAGTCGGCGACCAGCGCGCCGCCGCCGCCCCGGCCGCCGCCACCCCCGAACGGCCCGCCGCCACCCCCGCCGCCGAACGGCCCGCCCGGGCTGTCCCCGATCTGGGACGGGTCGCAGACGATCGGCGCGGGCGTGGTCGTGCCGAAGCCGATCGTGTAGACCCGGAGCTTGCGCGCCGCGGCCTCCTGGGCCGCCGTCCTCGGCTCGACGCCCTGGGTGTTGGCCCCGTCGGTGAGCACCACGATCACGGCGGCCGCGTACGCCGCGGCGGCGTCGGCGGTGACCGCCGCCCCGGTCGGCGGCACCGACGGGTCGATGTCGGCGATGGCGTCGATCGAGGTCAGGATGGCCTGCCCGATCGCGGTGCCGCGGGAGGTGGTCAGCTCGGGCAGCGCGTCCAGCAGGGCCTTGGTGTCGGTGGTCGGCGGCACCGTCACGGCCGCGATCCCGGCGAACGCCACCAGCCCGATCCGGGCCCCGCCGGGCTGGGCCCGGATGAAGTCGGCGGCGGCCTTCTCGGCCGCGGTCAGCCGGTTGGGCTCGACGTCGGAGGAGCACATCGACCCGGACACGTCCAGGGCCAGCAGGATCGTGGTCGCGCTGGACGGCACCGGCACGGACGCCTGCGGCCGGGCGAACCCGACGGTCAGCACGGCCAGCCCCAGCAGCAGCAGCGCGGCCGGGATCCGCCGCCGCCACCGCGTGCGGCCCGGCAGCGCGGCCCGGACCAGCGCGGCCGAGGTGACCCGGACCGCCGCCTTCCGGCGCCGCCGCCGCGACCACCAGGCCACCCCCGGCACCAGCGGGACGGCGACCAGGGCCAGCAGCGCGGCCGGCCAGGCGAAGGACATCAGACCAGCCTCCCCGTACGCAGGACGGTGCGGACCGCTCCGGCCACCAGCAGCAGCAGGGCCAGGCCGGTGAACGCGCCCGCCAGCGGCAGGTCCTCGCGGGTCGTGGTCAGCCGCAGGTCGATGCCGTCGGCGATGCCGTTCAGCTCGGCCGCGTCCGAGACGGGGTGGTACGAGCCGCCGGTGGTCCTCGCCACCGCGGTCAGGGTGTCGGAGTCCAGGACCGTACGGATCCGGAAGCCGTCGACGGTGACCGTGCCGCCCTCGCGGGTCCCGACGCCGACGGTCTCCACGTGCACGCCGGCCTTCTGCGCGGCCTCAGCCGCGGCCGTGGTGGCCTCGTTCGGTCCCTTGTCCTCGCCGTCGGAGAACAGCACGATCGTGGCCGAGCTCCAGTACCCCAGGTCGGGCACGGTGCCGTCCTTGCCGATCGCGACCTTCTTGCCGGTGATCGCCGACAGGGACGTGAGCAGCGCGTTGGCCAGCGAGGTGCCGCCGGCCACGGACAGCCGGTCGACCGCGGTCCTGGCCGCGGCGTGGTCGGCGCTGGGCCGGTCGGTGGTGAGCGCGCCGTTCCCGAATGCGACCACCCCGATGTCGACGCTGTCGGGCTGGGCGTCGATGAACGCCCCGGCCGCCTGCTTGGCCGCGGCCAACCGCGACGGGGCCACGTCGTCCGCGCCCATGCTGTTGGACACGTCCACGGTCACGATGACCGTGCCGGCCGCCCGGGTCACCGGCACCGCCGCGGCCGGCCCGGCCACGGCCAGCGCCAGCACGGCCAGCCCGCCGATGCTGAGCCAGAGCCCGGCCGTGGGCCGGCGGCGGCCGCCGGACAGCCCGGCCGCGGCCAGGGCGGCGCTGCGCCGCCGGGACGCGACCACGGCCCCGGCCGCCAGCGCCCCCACGACGAGGACGCCGACCACCAGCCACCAGGGCGAGCCGAACCTCATGCGCGCCTCCAGCGGGTGCCGGCGACGACCGCGACCAGGGCCTGCAGCACGTCCCGGTCGGTGTCGATCCGGTGGAACGGGACGCCGGCCCGGCGCATCCGCCCGTTCAGCTCGGCGTCGCGGGCCCCGACCCCGGCCGCGTACCGGCTGCGGAACAGCGGGTCGCTGGTGTCCACCAGCAGCTGCTCACCGGTCTCGGCGTCCTCGACCAGCAGCAGGCCGGCCTCGGGCAGGTCGTCGTCGGCGGCGTCGACGACCCGCAGCGCGACCACGTCGTGCCGGTGCACCAGCCGCAGCAGCGGCCGGTCCCACTCGCCGGTGCCGATGAAGTCCGACACGATGATGATCAGCGACCGGCGCCGGGCCAGGGACGAGACCGCGTCCAGCATCACCGCGAAGTCGGTGGTGACCGGCGGCGGGACGGCGGTGCGCTCGATCTCGTGCCCGATCCGCAGCGCGTGCGCCCGTCCGGTGCCCGGCGGCACGACCTTGGTCGCGGCGCCGTCGTGGAGCACGGCCCCGACCCGGTTGCCGCCGCGGCCGAACAGCCGGGCGAGTACCAGGGCCAGCTCGGCCAGCACGTCCTGCTTGCCGCGGCCCGGGCGGCCGACCGTCATCGACGCCGACCGGTCCAGCACCAGCCACACGGTCAGCTCGCGGTCCTCGGTGAACTGCCGCACCTGCGGCTCGCCCAGCCGGGCCGTCGCGTTCCAGTCGATGTGCCGGGCGTCGTCCTCCTCCACGTACGCCCGGAGCCCGGCGAAGTCCAGCCCCGACCCCCGGTACGGCGTGCGGTAGGCGCCCTGGATCCGCCCGTCGAGCCGGCGGATCACCCGCCACTCCAGCCGGAGCAGCAGCCGGTCGGGCGCGGTCACCATGGGTCAGCGGTCCTGCAGCGCGACGTCCGGCACGGCCACGGCCCGCAGCACGCCGGCGACGACGGTGTCCGGGTCGACGTCGTCGGCCAGCGCCTCGTACGAGAGCACCACCCGGTGCCGGAGCACGTCCAGGGCCAGCTCGCGCACGTCGTGCGGCAGCGCGTAGTCGCGCCCGCGCAGGAAGGCGAGGGCCCGGGCCCCGAGCACCAGCGCGATCGACGCCCGCGGGCTGGCCCCGTACGTGACGTACCGGTCCAGGTCGCCGAGGCCGACGGTGCCGGGGGCGCGGGTCGCGGTGACCAGCCGGACGGCGTAGTCGGTGACGGCCGGGTCGACGTACACCTGCCGGACCGAGCCCTGCATGCGGATCAGGTCCTCGGGCGTGAGCATCGACTGGGTCGCGGCCGGCGGCTCCAGCGCCCGCTGCACGATGGCGTGCTCCTCGGGCGAGGTCGGGTAGCGCACGACGACCTTCATCATGAACCGGTCGACCTGCGCCTCCGGCAGCGGATAGGTGCCCTCGGACTCGATCGGGTTCTGGGTGGCCATGACCAGGAACGGGTCCGGCATCGGGAAGGTCTCCCGCCCGATCGTCACCTGCCGCTCCTGCATGACCTCCAGCAGCGCGCTCTGCACCTTGGCCGGGGCCCGGTTGATCTCGTCGGCCAGCAGCAGGTTGGTGAACACCGGGCC
>DATDKW010000202.1:0-9815 GCA_036519715.1 Mycobacteriales bacterium
CCACATGAGCGAGACCCAGGGCCCGGTACGCGTGGTGCTGGTCGACGACCACTCGATGTTCCGGTCGGGCGTGCGGGCCGAGCTGGCCGCCCACCCCGAGGTGGAGATCGTCGGCGAGGCCGGCGGGGTGGCCGAGGCGGTGGCCGTGATCGCCCGGACCCGCCCGGCCGTGGTGCTGCTGGACGTGCACATGCCCGACGGCGGCGGCAAGGCCGTGCTGGACCAGGTCGGCAAGACCGACCTGCCCGTACGGTTCCTGGCCCTGTCGGTGAGCGACGCGGCCGAGGACGTGATCGGGGTGATCCGGGCCGGTGCCCGCGGCTACGTGACCAAGACGATCTCGGGCCCCGACCTGGCCGCCGCGGTCCGCCGGGTCGCCGACGGGGACGCGGTGTTCTCCCCCCGATTGGCCGGCTTCGTGCTGGACGCGTTCACCCGCAACCCCGAGGCGGCGGTCAGCGACCCGGAGCTGGACCAGCTCACGGCCCGGGAGAAGGAGGTGCTGCGGCTGCTGGCCCGCGGCTACGCGTACAAGGAGATCGCCTCGCGGCTGTTCATCTCGGTCAAGACGGTCGAGACGCACGTGTCGTCGGTGCTGCGCAAGCTCCAGCTCTCCAACCGCTACGAGCTCTCCCGCTGGGCCAGCGACCGCCGCCTGGTCTGACCGTCAGGTTGCCGGGACGACGTCGCGGGCCATGACCAGTGCGTCGGTGCCGCTGGGCTGGTAATACCGGCGGCGCCGGCCGACGGTGACGAACCCGTGCCGCTCGTACAGGCGCTGGGCCACGGCGTTGTCGGCCCGGACGTCGAGGAAGACCGGACGCGGCCCGGCCGCGGCCAGCAGGTCGCGCAGCAGCAGCGTGCCGATCCCCCGGCCCTGCACGGTGCCGGTGACCCCGATGGTGAGCACGTGCGCCTCGTCACCGAAGACGGCCAGCCCGGCGTACCCGACCAGCCGGCGGCCGAGCAGCGCGACCACGTAGTGCCGGGTCCGGGTCTCGGCCAGCTCGTTCCAGTAGGCCGCGGCCGACCAGCTCTCCTCGCCGAAGAGTTCGTGCTCCAGCTCCATCACCGGGGCGATGTGCCACCAGCGCATCCGGGTCAGCTCGATCGCGCCTTCGGGCACGGTCCGAGCGTAGTCGCTCACGGGCTGGAACGACCGGTACGCCCCGTGCGTCCGCACGGGTGACCCGGCCGGGGAACGGAGTGCACTGTGCGACGAGAGCCCGGATACGGTGACGCCATGCGCAGACGATTCGCCGTTGCCTTGATCGGCCTGTGCGGCCTGCTCGCCGGGTGCGCCACCACGGTCTCGGGCAACGGCACGATCGCCGCCGACGTCGCCGGGCCCCGGGGCAGCACCGCGCCGACGGCCTCCGGCTCGGCCTCCCCCACTCCGGACCCGAGCGCGTCCGGCGCCGACGCCGGCCGCAGCTCGCTGTCCTGCCCGGGGTCGAAGATCTCGCCGGCCGGCTCGCCGTACTGCTTCGTGATGCCGTCGGGCTTCCAGGACGTGTCGTCCTCGGTCACCGTGGACGCCAGCATCGGCCAGGAGAAGTACCGCTCGGCCGTGGCCCTGGGCGATCGCGACCTCATCATCGTCAGCGTGTACGAGCTGCGCGCCGACACCGACGCCATCAGCGACGACACCCTCGAGGGCGAGCTGAAGACCGTGTTGGCGCAGCTGGCCCGGCAGGGCTTCACGTTCCGCTCCACCACCGCCGACAAGACCACCGTGGACGGCGCGCGCAGCTTCGGCTACCACGCCAGCCAGAAGTCCTCCGGGCTGGAGTCCGACGTCTACTTCCTCTTCCGCGGCAAGAACGAGCTGCAGGTCAACTGCCAGTGGAAGACCAAGGCGGCCGACATCACCCGGGGCTGCCGGTCGGTGCTGTCGAGCCTGCAGTTCAAGTCGGTCAAGTAAGCAGGCCCGCGGCCGTCTTCAGGTCCTCGCGCAGCGCCGCCAGCGGCGCCCCGTTGGGGCCGAACCGGATCGCGGCCGAGGGGTGGTAGGTCGGCAGCACCCGCCGGCCGTCGACCTCGTGCACGGTGCCGCGGACCGCGCCGAGCCGGATGCCCCGGCCCAGGAAGGCGACCGCCGCCGACAGCCCGAGCGTGACCACCAGCGCCGGCTCGACCAGCGCCAGCTTGCGGTCCAGCCAGCCCCGGCAGCGCACGGCCTCGGTCGTGGTCGGGGTCCGGTTGCCCGGCGGCCGGCACTGCAGCACGTTGACCACCGCGACCGCGCCCCGGTCCAGCCCGGCCTCGGCCAGCACCCGGTCCAGCAGCTGCCCGGCCTTGCCCACGAACGGGCGGCCGGTCCGGTCCTCCTCGGCCCCGGGGGCCTCGCCGACCAGCACCAGCCGGGCGCCGGCGGGCGCGTCCCCGACCACCACGGTGGTCCGGGTCGCGGCCAGCTCCGGGCAGGCCACGCAGCCCTGGGCCGCGCCGGCCAGGTCGGCCCAGGACCCGCAGCCGGAGGCGGTGGCGACGACCTGCAGGGCCGGCCGGTCGACCGCGAACCGGGGACCGGCCGGCCGGGACGTGCTCACCGCACCCCCCGGGCCACCCCGCCGGCCGCGGACCGGTAGGCCCGGTGCAGGAACGCCCGCAGCCGCAGCGTCACCATCTCCGGCCGCTCCAGCATGGCCAGGTGCCCGGCCCCCTGCAGGATCAGCAGCTCGGCGTTGGGCAGCGCGCCGGCCATCCGGCGGGAGTGCTCGACCGGGGTGAGCAGGTCTTTGTCGCCCACCACGATGAGCGTCTCCAGGTCCCGCAGCCGGGCCAGCGCGGCCACCTTGTCGTGCGCGGTCAGCGCCGGGAAGAAGTCGGCCACCACCTCGACCGGGGTGTTGGCGATCGTCTGCCCGACGTACTCGACCAGGGCCGGGGAGACGTCGGTCGATCCGAACGAGTAGCGCCGGGTGAGCAGCCAGGCCAGGTCGGAGCCGATCCGGCGGCTGCGCTCGATCAGGCCGGCCCGCGACCGCATCACCCGCAGCACGTACGGCAGGACGGGCGCACGCATCTTGGCCGCCAGGGCCGGGAAGCCCAGGGTCACCTCGTCCAGCCGGCCGGTGGAGGTGGACAGCAGCGCCACCCCGATCACCCGGCGCTCGAACAGCTCCGGGTGCCGGTCGGCCAGCGACATGATCGTCATGCCGCCCATGGAGTGACCGACCAGCACCACCGGCCCGGTCGGCACCAGGTCGGTCAGCACCCGGTGCAGGTCGTCGCCGAGCTGGTCGATGGTCGCGGTCTCGGCCGGCGCCCGCCCGGACCGGCCGTGCGAGCGGCAGTCGTAGAACACCATCCGCAGCCGCGGGTGGGTCATGTCGGCCAGGCCGAGGCGCTGGTAGTGCCAGGACCCCATCGAGAGGCAGTAGCCGTGCACGAACACGACGGTCAGCGGCGCGTCCCGGGGGCCGACCTCCTCCGCCGCCAGCGGCAGCCCGTCGTCGGTGGTGACGGTGCGGCTGCGGTCGGCCCGCAGCCGGCCGAACGGCTCGTCCGCCTCCGGGTCGGGGCCGTTGCGGATCCGGCCGATCGCGTAGCGCTCGGTGGCCAGGCCGACGGCGGCGCCGGCCGCGACCAGGCCGGCCACCCCGGCCGCGACCCCGAGGATCCCGGCCCGCCTCACGGCGGCCCACCCCGGTAGGTCCGCGGCACCCGCGCCCCCAGCCGGGTCACGATCTCGTACGAGATGGTGCCGGTGGCCGCGGCCCAGTCCTGCGCAGTGGGCTCGCCGCCGTCGCCCGGCCCGAACAGCACGACCTCGTCCCCGGCCGCGACGGGATCGTCGCCGATGTCGACCACGAACTGGTCCATGCAGACCCGGCCGGAGATCGTCCGGCGCCGCCCGCCCAGCAGCAGCGGGCCGGCCGAGGTGGCGTTGCGCGGCACCCCGTCGGCGTACCCGAGCGGGACCAGGGCCAGACCGGTCTCGGTCTCCGTCACGTACACGTGCCCGTACGAGACCCCGCTGCCGGCCGGCACCCGCTTGGCCAGCGCGACCGTGGACCGCAGCGTCATCGCCGGCCGGAGCCCGAAACCCTCCGGCGGCACCGGGGTCAGCCCGTAGACGGCGATGCCCGGCCGGACCAGGTCGAAGTGCGCGTTCGGCAGGGTCAGGGTGGCGGCCGAGTTGGCCAGGTGCCGCAGCGGCGGGTCCACGCCGAGCCGGCGGGCCGCGTCCACCGCGTCCCGGAAGGCGGCCACCTGCCGGCCGATGGTCGGGTGCCCGGGCGCATCCGCGTACGCGAAGTGGCTCCAGATGCCGGTCACCTCGACCTCGCCGGCCGCGGCCGCCTTGGCCGCGGCGGTGACCAGCTCGGCCCAGTCCGCGGCCGGCGCCCCGCCCCGGGACAGCCCGGTGTCGATCTTCAGGTGGACCCGGGCCGGCCGGCCGGCGTCGCGGGCGGCGGCGGCCAGCTCGGCGACCGCCCAGGGCGCGCCGGCCGACAGGTCGACGTCGGCGGCGACCCCGGCGGCCAGGTCCTCACCCGGAGTGGCCAGCCAGCACAGCATCGGCGCGAGGATCCCGGCCCGGCGCAGGGCCAGCGCCTCCTCCAGGAACGCGACCCCGAGCCAGTCGGCGCCGCCGGCCAGCGCGGCCCGGGCCGCGGGCACCAGGCCGTGGCCGTAGCCGTCGGCCTTGACCACCGCCATCACCGCCGCGGCCGTCCGGGACCGGAGCAGGCGGACGTTGTCCCGGATCGCGTCGAGGTCGACGACCGCCTCGGAGCGCACCATGCAACCATCCTCGCAGAGCGCGTACGGGCGGCGTGCCGCACCGGTTCGGCTTCGCGACGGAGGCCTCTCTGGCCACGCTGGCCGGCCACATTCCCGACTTCCTGAGCAAGGCGGGCTAAGTTCTCCCTCCGGTCGGCGGAGGGAGCGGCATGAGCGGGTTCACCGGACCGGGCCTGGCCCGGCTGGAGCGGGTGCTGGCCCGGCACGTCGACCGCGGCGCCGTGCCCGGCCTGGTCGCGCTGGTGGGCCGGGGCGACGCCACCGAGGCCGTGCTGCGGGGGTCGACCGCGGTCGGTGGCCCGCCGCTGGCCCGGGACGCGATCTTCCGGATCTCTTCGATGACCAAGCCGGTCACCGCGGTGGCGGCGCTGACCCTGGTCGAGGACTGCGTGCTGCGGCTGGACGACCCGGTCGACGACCTGCTGCCGGAGCTGGCCGACCGGCGGGTGCTGACCAGCCTGTCGGCCGACCTGGACGACACGGTGCCGGCCGAGCGCCCGATCACGCTGCGGCACCTGCTCACGTTCACCATGGGCTTCGGGCAGCTGATGGCCGAGCCGGCGGACTACCCGATCCTGGCCGCGGCCGCCGAGCGCAGGATCGGGATGGCCTGGCCCGAACCGGACGCCACCCCGGCCCCGGACGAGTGGCTGCGCCGGCTCGGCGAGCTGCCGCTGATGTCCCAGCCGGGCCAGCGGTGGGCGTACAACACCGCGGCCGACGTGCTGGGCGTGCTCATCGCCCGGGCCGCCGGGAAGCCGCTGGGCCAGGTGCTGGCCGAGCGGGTGTTCGGGCCGGTGGGGATGCCGGACACCGGGTTCAGCGTCCCGGCCGCCGACCGGGGCCGGTTCCTCCCGGCGTACCGGTCCGGGACGGGCGGGCTGAGCCTGTTCGACCCGGTCGACGGGGCCTGGAGCCGGCCGCCGGCGTTCGAGTCCGGGGCCGGCGGGCTGGTGTCCACCGCGGACGACATGCTGGCCTTCGGCCGGATGCTGCTGGCCGGCGGCGGCCCGGTGCTGTCCCGGTCGTCGGTCGCGGCGATGACCACCGACCAGCTCACCCCGGCCCAGCGCGAGGTCGAGGCCTGGCCGCCGTGGGACGGCGCGAGCTGGGGCCTCGGCGTCGGCCTGACCCTGACCCGGACCGGTCCGGCCGCCAACCCCGGCCGGTTCGGCTGGGACGGCGGCCTGGGCACGTCCTGGTCCTGCGATCCGGGCGAGGACCTCGTCGGCGTGCTGCTGACCCAGGTCATGTGGGATTCGCCCGGCGCCCACGCGGTCGTGGACGACTTCTGGACGGCGACGTACGCCGCCCTCGACTGAGTCTCAGCGCAGCGTGCGGAACGCCGCCGGCATCGCGTCCAGCACCCCGGCCGCGGTCGTCGTCGCCCCGTCGGCGGCGATCCGCCCGGCCAGCCCGTGCAGGTACGCGGCCAGCGCCGCCGCCGTCCCCGGCTCCAGCCCGCCGGCCAGCAGCGCGCCGCCGAGCCCGGACAGCACGTCGCCGCTGCCCGCGGTGGCCAGCCACGGGCTGCCGGTCGGGTTGACCCAGACCGCGCCGCCCGGCTCGGCCACCACCGTCGCGTTGCCCTTGAGCAGCATGGTCACCCCGAGCGCGGCCGCGGCCCGGCGTGCGGCCCCGACCCGGTCGGCGCCCACCGGCCCGGCGATCCGCTCGAACTCGCGGTCGTGCGGGGTCAGCACGGTCGGCGCGGTCCGCCGCCGGACCAGGTCCGGCTCCTCGGCCAGCAGCGTGAGCCCGTCGGCGTCGACCAGCACCGGCACGTCCTGGGCCAGCACGTCCCGCAGCAGCTCGGCCGCGGCGTCGTCGGTGCCCATGCCGGGGCCGACGACCCAGGCCTGGACCCGGCCGGCCTCGCTCGGCCGGCCCTCGCTCACCACCACCTCGGGCCAGCGGGCCCGGACCTGGTCGGCGGCGCTGCCGGCGTACCGGACCATGCCGGCGCCGCCGCGCACGGCCGAGCCGGTGCAGAGCACCCCGGCCCCCGGGTACGTGCCGGAGCCGGCGGCGACCCCGACGACCCCGCGGGTGTACTTGTCGTCCCGCGGGCCCGGGACCGGCACCAGGGCCCGGACGTCGGCGTGCTCCAGGACCCGGATGTCCGGCTCGGGCAGCCCCAGCCCGATGTCGATCAGCCGGACCTCGCCGGCGTGCTCGGCGCCCGCTCCGACCAGCAGCCCGGTCTTGAGGCCGCCGAAGGTGACGGTCAGGTCGGCCCGGACGGCCTCGCCGTCGACCGCGCCGGTGTCGGCGTCGACCCCGCTGGGCAGGTCGACCGCGACCACGGTCCCGGTGATCGCGCCGACCAGCTCGGCCGCCCCGGGGCGCAGGCCGCCGGAGCCGCCGATCCCGACGATCCCGTCCAGGACGAGCCGGGCGCCGCGGACCGCCGCGGTCGCGTCCGCCCCGGTGCGGACGGCCCGGCCGCCCGCGGCCCGCAACGCGGCCAGCCCGGCCGCGTGCGCCCGCTCCGGCGCCAGCAGCACCGCCGTGACCGCGGCCCCCCGGGCCGCCAGCCGGGCCCCGGCGAAGAGCGCGTCGCCGCCGTTGTCCCCGGCCCCGACCAGGATCGCGACCGGCGCGGCGTACACCGATCGCAGCTCGGCCACGCACTCGGCGGCCAGGGCGGCCGCCGCCCGCTGCATGAGGACGCCCTCCGGCCGTCCCTTCATCGCCGCGTGCTCGGCGGTTCGGATCACGTCGACCGGCCAGGCGCCTCTCACCCGCACATCCTCCCCCGCGGGCCCAGCCGACCCGGAACGAGGTGGGAGACTGGCCCGCGTTCCGAGCAGGGAGGTCCCGTGGCTGCGTCTGTCGTACCAGCTGAGAAGACCCGTCGGCGACTGACCGGGCGCCGGGCGGAGCCCCCGGCCCAGCCGGCCGGGCTGGACGAGGCCGAGGTCGACCGGCTGCTGACCGCCCTGACCGCCGTACGGGACGGCGACTTCAAGGTCCGGCTGCGGGTGCCGGGCGACCCGGAGTCGCCGATGGCCCGGCTCGCCACCGTGGTCAACGAGGTGGTGGAGCGCAACCGGCACCTGACCGGCGAGCTGGACCGGGTCCGGCGGGTGGTCGGCCGGGACGGGCGGCTGGACGAGCGGCTGCGGCCCGGCAACGGCGAGGGCGCCTGGGCCGGCGCCGTCACGGCGGCCAACGACCTGG
This sequence comes from Mycobacteriales bacterium, assembly GCA_036519715.1. Lineage (GTDB taxonomy): Bacteria > Actinomycetota > Actinomycetes > Mycobacteriales > CADCTP01 > CADCTP01. The sequence continues at coordinate 7,936 of DATDKW010000202.1, forward strand.
TGGACGAGCTGGTCCGGCCGACCGTCGAGGTCGGCCGGGTGCTGGGCGCGGTCGCCACCGGCGACCTGACCCAGACCATCGACCTGCGCAGCGGCGACCAGCGGCTGCGGGGCGAGTTCCTGCGGATGGCCCGGACCGTCAACGGGATGGTCGACCAGCTGTCCGCGTTCGCCGACGAAGTCACCCGGGTCGCCCGCGAGGTCGGCACCGACGGCAAGCTCGGCGGCCAGGCCCGGGTCCGGGGCGTGTCCGGCACCTGGCGCGACCTGACCGAGTCGGTGAACACCATGGCCAGCCGGCTGACCAACCAGGTCCGCGACATCGCCCTGGTCACCACCGCGGTCGCCAACGGCGACCTGTCCCGCACGGTCACCGTCGACGTGGCCGGTGAGATGCTGGAACTGAAGATCACCGTGAACACGATGGTCGGCCAGCTGCGCGACTTCGCAGACGAGGTGACCCGGCTGGCCCGGGAGGTCGGCTCCGAGGGCACCCTGGGCGGCAAGGCCACCGTGCCCGGGGTCGCCGGCACCTGGAAGGACCTCACCGACAACGTCAACTCGATGGCCGGCAACCTGACCGCGCAGCTGCGCGACATCGCCCAGGTGACCACGGCCGTCGCCCGCGGCGACCTGTCCCGCAAGATCACCGTCGACGTGGCCGGCGAGCTGCTGGAGCTCAAGACCACCGTCAACACCATGGTCGACCAGCTCTCCGGCTTCGCCGACGAGGTGACCCGGGTCGCCCGCGAAGTCGGCTCCGAGGGCCGGCTGGGCGGGCAGGCCGAGGTGCCGGGCGCGTCCGGCACCTGGAAGGACCTCACCGACTCGGTGAACTTCATGGCCGGCACGCTGACCGCCCAGGTCCGCAACATCGCCGAGGTGACCACGGCCGTGGCCCGCGGCGACCTGACCAAGAAGATCGACGTCGACGCCCGGGGCGAGATCCTCGAGCTCAAGACGACCATCAACATCATGGTCGACCTGCTTTCGGCCTTCGCCGACGAGGTCACCCGGGTCGCCCGCGAGGTCGGCACCGAGGGCAAGCTGGGCGGGCAGGCCCGGGTCCGGGGCGCCTCCGGCACCTGGAAGGACCTGACCGACAACGTCAACTCGATGGCCGGCAACCTGACCAGCCAGGTCCGGTCGATTGCCCAGGTCGCGACCGCGGTCGGCCTCGGCGACCTGTCGCAGAAGATCATGATCGAGGCCGAGGGGGAGACGGCCGCCCTGGCCCAGACCATCAACACGATGGTGGACACGCTGCGGGCGTTCGCGGACGAGGTCACCCGGGTCGCCCGCGAGGTCGGCACCGAGGGCATCCTCGGCGGCCAGGCCCGGGTCCCGGGCGTGGCCGGCACCTGGAAGGACCTCACCGACAACGTCAACTCGATGGCCAACAACCTGACCGGCCAGGTGCGGAACATCGCCGAGGTGACCACCGCGGTCGCCCGGGGCGACCTGCGCCGCAAGATCGACGTCGACGCCCGGGGCGAGATCCTGGAGCTCAAGACGACGATCAACATCATGGTCGACCAGCTGTCGGCCTTCGCCGACGAGGTCACCCGGGTCGCCCGCGAGGTCGGCACCGACGGTCGGCTGGGCGTCCAGGCCGAGGTCGAGGGCGTGTCCGGGACCTGGAAGCGGCTGACCGAGTCGGTGAACCAGCTCGCCTCCACGCTGACCATCCAGCTGCGCGCGATCGCCGACGTGTCCACCGGCGTGACCCGCGGCGACCTCACCCGCAAGATCACCGTGGACGCCGCCGGCGAGGTCGCGGGCCTGAAGGACACGATCAACCAGATGATCGCGACCCTGCGCGAGACCACCCGGGCCAACCAGGAGCAGGACTGGCTCAAGACCAACCTGGCCCGCATCTCC
>DATDKW010000203.1:0-7631 GCA_036519715.1 Mycobacteriales bacterium
CGACGGGCCGGGAGCCGACCGAGGCCGAGCGGATCCAGGCCATGATGGCGATCGCGCTGAAGGCCGAGGAGGTCGGGCTGGACGTGTTCGCGACCGGCGAGCACCACAACCCGCCGTTCGTGCCGTCCTCGCCGACCACGATGCTCGGCTACCTGGCCGGTCAGACCGACCGGCTGCTGCTGTCGACCTCGACCACGCTGATCACCACCAACGACCCGGTGAAGATCGCCGAGGACTACGCGATGCTGCAGCACCTGGCCGGCGGCCGGGTCGACCTCATGCTGGGCCGCGGCAACACCGGCCCGGTCTATCCCTGGTTCGGCCAGGACATCCGCGACGGCATCGCGCTGGCCGTGCAGAACTACGCGCTGCTGCGCCGGCTCTGGCGCGAGGAGAACGTCGACTGGGAGGGCAGGTTCCGCACCGCGCTGCAGGGCTTCACGTCGACCCCGCGCCCGCTGGACGGGGTGCCGCCGTTCGTCTGGCACGGCTCGATCCGGTCCCCGGAGATCGCCGAGCAGGCCGCGTACTACGGCGACGGCTTCTTCTCCAACCACATCTTCTGGCCCAAGGAGCACACCCAGCAGATGGTCGGCCTCTACCGCGAGCGCTTCGAGCACTACGGCCACGGGCCGGCCGCGCACGCGATCGTCGGGCTCGGCGGTCAGGTGTTCATGCGGAAGAACAGCCAGGACGCGATCGCCGAGTTCCGGCCGTACTTCGACAACGCCCCGGTGTACGGGCACGGCCCGTCGCTGGAGGACTTCGTGGCGCAGACGCCGCTCACCGTCGGCAGCCCGCAGCAGGTGATCGAGCGGACGCTCGGCTTCCGCGAGTACGCCGGGGACTACCAGCGGCAGCTGTTCCTGGTCGACCACGCCGGTCTGCCGCTCACGACGGTGCTGGAGCAGCTGGACATCCTGGGCGAGGAGGTCGTCCCCGTGCTGCGCAAGGAGTTCGCGGCGCTGCGGCCGGCCGGCGTGCCCGAGGAGCCGCCGACCCACGACTCGCTCCGGGCCTCCCTCGGTGCCGACCCGCGGGTGGCGGCATGACCCGGGTCGCCGTCGTCACCGCCGGCGTGAGCACGCCGTCCTCGACCCGGCTGCTGGCCGACCGGCTGGCGGCCGCGGTCGCGGACGCCCTGCCGGGCGCCGACATCCAGATCATCGAACTGCGGCCGCTGGCCCGGGACCTGGCCGACGCGGTCGTCACCGGCTTCCCGGCCGGTGCGCTGGCGTCCGCGGTCGCGACGGTCGGCGCCGCGGACGCGGTGATCGCGGTGACGCCGGTGTTCGCCGCGTCGTACAGCGGGTTGTTCAAGATGTTCGTGGACGTGCTGGAGCCGGACGCGCTGCGGGGCACGCCGGTGCTGCTGGCGGCGACCGCCGGCAGCGCCCGGCACTCGCTGGTGCTGGAGCACGCGATGCGGCCGCTGTTCTCCTACCTGCGGGCGCTGACCGTGCCGACCGCGGTGTTCGCGGCGCCCGAGGACTGGGCCGGGGCGACCCCGTTGGCCGACCGGATCGACCGCGCCGCCACCGAGCTGGCCGAGCTGGTGGCGGGACGGCCCGCGCATCACCACGCCGCCACCCCGGTGCCGTTCGAGCAGCTGCTGGCCGGCTGACTCAGCGCAAGACGGTCGGGTCCCAGAGGATGAACGCGACCACCGCACCGCCCAGCAGGATCAGCGTGAAGCCCTGGAAGGAGATCGACTTCTTCGCCCCGGCCAGCACCAGCGCGATGACGACCAGGACCAGGAGCGCGGCCAGCCCGATGGCCGAGAACGGGTGCCCGTCGATCGGCGACCCGTTCAGCCGGGCGACCTGGGTGCGCGCGTAGCCGAGCACCGTGGCGGTCGCGTTCCACAGGTTGTCCCAGATCGGGCGGCCGGTCGTCGACTGGAATCCGGAGATCGTGGCGATCGCCAATATTGCCAGGAGAAACGCGCCACCGACCCTATTGATGAGCTTCATACCCGCCTCCTGAAAAGCGGCCCCGTTAATGCCTGGAAGAATACGACTGTCCAGGTGGAAATCCGAGGGATTCCCGATTTCTGTGCACGGGTACCGTCCGGGCATGAGCACCCGCCTGAATCGCGAGATCCGCCCGATCGGCCTCGGCGCCTGGCAGCTCGGCGCCGACTGGGGCGAGGTCTCCGAGGACGACGCTCTGGCCGTCCTGGCCGCGGCCGTCGACGGCGGGGTGGACTTCATCGACACCGCCGACGTGTACGGCGACGGCCGCTCGGAGCAGCTCGTCGGCCGGTTCCTGCGGGAGCACCCCGGCGCCGGGATCACCGTGGCGACCAAGATGGGCCGCCGGGTCGACCAGCTGCCGGAGAACTACAGCGCGGACAACTTCCGGGCCTGGAACGACCGGTCCCGGGCCAACCTCGGCGTCGACACCCTCGACCTGGTGCAGCTGCACTGCCCGCCGACCCCGGTCTACTCCGACGACGCCGTCTACGACGCGCTGGACGCGCTGGTCGCGGACAAGCGGATCGCCGCGTACGGGGTGTCGGTGGAGACCTGCGACCAGGCCCTGACCGCGATCGCCCGGCCGCACGTCGCCTCGGTGCAGATCATCCTCAACTGCTTCCGGCAGAAGCCGCTGGACCAGGTGCTGCCGGCCGCCCGCGAGGCCGGCGTCGCGATCATCGCGCGGGTGCCGCTGGCCTCCGGCCTGCTGTCGGGCAAGTACGACGAGCACACCACATTCGCCGCCGACGACCACCGGAACTTCAACCGGTCCGGCGAGGCCTTCGACGTCGGCGAGACGTTCGCCGGGGTGCCGTTCGAGGTCGGGCTGGCGGCCGTGCGGGAGCTGGCCCCGCTCGTGCCGGCCGGAGCCACCATGGCCCAGTTCGCGCTCCGCTGGATCATCGACCAGCCCGGCGTCACGGTCGTCATCCCCGGCGCCCGCTCGGCCGAGCAGGCCCGCGGCAACGTCGCCGCCGCGGACCTGCCGCCGCTGACCGCCGAGCAGCACGCCGGCGTCCGGGACGTGTACGACCGGCTCATCCGCCCGCACGTGCACGACCGCTGGTAGGGCCCCGGCGGCGGGCGCCGCCGGGACCCCGGGGCTCAGTTGAGCCCGGCGATCACCCCGTTGGGGTCGAGGACGAACTTCTGGGCCGCGCCCTTGTCGAAGTCCGCGTATCCCTGCGGGGCCTGCTCGATCGGGATCGGCGTCGCGTTGACCGCCTTCGCGATCTGCACCCGGTCGTGCAGGATCGCCATCATCAACTTCCGGTTGTAGCGCATCACCGGGCACTGTCCCGTGGAGAACGAGTGGGACTTGGCCCAGCCCAGCCCGAGCCGGATCGACAGCGAGCCCTCCTTGGCCGCGTCGTCGGCCGCGCCCGGGTCGCCGGTGACGTAGAGGCCGGGGATGCCGAGCGCGCCGCCGGCCCGGGTCAGGTCCATCAGCGAGTTGAGCACCCGGGCCGGCTGCTCCGAGCTCGAGTCGGCACCGTGGCCGCGGGCCTCGAAGCCGACCGCGTCGACGCCGCAGTCGACCTCGTCCACGCCGAGCATCTGCCCGATCTGGTCGCGCGGGTCGCCTTGGGAGACGTCCACGGTCTCGCAGCCGAAGCTGCGGGCCTGGGCCAGCCGGTCGGCGTTGAGGTCGCCGACGATGACGACGGCGGCCCCGAGCAGGTAGGCGCTGGCCGCCGCGGCCAGCCCCACCGGACCGGCGCCGGCGATGTAGACCGTCGATCCGGTGCCGACGCCGGCGGTGACGCAGCCGTGGTAGCCGGTCGGGAAGATGTCCGACAGCATGGCCAGGTCGAGGATCTTCGCCAGGGCCTGGTCCTTGTCCGGGAACTTCAGCAGGTTCCAGTCCGCGTACGGCACGGCGACGTACTGGGCCTGGCCGCCGACCCAGCCGCCCATGTCCACGTAGCCGTAGGCGGAGCCGGGGCGGTCCGGGTTGACGTTCTCGCAGATCCCGGTCTTGCCCTCCTTGCAGTTGCGGCAGCGGCCGCAGGAGATGTTGAACGGCACCGAGCACAGGTCGCCGACCTTGATGAACTCCACGCCCGGGCCGACCTCGACCACCTCGCCGGTGATCTCGTGCCCCAGCACCAGCCCCGGCGGCGCCGTGGTGCGGCCGCGGACCATGTGCTGGTCGCTGCCGCAGATGTTGGTGGCGACGGTCTTGAGGATGGCCGCGTGCGGCAGCTTCCGGCCGACGTTCGCGGGGTTCACCCCCGGCCCGTCCTTGAGCTCGAACGTCGGATAGTCGATGTCCTGGACCTCCACCCGGCCCGTACCCAGGTAGGCGACCGCCTTGTTCCCGGCCATGACGACTCCTTCCACCGACGGGCGCCGCGTCGCACCCGACCCTGTGCACCTAGCCGGTCACGCTCGGTCCGAAACTGATCCATTGCAGCGGCCGTCCGCCCACAGGGTCAGGATCTGACCGGAAGGGTGCCTACGCTGTTCCGCCATGACGAACACCGAACGCACCGACCTGGTCGACTCCCTCCGGCGCCACCGGGGCTTCCTCCGGTTCACCGTGCGGGGGCTCACCGACGAGCAGGCCCGGCAGCGGACCACCGCCAGCGAGCTGACCCTGGGCGGGCTGATCAAGCACGTCGCGATCACCGAGCGCACCTGGACCGACTTCATCGTCGACGGCCCGGCGCCCGACCCGGGCCTGGACTGGTCCGCTGTGGACTGGTCCAACCCGCCGGCCGAGGTCGCGGCCTGGGCCGAGGGCCACCGGATGACCGAGGCCGAGACGCTGCCGGCCCTGCTGGCCCGGTACGACGAGGTCGCGGCGCAGACCGACGAGCTGGTGGCGAGCCTGCCCGACCTCGACATGACCCAGCCGCTGCCGACCGCGCCGTGGTTCGAGGCCGGCGCCACCTGGTCGGCCCGGCGGGTATTCCTGCACATCATCGCCGAGACCGCCCAGCACGCCGGCCACGCCGACATCATCCGGGAGTCCCTGGACGGCCAGAAGACCATGGGCTGACCCCGGTCGAGGGACATTCCGGAAACCGAACGTGGACCGGTCGGAACGGAACGCGTACGGCGTAAGGTGCGCGGCCGTACGCGGTCTCCCTCCCGTAGGGCCCGCACCTCGAAGACAGGACGTCACGTGAAGCGAGCACGAGTCGCCGTGGCCGTGGGGGCCGCCGGCATCGCCACCGTCCTCGGCATCACCCTGCTCACGCCGAGCGGCGGCGCCACCCCGGCGCCGCTGCCGAGCCTGGTGAAGGACAACCCGGTCGACTACACGCCGGTCATCAACGGCACGTTCTGCCTCAGCGACGACGTGGCCGACGACACCTGCCGGCGGGTCCGGGACATCACCCGGATCGGCGACACCGTCTGGGCCGGCGGGGTCATCGACTCGGTCACCGACCGGACCACCGGCCAGACCGGCTCGTACGGCAACGCCATCGCCTTCAACGCGAAGACCGGCGCGGTCCGTCCGGACTTCCGGCCGATGCTCACCGGCACCAGCGGCCGGGTGCAGGACGGTCAGGTGCGCGCCGTCGAGCGCAGCACGTTCGGCACCGCGGTCTGGTTCGGGGGCGACTTCAAGCAGGTCAACGGCGTCGCCAACAAGGGCCTCATCCGCTGGGACGTGGCCACCAACAAGCAGTTCACCCAGTTCAACCCGCGGATCGCCTCGGACGGCAAGACGGCCCAGGTCTACGACGTGAAGTACTTCTGCGGCCACCTCTGGGTCGCCGGCGACTTCACCCAGGTCGGCGGGGTCAACCGGACGGCCCTGGTCAGCCTGGACCCGACCACGGGCGCGGTCACCAACCAGGTCAACCTCGGCATCAGCGGCACCTCCAGCTCGACCGCCGGCCCGACCCGGATCACCCGGATCGCGCCCAGCCCGGACTGCAAGCGCGCGGTCGTGGTCGGCAACTTCCGCAGCATCGTCGGCCACGAGCGCTACCAGGTCGCGGTGCTCAACGTGTCCTCCACCGGCACCGCGTCGCTGGCCGCCTGGTACAGCCCGTTCCACCTGCGGGCCAGCCAGCTCGGGGTGGGCGCCAACCCGTGCGGCGCGTCGCTGCCGGCCTACGTCCGGGACGTGGACTGGGCCCCGGACGGCACCTGGTGGGCGCTGGCCACGACCGGCGGTGACCGGCCGTACCCGACGCTGTGCGACTCGGTGAGCCGCTGGACCAACGACGACAACCCCGACGCCCGGCCGGTCTGGATCAACTACAGCGGTGGCGACACGTTCCTGTCGGTGCGGGTCACCGGCGCCCACGTGTACGTCGGCGGCCACTTCAAGGAGCTCGACCACGCCGTCTACCGCTTCGGCAAGAAGGTCAACTACGTCGGCCACGTCCACTACGGCCTCGGCGTCATCAACGCCTCGTACGCCAGCGGCATGGCCGTCCCGGGCTGGAACGACGGCACCACCACCGGCCGCGGCGGCGGCTGGTCGGCGATGCTGCCCAACCCGGGTGCCAACGGCACCGCCAGCGGGCTGTGGGTCGGCGGCGACGCGGACACGATCAAGGGCGAGACCGGCAAGCGGATCGCGCTGCTGCCGCTGTTCTGACCGCGACCGGTGCCGCCGCGGCCGGGAGTCCCGGCCGCAGCGGCACGGTCACGCGGAGGCGGAGGGGAATCGAACCCCCCTGACCCGCTGAGCGGGCCACAGCGGTGTTGAAGACCGTGGGGGCCACCAGGCACCCGTACGCCTCCGCCGGGCACGATAGACCCGTGACCCTCGGGGACCTGCAGCGACTGACCTCGTACGCGCACGGCGGCGGCTGTGCCTGCAAGATCCCGCCCGGCGAGCTCGAGGACGCGGTCGCCGGGCTGGTCGGCCGGGGCCCGCGCGACCCGGCGGCGACGCTGCTCGTGGGCCTGGACGACGGCGACGACGCCGCGGTCGTGCAGCTGCCGAACGGGACCGCCCTGGTCGCGACCACGGACTTCTTCACCCCGGTCGTCGACGACCCCTACGACTGGGGCCGGATCGCCGCCGCCAACGCCCTGTCCGACGTGTACGCGATGGGCGGCACGCCGCTGGTCGCGCTCAACCTGCTGTGCTGGCCCCGGGACGTGCTGCCGTTCGCACTGGCGGCCGAGGTGCTGCGGGGCGGGCTGGACGTGGCCGCGGCGGCCGGCTGCCACGTGGCCGGCGGGCACAGCGTCGACGACCCCGAGCCCAAGTACGGCATGGCCGTGACCGGTACGGTCGACCCGGCGGCGCTGATGCGCAACGACGCCGGGCGGGCCGGGCTGCCGTTGACGCTGACCAAGCCGCTGGGGATCGGCGTGCTCAACAGCCGGCACAAGCAGACCGGCGAGGTCTTCCCGCAGGCGGTCGAGGCCATGACCACGCTGAACCGGGACGCCTCGGTGGCGGCGGTGGCGGCCGGGGTGCGGGCCGCCACCGACGTGACCGGGTTCGGGCTGCTGGGCCACCTGCTCAAGCTGGCCCGGGCCAGCGGGGTGACCGCGGTGGTGGACGCGGCCGCCGTGCCCTACCTGCCCGGGGCCCGGGAGGCGCTGCGGGACGGGTACGTGTCCGGCGGGACCCGGCGCAACCTGGACTGGGTCCGGCCGCACGCGTCGATCGGGGTCGGCGAGGACGAGGCCCTGCTGCTGGCCGACGCGCAGACCTCCGGCGGGCTGCTC
>DATDKW010000204.1:0-10481 GCA_036519715.1 Mycobacteriales bacterium
GGTGACGCGGTCGCTGGTTCGAAACACCGGCCGGCTCCACTCGTCCGGGCTCCCCTTGCCGACTCAATCACTTCGATAGGGTCGGGTGAACTTTCACCCGATCGGAGGGGAGTTCGTAATGGCGTCAATTTCCGAGCGGGAGAACCGCGAGATCGAGGCGGCCAACGCCTCTGGCAAGACCCCGGTCGTCTTCATCCACGGTCTCTGGCTGCTGCCGAGCAGCTGGGCCAACTGGACGGACTTCTTCAGGCAGGCCGGCTACGCGCCGCTGACGCCGGACTGGCCAGACGATCCGCAAACGGTTGAAGAGGCCCGGGCGAACCCGGACGTTCTCGCCAAGAAGACCTTGGAGCAGGTGGCCGATCACACCACCGAGATCATCAATGCCTTGGACAAGAAACCAGCGGTGATGGGGCACTCGACCGGGGGCTTGCTGGCGCAGATGCTTGCGGGCCGGGGCCTTGCCGCGGCCACGGTGGCGATCGACCCGGGGGTCTTCCGCGGCGTCCTGCCCCTGCCGGCCTCCGTGCTCAGGGGGGTGGGACCGTTCCTGGTCAACCCGCTCACCCGCGGCCGCGCGATCACGCTCACCTTCGACCAGTTCACGTACGGCTGGGCGAACGCGCTGGACGAGAAGGAGGCGAAGGAGCTCTACGACGAGTTCCACGTCGCCGGCTCGGGGATCTCCCTCGTCCAGATGGGCAACGCGAACCTCAACCCGCGGACCCAGGCCAAGGTGAACACGAAGAACCCCGAACGCGGTCCCCTGCTGATCCTCGACGGCGAGAAGGACCACACGGTGCCGTGGGCGATCGCGAACGCCGCCTACAAGCGGCAGCGGCGCAACCCGGGCGTGACCGAGATCGTGAAGATCCCGAACCGCGGCCACTCCCTCACGATCGACCACGGCTGGCGCGAGGTGGCCCAGATGTCGCTCGACTTCGTGAAGCGGTTCGTCTAGGAGACCCAGTCCGCGGGCGGTCAGTCCACCCGGAGCACGACCTTGCCACCGACCCGGCCCTGTCTCACCGCCTCGAGGGCCGGCGCCGGGTCTCGCCAGGACGCGACCCGCCCGACCTGCGGGTCCAGCCGGCCCGCGGCGACCAGCCGGCACAGGCGGCCCAGGTCGGCGGTGCCGCTGGCATGGGCGGCCAGCTCATCGGGCAGGTTCAGGGTGTAGATCCGGGCGCCACGGGCGCGGTCGAACCGGGCGGCCCGGAAGGTCACCGTCTCCGCGTCGTCCCGGGTGGCGAGGTTGACCAGGACCCCCCGGGGCGCGAGATGCTCGATCGCGCGGCCGAACGTGTCGCCACCGACGGCGTCCACGATCACATCGTGGTCGCCGTCGATCCGCTCGACCACCGCGGTCGCACCGAGCCGACCGAGCACCTCGCCGGACCGGCCGGCGTCCCGTACCAGCGCGGTGACCTCGGCCCCGCTGGCATGGGCCAGCTGCACGGCGAACCGCCCGACCCCGCCGCTCGCTCCGGTCACCAGTACCCGTTTGCCCAGCAGCAGGCCACCGATCTCCAGCGACCGGAGCGCGGTCAGCCCGGCCGTCGGCAACGCGGCCGTCCACACGTCCGACACGTCATCCGGGATCGGCGCGAGGACGGTGGTGGGAACAGCGGCGACCTGCGCCCACGCGCCGGCCCGGACCAACCCGGCGACCCGGGCGCCCACCGGCGGACCGCTGCCGTCGGCCGCAGCTGCCCTGACCACCCCGGCCAGATCCCAACCCAGCCGCGATCCCCGCGGCCGGCCGGGCAGGTCGACAACCTCGCCCCGGTTCAGCGCGAACGCGTGCACCGCGACCAGCGCCTGGTCCGGCAGCGGCGTCGGCTCCGCAACCTCGCTCATCGTGACGTACGGCGGGGTCCCTGTTGCCGTGAGCGCAAGCACCCCACCACCTTGCCCCTCGCCCACCATCCTGGAGGACGCCGCTCTGGACGGGACACTTGAACGGCTGCCACGGTGAGCGGACGGCTGGTCGAAGCGGGCTGTCTGGGTCCGGGTCAGGCGGCCCAGCACGGGAAGGGTCAGCAGCATGACCGCCAGCGCGATCACCAGCCCGGAGCCGGTGGTGGCGAAGTGGAGCCGTACGACGTCCGGCGGGGATCGGCCGGCGTCATGACATCGCCGCGGCGATCTGTGTCGCACCGAGCGCGACGAGCAGCGGGATCTTGGCCGCCTCCAGAGCGATGTAGGCCAGGTGCAGCCGCGACCGCGGCGGGGTCCGGCCGGCGACGATGGCCGCTGCGCGGCGGTCCAGCGGCGGACGCAACAGCAGCACCTGTACGGCCAGCAGCAGCCAGGCCGCCGCCAGCAGTTCCCACGCCGGACCGGATGGCCGCGCCGCCAGGCAGGCGATCGTGAGCAGCACGGCGAGCCCGATCTCGACGAGGTTGAGGGCGCGAAAGATCAGCCGGCCGATTCCGAGCCCCAGCGGCAGGGTGATGCCGGGGGCGCGAAATTTGAGCGGCGCCTCCAGGAAGGAGATGGCCAGCACCATGCCGAGCCAGCCGAACGGCACGGCCACCGCGACCGCCTGCCCGGCGGAACGCATCGTCGGCTCCTTTCGTCGTGACGGATCCAGGCGCGCTGGAGGGACAGGGGCCGGCGGGTCATCCGATTGGGGTCAGCTGCGCCAGGCACTGCTCGGGTTCGACGAACGGCAGCAGCCGGGTGGCGGTCGGTGGGGCACCGAGGCGAGCGAGCGTGCCCCGCAGGAGCCCGAGGTGCACCGAGCACACCACCTCGGGGTGGACCCGGGCAGCATCGCGGAACGGGCATGCCCGCAGCCGGATCTGGCGATCCGTCTCGTCCCCGGCCAGCTCGGGATCGAACCCCAAGCGAGCGAACATGCCGGTCACCGTGCTGGCCGCGTGCTCGGCGTCGACCCGGGCCGGCAGGTCCGAGTCCGGGGTGAGTTCCGCGGCCCAGGCCAGCCCGGCCTCCTCGGCGCGGGAACTCCGCTCCTCCGGGGTGTCCGCCAGCTGGGCGGCGAGCAGCCGGGCCAGCGCCGGGTAGCCGCCCTGCTCCGGCCGGCTGATCGCGGTGTAGACGGTGCGGGGGCGCCCGGCGGTGGCTCGCGGCTGGGAGCGGCCGGCGACCAGCCCGGCCCGCACCAGCAGGCCCAGATGGAAGCGCACGGTGCTCACGTGCAGCCCGGTCGCCGCGGCCAGCTCGTGCGCGTCCCGGGCCGCCTCGCCGTCGCCGAGCAGCTCGACCAGCCGCCGTCGCTGCGGGGACGCCAGCGCCGTCGCCGCGTCCACCGGCGGAGCGTCGATGGCCGGCTGGCCGGTCACGTCGGTCATCGTCCCTCCCTCCGCCATCCGACAGCCTTCTTGAGTTTAGAGGATGAGCATCCTCTATATTGGCGAGGAGTGCAGAGCCACGGCCGAGCCGAGGGGAAGCTCATGTCCACTGCGCGTGAGATTCGGGAACCCGAAGAGCCGCGGACGACCGTCGCCGCCACGCCGGAGGACCAGCCGCTCACTCTGTTCGAGGAGCACGGGTTGCTGCTGCGCCAGGTGGCCGTACGGGCCGAGGAACTGCTGGCTGTCACCGCCGGCGGCGGATGGCCGGCCCGGGAACTGCAGGCCCTTCTGACGTACATGCGGGTCGAGGTCCTCCGGCAGGCGGTGGACGAGGAACGGCTGCTGTTCCCGTGCTGCCCGCCGTCCGCGGCCCTGGACCGGCTCGGCCGGGACCACACGATCCTGCACCTGATGACCGAGATGCTGGCGACGGCCGCCACCGGCGAAGGACCCCGCATCCCCGCCGAACTCGCGCGGACCACGCGGGACCTCCTCGCGCATCTCGAGCGCCACCTCGGCAGCGAGGAAGCGGTGCTGGCGGCCGACGGCGGACGGGGCGAGGCACCGGGGACCACCGTCACCAACCGGCCACACGCGTGGTACGCACTCCCGGAGGGCGACGGGATCGACCTGGCCGCGCTTCCCGCGCCGTCGGAGGGATGACCTGCGTGCACAAGATGTCGCTGGACGCTCTTGCCCGCAAGCACCTCCAACTCGCCGCCACCACGCCGAACGGCCGCAGCGCAGGCACCGTCTACGGCCGCCACGAACAGGTGCTGCGCCAGACAGTCATCGCCCTGATGGCGGGAACGTCCCTCGCCGAACACGAGAACCCGGGCGAAGCCACCGTCCAGGTCCTCTCCGGCCGGGTCCGCCTGCTCGCCGGCGCCGACTCCTGGGACGGGCGCGCCGGCGATCTGCTCGTCATACCCCCGGGCCGGCATTCCCTTGCGGCTGTGGAGAACGCCGTCGTCCTGTTGACCGTCGCCAAGCACACCTGACGACGGACGTCAGTCGCGAAGCAGATCGGCGAGCACGGCCGCTTCGCTGATGTCAGGGTGTCTGGTGGCGGTCAGCAGGGTCAGCGGGCCGTTGCGAGCCAGCTCCCGCAGGTGCTCAAGCGCCGTGGCTCGTTCGGGCTGCTCGAGCTCGGCCCGGTAGCGGCTGGCGAACTCCTCGAACTTCGCCGGGTCGTGGCCGTACCACGTCCGCAGCGCGGTGGACGGCGCGACCTGCCTGCACCACTCCGCGAGATCGGCTCTGGCCTTGGTGAGACCGCGCGGCCAGATCCGGTCGACGAGCACCCGGCTGCCGTCGTGACTCGACGGCTCTTCGTACACCCGGCGAACCCGCACATCCGTCCCGCTCATGACGACGTCGACCTCCTCGCTGGCGTCGCCGCCGACCCTAACGGCGACCGGATCCTGCGGTTCGACCATGGCCGGCGGGTACGGTGTCGGGCAGCGGACCTGTCCCTTCAGCCGGGGGTTGCGATGACCGCCACGGACAGCACGTCGCAGGACATGGATCCGGCCCGCGGCCGGGCGACGGGGGCGGCCGGGCCCGGCGGAGTGTCCGAACGCGAGGCCCGGCAGACCGCCGAAGCCGCGCGGGAGACGGAGTGGCGCCCGAGCTTCGGCAAGGAGCTGTTTCTCGGCCGGCTCCGCCTGGACCTGATCGACCCGTGGCCGGCGGCCGCGCCGGACAGCGTGGCCAGGGCGGAGCCGTTCCTGGCCAGGATCGCCGAGTACGCCGCGACGCACATCGACAACGCGCAGATCGAGCGGGACGCCTTCATCCCCGACGAGGTGCTGCGTGGCCTGGCCGAGCTGGGCGCGTTCGGCATGAAGATCGACGAGAAGTACGGCGGGCTGGGGTTGTCCACCCACGCCTACTGCCAGGCCCTGATCCTGCTGGGCTCGGCGAACTCGGCGGTGAGCGCGTTGCTGTCGGCGCACCAGTCGATCGGCGTGCCCCAGCCGCTGAAGCTGTTCGGCACCGAGGAGCAGCGACGCCGGTTCCTGCCGCGGCTCGCCGCCGGCGAGATCTCGGCGTTCCTGCTCACCGAGCCGGATGTGGGCTCGGATCCGGCCCGGCTGGCGACCACGGCGGAGCCGGTCGAGGGTGGCTACAAGCTCAACGGGCTGAAGCTCTGGGCGACCAACGGCACGGTGGCGGACCTGCTCGTGGTGATGGCGAAGGTGCCGCCGTCGGAGGGTCACCGGGGCGGCATCACGGCCTTCGTGGTCGAGGCCGACTCGCCGGGGATCACCGTCGAGCGGCGCAACGCCTTCCACGGCCTGCGCGGCCTGGAGAACAGCCTCACCCGCTTCCACGACGTCCTCGTCCCGGCGGAGAACCTCATCGGCCGGGAGGGCCTGGGCCTGAAGATCGCGCTCACGACGCTGAACACCGGCCGGCTGTCGCTGCCCGCGGCCTGCGTCGCCGCCGGCAAGTACTGCCTCCGGGTCGCGCGGGAGTGGGGCGGCGAGCGGGTGCAGTGGGGCCGGCCGGTCGGGCAGCACGAGGCGATCGCGACCAAGATCTCCTTCATCGCCGCGACGACGTACGGCCTGGAGGCGACGCTGACCCTGTCCTGCCTGCTCGCCGACGACGACCGCAACGACATCCGCATCGAGGCCGCGCTGGTGAAGCTGTACGCGTCGGAGATGGCGTGGCGGATCGCGGACGAGACGCTGCAGATCCGCGGCGGCCGGGGCTACGAGACCGCCGACTCCCTGGCCGCCCGGGGCGAGCGGCCGATCCCGATCGAGCAGGTGGTGCGCGACCTCCGGATCAACCGGATCTTCGAGGGCTCGACGGAGATCATGCACCTGTTCGTCGCCCGGGAGGCGGTCGACGCGCACCTGGCCGTGGCCGGGGACCTTGTCGACCCGGACACCACACTGGGCCGCAAGGCTCGGGCGGGCCTGAAGGCCGGCGGCTTCTACGGCCGCTGGCTGCCCACGCTGGTGGTCGGCAAGGGGCAGCTGCCCTCCGGCTACGCCGAGTTCGGCCCGCTCGCCCGGCACCTCCGCTACGTCGAGCGCGCCTCCCGGCGGCTGGCCCGGGACACCTTCTACGGGATGGCCCGCTGGCAGGGCCGGATGGAGCGGAGGCAGGCGTTCCTCGGCCGGGTGGTCGACATCGGGGCCGAGCTGTTCGCGATGTCGGCCGCCTGCGTGCGGGCCCGCGCGGAGAGCTCCGCCGAGGGCCGGGAGCTGGCCGACCTCTTCTGCCACCAGGCCCGGGTCCGGGTGGACGCGCTGTTCACCGCGCTGTGGGACAACACCGACGCCAGGGACGTCGCCGCCGCGCGGAAGGTGCTCGACGGCCGCTACACCACAGTGGAGGACGGCATCCTGGCCCACCACGACGACCGGCCCTGGGTCGCTTCCTGGGCGTCGGGTCCGGCGCGGACCGGGGACGTACGTCGCCGGATCGCCCGCTGACCCGGCCTGCGCCGGCAGCGCCGGTGGTCAGCCGGGTTCGCCGCGGCGCTTGCGGTTCAGGATCACGCCGAGGTCGACCAGGGCGACCACCGCCAGGACCGCCAGCACCCAGCCGATCGCGACGAGCCCGGCCGCGAAGGACAACCCGGCCGCCACGCCGCAGAACACCAGCCCGAACGTGGCGAGCACGGCGCGGAGGGTGAGTGCGCTGCGGGCCGGCGGCGCACCGCCCAGACCCGCAGTCGGGTCGTGGTAGTCCTCGAGCCCCCGCTCGTACTCGCTGCGGCTGCGCCGCCGTGCCCGTGTCATGGGGACAGTGTGCCGCCGCTGGAACGCCTTGTGTCCCATCAGATCCCGCCGAGAAATCGGGTCTTGGAGGTAGCCGGAAGGGAGAGGCTGCCGCTGGCATGGGGATGGGCTGCCGGTTGCCCGGGCTGACACGCGCGCCGCGCCAGGCGACGGTCGTCGAACCGGCCACATGGTGCGGGCGGCGCCGCCGCGTGGATCGGGCGCGAGCCTAAGAATCCAAACGGGAGGAGAGCCATGTCCGTGACCCAGCCCGCGGGCACCTCGGCGCAGGACCGGACCTGGCCGGCGGACTGGCTCCGCGGCCCGCTCATCGAGGCGGAGACGTGAAGGCCGGAGACGGCCAGGACCGCACGCGGAGCAGCGCGATCTCCCGAGTGCGTCTCCAGCAGTCCGTGGTCAACCCGGTCGTCAGGCTCGCGTGGCGCCTGAGGATCCCGATCCCCGGCGACGCGCTGCTGGAGACGATCGGGCGCCGAAGCGGTCGACCGCGGCGGACGCCGGTGTGCGACGGGCGCGAGGGAGAGACGTTCTGGCTCATCGCGCAGCGGGGCCGCAACGCCGACTGGGTGCGGAACATCGAGGCCCATCCGGCCGTCCGGGTCAGGACGAGCGGGCCGGCAGCCGCCTGGCGGACGGGAACCGCTCACATCCTGGACGGCGACGACCCCGAAGAACGCCGGCGATGGCTGAGCCGATCCCGTCCCGCCCGTCGGCTCTGCCTGTCCACCAGCGCCGGGGTGGGCACGGAACCACTGACGGTACGCATCGATCTGGACCCGCCGTAGCCCGGTCGCCCTCGTCGTTGACGGCGCCTTGCGAACGGTCGGCGAGACCGCCCGTCGGGTGGGCGCGAAATGTCGGTCCCCAGCGCTATGGTCCCAAACCTGCGAAGGGAGTCGAGATGAGCGGCGTACGGGTGCTCGTAGGAACACGCAAGGGCGCGTTCGTGCTGACGGCGGACGGCAAGCGCCAGGGCTGGGACGTCAGCGGGCCTCTGTTCGCAGGCTGGGAGGTGTATCACGTCGCCGGGTCCCCGGCCGACCCCGACCGGCTCTACGCATCGCAGTCGTCGGGCTGGTTCGGCCAGCTCATCCAGCGCTCCGACGACGGCGGCACGACGTGGGAGCAGGTGGGCAGCCGGTTCGAGTACGACGGCGTTCCCGGCACCCACCAGTGGTACGACGGGACCCCGCACCCGTGGGAGTTCGCGCGCGTCTGGCATCTCGAACCGTCGCCGACCGATCCGGACACGGTCTACGCCGGCGTCGAGGACGCAGCCTTGTTCCGCTCGGTCGACGGTGGGAAGGAGTGGCAGGAGCTGCCCGGCCTGCGTGGTCACGGCTCGGGAGCCTCGTGGCAGCCTGGTGCCGGCGGGATGTGCCTGCACACGATCGTGCTGGACCCGGTCGACCCGCAACGGATCTTCGTTGCCATCTCCGCGGCTGGGGCGTTCCGCACCGACGACGGCGGCGTGACCTGGCGTCCGATCAACCGCGGCCTGCGTTCGGATGGCATCCCGGACCCCGACGCCGAGGTCGGACACTGCGTGCACCGGATCGCCATGCACCCGTCGCGTCCGGAGGTCCTGTTCATGCAGAAGCACTGGGACGTCATGCGCAGCGACGACGCCGGCGAGTCATGGCACGAGATCAGCGGCAACCTGCCCAGCGACTTCGGGTTCCCGATCGCGGTCCATCCCCACGAGCCCGACACGGCCTACGTCGTCCCGATCAAGAGCGACTCGGAGCACTTTCCGCCCGACGGCAGGCTCCGGGTCTACCGCAGCCGCACGGGCGGCAACGAGTGGGAGCCGCTCACCGAGGGCCTGCCGCAGAGCAACTGCTACGTGAACGTGCTGCGCGACGCGATGGCCGTGGACTCGCTGGACCCGTCCGGGGTCTACTTCGGGACGACCGGCGGCCAGGTCTACGCGTCAGCCGATTCCGGGGACAGCTGGGCGCCGATCGTGCGGGACCTCCCGGCCGTGCTGTCGGTCGAAGTCCAGACTCTGCCGTGACCGCGCCGGACACGACGGCCGTCCGCGTTCACCTGCCGGCGCACTTGCGGACCGTGGCCGCCATCGACGGCGAGGTGGAGCTCCGGGTCCAGGGCCGGCCGACGCAGCGGACCGTCCTGGACGCGCTGGAGGCCCGCTACCCGAAGCTGAGCGGCACGATCCGGGACTCCGTCACCATGAAGCGCCGACCCTTCATCCGCGTCTTCGCCTGCGAGGAAGACCTGTCCCACGAGTCTCCCGACACCCCGCTGCCGGACGCGGTCTGCACCGGAGCCGAGCCCTTGATGATCGTCGGAGCCATGGCCGGCGGCTAGCGCCACCGGACGGCCGGGTGATGTCCGGACACCCGGGCTCGCGGCCGACGGACCTGCGGCGCCGGTCGCGGCCCGAGCGCGGGATCAACCCGGAGCCGGGTCAGCCGATGGCCTGCAGGACGGCCCGGCAAGCCTGCTCGCACCGTCGGCACGCCTCCGCGCAGACCTTGCAGTGCTCGTGCATGGACGCGTGCCGCTCGCACTCGTCGCCGCAGCTGCGGCACGCCTGCACGCAGGCCTCCAGGATCGCGCGGGTCAGCTCGGCGTCGTAACCGGTGTGCCGGGACAGCACCCGCCCGG
The DNA here is from genome assembly GCA_036519715.1 of Mycobacteriales bacterium. Classification (GTDB taxonomy): domain Bacteria; phylum Actinomycetota; class Actinomycetes; order Mycobacteriales; family CADCTP01; genus CADCTP01. The sequence continues at coordinate 9,713 of DATDKW010000204.1, forward strand.
TCACCTCGCAGACGTCCGCGCAGTCCAGGTCGGTCCGGATGCACTTGGTGAGCTCGGCGACCATGTCCTCGGCCAGGCAGGCGTCGGCGCAGGCCGTACAGGCCTGGGCGCAGTCGACGCAGGCCTGGATGCAGTCGGCGAGGATCGACCGGTCCAGGCCGATCGACTGCGGATAGGACTCGATCATCGCGCGGGCGTGCGTCATGGAGATCTCCTCCAGTCAGGACTTGTTGCCGGGCTCGTTGCGCCGGGCCTCGAACTCGGAATGTCCGTTGGGACACTTCGGGATCTTGTGCCCCTCGGTCACGTGCACCTTCTCGCTGCACTTCGCGCAGTAGAAGTCCCCGGTCTTCTGCGCCTTCTCTCCCGCGTGCGCGGCCACGGCGGTCCTCCTGTCCGGCGACGTCGGACGGATACGGCGTGCCCACCCGGCCCGCGCAGAAACGGTTCGCGCCCGAGCGGCAGCACGAGCGGCCAGCACGGTCGGCGACGAACCGGAGCCCTCGCGGGTCTCAACCGGCACGGGCCGGGTACCACCGCGATTGCCCGGACGACAGGAGCAGCCATGACCACCACGGACGAGCAGGACGTCGTCGACGTCCTCACCACCGACCACCGGGAGGCGATCGAGCTGGTCGAGCAGATCCCGGCCGCCGCTCCCGACCAGCGCCGGGACATGGCCGACACGGTCATCGCCGAGCTGATGCGGCACGCGATCGCCGAGGAGATGTTCGTCTACCCGGCGATGCGCGAGCACCTGCCCGACGGG
>DATDKW010000205.1:0-4523 GCA_036519715.1 Mycobacteriales bacterium
GTTGCGGAACGTCCCGGCCGGCGGCGGCCGGGACGACCCCGGCGCGGAGACCGGCCCGGCCGGGCCGGTCGACCCCGCGGCGGTCCCGGGATCGGTCCCGGCGCAGGCGGCCAGCGCGCCCGCGATGAGCGTCGCGGCGGCCAGCGCCGGCACCGTACGTCCCCGGATGGTCATCGCGCGGCGGTCCTCACAGGTCGGGATGGTGCCTGCTGTACGTCGATGTTTGCAACGATGGAGAGCCATACTCCGCTGGGCGGCGTGTTGGTGTCCGGCCGATGGGAGGCACGCGTTGCGGACGAGGCTCAAGGATGTCGCCGAACGGGCCGGCGTGTCGGTCAAGACGGTGTCGAACGTGGTGAACGGCTACGAGCACGTCACGGCGAAGACGCGGTCCCAGGTCGAGGCCGCGCTGGTCGATCTCGGGTACGTGCCCAACCTGGCCGCCCGCGGGCTGCGCAACGGCCGGTCCGGGGTGATCGCGCTGGCACTGCCCGAGCTGCACGCGCCGTACTTCGCCGAGATCGCCCACCACGTCGTCCGGGCGGCCGCGGACCGGGGCTGGACCGTGCTGGTGGACGAGACCGAGGGCCGGCTGGACCGGGAGCGTCAGGTCGCCGCCGGCATCCGGGCGCACCTCATCGACGGGCTGATCCTCAGCCCGCTCGCGCTGACCGCCGCCGACCTGGACGGCCGCGCCGACGGGGTGCCGCTGGTGCTGCTGGGCGAGCGGGTCCGGCACGACGTCGCCGACCGGGTCGCGGTGGACAACGTGCAGGCGGCCCGGGACGCCACCGCGCACCTGCTGCGGCAGGGCCGGCGGCGGATCGCCGCGATCGGGGTGCAGCGGTCGGCGGCCGGGGCGAGCGCCCGGCTGCGGCTGCAGGGTTACCGGAAGGCGGTACGTGAGCACGGGTTGGACCTGGACCCGGTGCTGGCCGTGCCCGCGGCCGCCTGGCACCGGGCCGACGGTGCCGCCGCCGTGCGCTCGCTGCTGGAGCTGGGGCCGCCGCCGGACGCGCTGTTCTGCTTCAACGACCTGCTCGCGCTCGGTGCCCTGCGGGCCCTGCACGAGGCCGGGCTCCGGGTGCCGGACGACGTCGCCGTGGTCGGCTTCGACGACATCGAGGAGACCCGCTACAGCACGCCGAGCCTCTCCACGGTGTCACCGGCGAAGGACGGGATCGCCGGCACCGCGGTGGACCTGCTGGTCGCCCGGCTGGCGGCGCAGGCCGGCGCACCGTCGCCGCCGCGCCGCGTGGTCGCCGCGCACACCCTCGCGGTACGCGAGAGCTCGGGCTGATCAGAGCGAGCCGTCGACCGCCCGGGCGACCTCCATGACGTACTGCCCGTAGCCGGACTTGCCCAGCGCCTCGCCCAGCCGGTAGGCCTGCGCGGCGTCGATGAAGCCCATCCGCAACGAGATCTCCTCCAGGCAGGCGATCCGCACGCCCTGCCGGTGCTCCAGCACCTGCACGAACTGGCCGGCCTCGAGCAGGCTGTCGTGGGTGCCGGTGTCCAGCCAGGCCATGCCGCGGCCCAGGTCGACCAGCCGGGCCCGGCCCTTGTCCAGATAGGCCCGGTTGACGTCGGTGATCTCCAGCTCGCCTCGCGCCGACGGGGTCAGCGATGCGGCGATCCCCACCACCTCGTTGTCGTAGAGGTAGAGCCCGGTGACGGCCTTGCTCGACTTCGGCCGGGCCGGCTTCTCCTCGATGGACAGCAGCCTGCCGTCCGCGTCCGCCTCGGCCACGCCGTACCGCTCCGGGTCGCGGACCTGGTAGCCGAACACCGTGCAGCCGTCGAGCCGGGCCACCTCCCGCTGCAGCAGCTCGGCCAGGTCGTTGCCGTGGAAGATGTTGTCGCCGAGCACCAGCGCGGCGCTGTCGTCGCCGACGTGGTCGGCCCCGATGATGAACGCCTCGGCCAGCCCGTTGGGCTGCGGCTGCTCCGCGTAGGTCAGCGTGAGGCCGAGGTCGGAGCCGTCGCCGAGCAGCCGCCGGAACTGCGGCAGGTCCACCGGGGTGGAGATGATCAGAATCTCCCGGATGCCGGCCAGCATGAGGACGGACAGCGGGTAGTAGATCATCGGCTTGTCGTACACCGGGAGCAGCTGCTTGGAGACGCTGCGAGTGATCGGGTGCAGGCGCGTGCCGCTCCCGCCGGCCAGGACGATCCCCTTCACAGCGCGCTTCTCCCGCCGTCGTCGGTTGGACCGCAAGACCTTATCCCCCGCCGCGGACCCCACCGGTCCAGCCGCCGGGATGCTGCCGGGATCAGGTCGTCCGGACGGTCGCGGGATCTGCCGTGGCGCCCGGCACCGCGCAGTAGGGCCGGTCGCCGGCCCAGGACAGCGGCAGGATCCCGAACTGGCGCGGCGCGCCGGGCGCGGTCCGGAAGTGGAAGCAGAGCACCTGCCGGTCCGGTGCGGCATCGGTCGCCAGCACGCTGCAGTGCCCGGGGCCGTACACGCCCCGCTCGGGCATCGGCGCCAGCAGGCAGTCCTGCGGGGTCGGGCTCAGGTCGACCCACCGGCCGGACCGATCGGCCTGGAGCACGCCGACGCCGTAGAAGCCGGCGAAGTTGCCGCCGCTGTAGAGCAGGGTGCGCCGGCCGCCGGGGGACAGCACGGCCGCCGGCCCTTCCATCGTGTACCAGCGGACGGTCTCGCCGGCCGCCCAGGACACCCCGGGGATGTCCTTCCACGGCATCGACCGGGCGCCGTCGTAGAGCTGCCACTCCGACCGCGGCCGGGCCACCGGGCGCGGCGGCGAGGTCAGGCCGCGCAGGTCGGGCCGGACGGCCGCCTCGAACAGGCCGGTGCCGTACGGCTGGTCCGAGACGTAGTCCGCGGCGAAGGTGAGCAGCGGCCCGCCGCCGGCCGGGTCCGGGGAGACATCCGGGTCGATGGCGAAGTCGAGCTCGGGCGTGAGCACCTCGCCGGAGTCGACGAACGGTCCCTCGGGCCGATCGCTGTCGGCCCGCAGAATCCGGTGCCCGCGATGCCCGTCGACCTCGCCGGCCCCGCGGGCCTGGGAGTAGAGCATCACCCAGGGGCGGTGCAGGCCTGCGACGTACCGGACGCAGGGCGCCCACGACCACGCGTCGCCGCCGTCGGGCCGGCTGTCGCCCAGCCGGCGCCAGCCGGTCAGGTCGTCCGAGCCGTAGACCGGGAAGCCCGGGCCGGACACGTAGACGTAGAACCGGTGCCCGGGGGTGCCGGCCGGCGCCTCCAGCAGGAAGGGGTCGCCCTGGTCCACCTCCGACTCCGGGCAGAGCGGGACGCCGAACCTCTCCACCAGCGCCCGCACGCCACCTCCCCTAATTCGTTATGCCTAGGGCACTTTACAGCGTTGTAGACGCGGTTTTACAGTGCGGCCACCACCCGCCGTGACTAGCCGCCGTCTGGCCGGGCAAAGCGGGATCGTCCACCGAGGTCCGGAGAGTCCGGCCCGAGGAGCTGGGGGTCAACGATGATCTTGCGGTCAAGGCGTGGTGCGGTCCGCCCGCTCAAGGTCGCCCTCACCGCGTTGACGGCGAGCGTCGCGCTCGTGGTGGGTTCCGCGCCCGCCCTCGCGGCTCCGGCCGGGTCCGGGACGGGGTCGGGGACGTACGTCAACCCGGTCAGCCGGGACTTCGCCGACACCTTCGCCGACCCCTCCGTGGTTCGTGGCCGGGACGGCTGGTGGTACTCGTACGGCACCAGCGACCCGCTGCGCGCCGGCGAGCGCACCCCGCACCTCATCCCGACCGCGCGGTCGCGCAACCTGACGGACTGGGAGTTCGTCGGTGACGCCTTCACCGCCGCCAACCGCCCGAGCTGGGCCGCGCCGGACGCCGCGCTCTGGGCCCCGGACGTGCGCTACGTCGCCGGCCGCTGGGTCATGTACTACGTGGTCACCCAGACGACCGTGACGCCGGGACCGAACGACAACGCGATCGGCGTGGCCACCGCGCCCACCCCGACCGGGCCCTGGACGGACTCCGGCGCCCCGGTGGTGGGGCCGCGGCCCGGTCTCAGCGGCAACCCGGACGACTTCCTGTGGACGTTCGACCCCGCGTACCTGCAGGCCGCCGACGGCCGGCAATACCTGTACTACGGCTCGTACTACGGCGGGGTCTTCGCCATCGAGCTCAACGCGGACGGCACCCGCACCGTGGGCGCGCCGACGATGGTCGGGATCGACAACCGGTACGAGGGCGCGTACGTCGTGCCCCGCGACGGGTGGTACTACCTCTTCGCCTCCTCCAGCAACTGCTGCGCCGGCCCGGTCACGGGCTACAGCGTCTTCGCCGGCCGGTCCCGCAGCCCGCTCGGGCCGTTCCTCGACAAGCAGGGCATCCCGATGACGGCGTCCCGCACCGGCGGCAGCATCGTCATCACCCCCAACGGCAACCGCTGGGTCGGCACCGGCCACAACGCGGTCGTCAGCGACCCGTCCGGCCAGGACTGGTTCGTCTACCACGCCATCGACCGGAACGTGCCGTACCTGGACGAGCCGTTCGGGATCAACCGGCGGCCGATG
>DATDKW010000206.1:0-13053 GCA_036519715.1 Mycobacteriales bacterium
AGCAGCTCGAACTCCTTGTACGTCAGGTCCAGCGGCCGGCCGCGCAGCCGGCAGGTGTACGTCGTCTCGTCGATGGCCAGGTCGCCGGCCCGGATCACGCCGCCCTCGCCGGGCGCACTGGCGGCGGCGCGGCGGGTCACCGACAGCCGCAGCCGGGCCTCGACCTCGGCCGGGCCGGCGGTGTCCAGCAGCACGTCGTCGACGCCCCAGTCGGACGCGACCGCGGCCAGGCCGCCCTCGGTCAGCACGGCCAGCACCGGCACCGGCACGCCGGTGGTCTGCAGCAGCCGGCACAGGCTGCGGGCCTCTGCGAGCGTGTGCCGGGCGTCGACCAGGACGACGTCGCCGGGTGGGGTGTCGATGAGCACGCTGACCTCAGGGCTGACCACCCGGACCGAGTGTGCGAGCAGCCCCAGCGCGGGCATGACCTCTGCGGTCGGCTGCGACGCCGCCGTCATCAGCAGGAGATCCACGGACGTCTCCACTCTCGTGCGAATCGTGCGGTGCAGGGAGAGGCGTCGTCGACTCGATCACGAGGATAACCCGATGGAATCGATCCAGGTACGGTCCGCGAGACGAGTGCTCCTGTCCGCGACGCAGGTCACACGAGCGGGCGCCGTCGATGACGATCGGGAAAAGACCGTGGCTGTGGTGCTTGGTGGCACTATGCGCCGGTGAGCCGACACGCCGCGCCCCGAGGCCGCCGCGGTCGGATCACGCCTCCTCCCGCCGCCGCACCCACGCCGGTCCGGGGGCCGGTGCCGGGCCGGGGCGGCGAGGAGCCGGCCGGGGCCACCCGGTGGACGGCGCCGGGGACCGAGCTCCCGGTCGTGGTCGGCGCCCGGCGGGTGCACCTGCTCGCGGCCGGCATGGCGGTCGCGGTCGGGCTGGTGCTCGGGGCCGGGGCGGTCGCCGGCCGCCCCGGGGTGGTGGCGTCGGTGGCCGTGGTGCAGGCGCTGCTGGTGCCGGCCTGGATCCTGGGCGCGCGGCGACCGGGCCGGATCGGCGGGATGATCGTCGGCGGCGCCGCCGCGGCCGCCGCCGACATCGCCCTGCTGGTCCGCGACCGGACCTCGCCGGCGGTACTGCTGGGCGTGCTCGGCCTGGCCGTGCCGGCGCTGATCCTGCACCAGCTCACCCGCGGCGTCGTCCGGGTCCGGGTGACCGAGTCGCTGGCCGGCATCGCCGTGCTGATCGCGGCCGGGGTCGCGCTGTCCACCCTGATCGCGCTGGCCCGGGCCGAGGACGGGCACCGGCTGGCCGGCACGGTCGTGCTGGCCGCCGCGGCCGGCCTGGCCGCGGCCCGGCTGACCGACGCGGTCGCGCCCGTGCCCCGCATCGCCGACGGCCTCCCGTACGGGCTGCTGGCCGTGGTGCTGGCGGCCGCGGCCGGGGCCGTCGCCGGCGCCGCCACCCGCGGCGGCCCGCTCAGCACCGGCGGCGGCGCGGCCGTGGGCGCGGTCGTCGGCCTCGTCGTCGCCCTGGTCGCGGTCGGGGCCGGCTTCCTGACCCTGACGCTGCCGGAGCGGCGGCCCGGCCTGGTCGAGGCGTACCTGTGGGTGGTGCTGCCGATCGCCCTGGTCGCCCCCGTCGGTTATCTCACCGCGCTGTCTGTGGCAGGCTGACCCGCCGTGCGCCGGCTGCTGGTCGTCCTGGTCGTCCTGCTGGCTCTGCTGGCGGTGGCCGACCGGGTCGGCGTGCTCGTCGCCGACCGGGTGCTGGCCTCGCAGGTGCAGGACCAGCTGGAGCTGGACAGCACACCGGATGTGAGCATCCGCGGCATCCCGTTCCTGACCCAGGCCGTCGGCGGCACGTACGACGACGTCCGGGTGACGCTGCCGGACGTGGACGCCGGCTCGCTGCAGAACATCGCCGTCGACGCCCGCCTGCAAGGCGTGCACGTGCCGCTGTCGGCCGTGATCCGGCGGCAGGTCGACCAGGTCCCGGTGGACCGGATCAGCGGCACCCTGGACGTGCGGTACGCCGAGCTGGCCCGGGCCAGCGGCATCTCCGGCCTGACCATCACCCGCAACGGCGACTCGCTGCGGCTGGCCGGCTCGGTCCGGGTGCTGGGCCGGCAGCTGGACGCCAGCGCGGTCGGCCGGGTCGAGGTCCGGGGCAACGACCTCGCCATCAACGCCGAGCAGGCCGAGGTCGCCGGCGTCCCGGTCCCGCGGGCCGCCCTGGACGCGGCCGCGCGGCTGCTGTCGTTCCGGGTCTCGCCGACGAACCTGCCGCTGTCGCTGCGGATCACCTCGGTCGACATCGGCGACGACGCCCTGTTCGTGAGCGCGGTCTCCGATGACGTGGTGCTCCGTCCTGACGACGTACCGGTGAACTGAGCTACTCTCGCTGTATGGGCACCTTGCTCACGTCTCGCCGCGCGGTCGACCTGTGCCGCGTGGGCAGCTGCCTGTGTCGCCTGCGCTGACGACTCGCGCGCACTCCGTCTGACCCCGGCCCCGCGGCCGCGCCACTGGCGCGCCCCCGGGCCCCCACGTACCCCCGCACACCATCCACAGGACAGGGAGGTCCCCGGCATGAGCCGAGAGGACGTGCTCGTCAGTGCCGACTGGGCCGAGCAGCACCTCGGCCAGCCCGGCATCGTCTTCGTCGAGGTCGACGAGGACACCACCGCCTACGACAAGGGCCACATCCCGGGCGCGGTGAAGCTGGACTGGAAGACCGAGCTGCAGGACCCGGTTCGCCGCGACTTCGTGGACAAGGCCGGCTTCGAGGCCCTGCTGTCCGCGAAGGGCATCGGCAACGACGACACCGTGGTGCTCTACGGCGGCAACAACAACTGGTTCGCGGCCTACGCGTACTGGTACTTCAAGCTGTACGGGCACCGGGACGTCAAGCTGCTCGACGGCGGCCGCAAGAAGTGGGAGCTCGACTCCCGCGAGCTGACCGAGGACACGGTGCAGCGTCCCGCCACCCAGTACACGGCCCAGGAGCAGGACACCTCGATCCGGGCCTTCCGGGACGAGGTCATCGCCGCGATCGGCCAGCAGAACCTGGTCGACGTGCGGTCGCCGGACGAGTTCGCCGGGCGGCTGTTCGCGCCGGCGCACCTGCCGCAGGAGGCGTCGCAGCGGGCCGGGCACATCCCGACCGCGCTCAACGTGCCCTGGTCCAAGGCCGCCAACGAGGACGGCACGTTCAAGTCCGACGACGAGCTGCGCGCCCTGTACACCGAGGCCGGGCTGGACACCTCGAAGGACACCATCGCCTACTGCCGGATCGGGGAGCGCTCCAGCCACACCTGGTTCGCGCTGCACGAGCTGCTGGGCGAGCCGAACGTGAAGAACTACGACGGCTCCTGGACCGAGTACGGCTCGCTGGTCGGCGTGCCGATCGAGAAGAGCAGCTGACATGTGCGGCGCGCCGGTCCAGGAGGAGCAGCTCGACCGCACGCTCCCGGCCAGTGTCGACCCGGCCACGGCTTCGATCATCCAGGGCCGGGTGGTCCGGGACGGCGAGCCGGTGGCGGCCGCGTACGTGCGGCTGCTGGACGCCTCGGGCGAGTTCACCGCCGAGGTCGTCTCCAGCGCGACCGGGGTGTTTCGGTTCTTCGCCTCGCCCGGGCGGTGGACGGTCCGGGCCCTCGCCCCGGGCGCCAGCGGCTCGGCCGACCTCGACGCCGGGCTCGGCTTCACCGAGACCCAGGTGGAGATCGCGTAGGGGACGGCACGGCATTCGGCTCATCCGATCCCGCCGGTGACACACTGGTCACCGGCGGGACGGATGCGTCCGGGGCGGGACGCCCCGGACCCGGGCGGGTGGAGTGCGCACTGTGGCGAACAGCGGCAACAGCATCGCCGGACCGCTGGGCCGGCTGGGCCGCTCCGCCGGCATGCTGGCCCTGGCCGCGATCGTCGCCGCCGCGCTGACCACCTTCGTCGGCCGGGCCGACAAGCCCGCCGGCAACGACTCGTTCTACGGCATGGTCGTCGGCCCGCAGGTCGACGTGGACCGGGCCATCCCCAAGCTCAGCGCGCTCGGGGTGCACACCGTGCGGCTGCGGATGTCGGTCAAGGACTGGTCCCGCCCGGCCGCCAACACCGGCTCGGACGCGTACGACGGGGCGCTGGAGCAGGCGCCGAAGCTGGACGAGAAGGGCTTCCGGGTCGTCCTGCAGGTCGACAGCGAGGGCGGCGCCATGCCGTCGTACGCGCGGGCCAAGGCGCTGTTCAGCTGGCTGATGGACCGGCCCGGGGCCAAGTCGGTCGACGTGGTCGAGGTGCTCGGCCCGGTGACCGAGACCGCCTCCGACGCGGACGCGTTCTCCACCACGCTGAGCCGCGCCGAGCAGGCCCGCCGCTACGTCGACGGGCCGCTCAAGGCGGCCTGGGAGGTCGTGCACCGCGGCAAGCACAAGAAGGTGCTGGGCGCGGCGTTCACGCCGTACCAGCAGTCGGCCGACGGGCGGGCGACCGGCTCGGGGAACCTGTCGGTGACCCAGGCGTACGTCAAGGCCGGCTACCTCGACCGGGTCGACTACGCCGGCTTCCACCCGGACCAGCCCACCGTGGCCCAGCAGGAGGCCTGGGTGAAGAAGGCCACCGAGGTGCTCGGGCGCAAGCCGGTGTGGGTGTCGGAGTGGCAGCTCAACCGCCAGGCGTACCCGAACGACGGGGCGTACCTCAACGCCATGAGCCAGACGCTGACCAGCCTGCGCGGCCGGCTCGGGACGGCCTGCTACTCCGGGTTCACCGAGCAGGAGGGGACCGTGCCGGTCACCCAGGGCGGGCTCGGCGGCTACCGCGAGAACGACCCGGCCTTCCAGACCTACCGCGACTGGCCCAAGAAGAAGTAGGTCTAGTAGACGAGGGCCTGGGCGCCCTCGGCCAGCGCTTCCTCCACGAACGTGGCCGCGCCGGCGACCCGGATCCCGGGCAGCACGTCCGCGGCCTCGATGCCGCGCCGGGCCGCGCACTGCGTGCACAGGGTGACCTGGCCCGCGGCCAGGACCGCGGCCAGCAGGTCGGCCAGCGGGGCCGCGTGCGGCAGCACGAACGTCTCGGCCCGGCCCGGGACCGCGAACCAGGCCGAGTCGCCGGTCAGCCACAGGCTGGTCGGCACCCCGGCCGCGGCCGCCGTGGCCGCGACCGTGAAGGCCTGGCTGCAGCGTTCGGGCGCGTCCGCGCCCGCGGTCACCTTGACTACCAGGACGCGGCCCATGCCCGGCATCCTAGGATTCCCCGCGTGCCTGCCCCGAGCTGGACCGACCTGCCCATCCCGGACGAGACCTTCGACCTGCGCGACGGTCCCGACCTGCACCCGTCGCTGTTGCCGCTGCTGCCGCTGATCGGCGTCTGGCGCGGCACCGGCCGCGGCGGCTACCCGACCATCGACGACTTCGACTACGGGCAGCAGGTGACGTTCGCGCACGACGGGCGGGGCGTGCTCCGCTACGAGTCCCGGGCCTGGATCCTCGACGAGGACGGCACCGTGCTGCGGCCGAGCGCGCGGGAGACCGGCTGGTGGCGGCCGGGCGCGACGGCCGAGGACGTCGAGCTGCTGCTGGCCCACCCGACCGGCATCGTGGAGGTCTACGTGGGCAAGGCGACCGGCACCACCCGCTGGGAGCTGTCCACCGACGTGGTCGCCCGGACCGCGACGGCCAAGGAGGTCACCGCCAACCACCGGCTGTACGGGATCGTGGACGGCGCCCTGCTCTACGCGATGGACATGGCGGCGATGGGGCAGCCGCTGCAGCCGCACCTGTCGGCCCGGCTGGAGCGGGTCGGCGGGTGAGGATCTTCCTGGCCGCCCTGGCGGTGGTCGCGGCGGGTGCGGCCGGCTGCTCCGGCGCCGGGGCCTCGGCACCCGCGGTCGCGGCCGCGGCGGCACCCGCGCCGCCCTCCGAGTCGGCCGAGCTGACCGCGGCCCTGCTGGCGGTCGGCGACCTGCCGCTCGGCTTCCAGGCCCAGGAGGGCGCGGGGACGACGGCGGCGCTCGGCTGCGCCGGGATCGACGGGGTCTACCTGCCCGGGACGGCCGCGCACGCCGCGGTGTCGTTCGCGCACTCGCTGACGCCCGCCTTCGTCAACGAGACGATCACGACGCGGCCGGGGCCGGCGGCGGCCGCGGCGGTCAGCGCCTTCGCCGCGGCCGCGCGGACATGCGCGCGCTTCACCGGCCCGGACGGGACGGCGTACACGGTGACGCCGGTGCCGCTGCCGCGCTACGGCGACGCGTCGGCGGCGCTGCGGGTGACCTCCACGCTGGCGGAGGGCCGTCCGGTGGAGCTGGCGGCCGTCCGGGTCGGGGACGAGGTGGTGGCGATCGCCGCCGCCGGGTCCGGGGCCGGCGACGGGGCGCTGACCCGGACGGTGGTCGAGCGGGCGCTGGCCAAGCTGCGCGGGCGGTGAGACCCGGCCCGGCCGCGCGGGCGTCGTGCAGGCAGTAAAAGGCCCCCGAGCACTGCAGGTCTGCGTACAGATGCCTGCACCGGATGGACGGTCCGGCGGCTCGGGGGCCCGGTGGCTGTCTGGTATTCGCCGCCGCCCTGCTCAGGCGACAGGTGGCGAGCCACACAGTGTCCTCAACTGAGGGGCGGCTAGCTGACAGCCACCTCACGTGTCCGAATTATATGCAACTCTGGACCACCTCCCTCCTCGTGTACGAGAAGAGTACGTCGCCCTCCGGCACCTCGCAAAGGTTTTCGCCGTGAGCCGGAACAGGCCGCTGACCTGCGCGCTCAGTCCTTCTTGGTGAGGGCTTCGGCCAGTTCGTCCTTGGTCATCGAGGATCGGCCGGGGATGCCGGCGTCCTTGGCCTGCTCGTACAGCTCGGCCTTGGTCGCGTCGGCCGGAACGGCGGCCGCGGAGGCCGTGGAGGCGGTGCCGGCGTCGGTGCCGGCGTCGGTGCTGGCGCCGGACCCGGCCGCGTCCGGGCGGACCTCGGAGCGGCCGGTCTGGGCCGCGAAGCGGGCGCCGAGCTGCTCGCGCTCCTCGTCGGACGCCTTCTCCGACAGCACCGGCAGCAGGTCCGACTCCTCCTCCTCGACGTGGTGCTTCAGCTCTCCGACGAGGGCGGCCAGCTTGCCGTCGTAGCCCGGCTCGTCGGGCCTGGCCGCCAGCAGCTCGGCCAGCATGGACTCGGCGTGGTGGTGCTCGGCGGCGCCGTCGTGCACCTCGTCGCGTTCGTCCGGCTGGAGCTCGGCGATGCGGGGGTAGACGAACGCCTCCTCGGCCTTCGAGTGCGGCCCTAGCAGGCCGGCGACCCGGCGCAGCACCAGCAGCGTGTCGCTGTCCTCCTGCTCGGCCTGCTCCAGCAGCTCCTCGAGTTCCCGGTGCTGCGACTTGATCAGCGCTACGACGTCGGGCACGACTCCTCCTCCGGTCCGGTGGGAGGCCCTGTACCCAGAAGCCGGCCGGTTCTAGCGGTTCAGGCGCCGGCGGCGCGTTGCACCCGGGCGGTGACGTCCGGGTCGGTGGCCAGGGGCTTGCCGTCGAGGGTGTTGACGGCGGCGGCGACCCGGACGCCCGAGAGCAGCCAGACGCCGTCAGCCCCGTACAGGTCCTCGGCCGTGCCCCGCTGGATCTCGGTGCCGAACCCGGCCCTGTCCGCTGTGGCGAACAGGTGCCGCACGGTCACGCCGTCGAGAAGTCCCAGCGGCTGCGGCGGCGGGGTCCGCAGCACCCCGTCCGACAGCCAGACGATCGATGCGGTCGGCGCCTCCAACAGCTGGCCGTCCACCGACCGGAAGATGACGTCGTCGGCACCGGCGGCCCGCGCGTAGCGCAGCGCGGCCATGTTCACCGCGTACGAGATGGCCTTGACCCCGCCGAGCAGCCACGGCGCCTCGACAGTGGCGTCTGCGGTCACGCCGCGGGACAGCGTGATGACGTCGACGCCGTCCCGCCGCTCCCGCAGCTGGCGCTCGGTGATCGGGGACAGCAGCGCGAAGGCGGTGCTCGGCCCGCCCTCGGCCAGCCCGCGGGTGATGATCAGCCGCAGCACGCCCTCGCCGCCGGTCCAGGCGGCCAGCATCGTGCCGACCAGGTCCCGCCAGGCGGCCAGGTCGGTGGCCGGCAGCTCCAGCGCCGCGACGGACCGCTCCAGCCGGGCCAGGTGCAGGTCGAGGTCGTCGAGCCCGCCGTCGGGCCGGACCCGGACGGTCTCGAAGCAGCCGTCCCCGCGCACCAGCCCGAGGTCGTCGGCCCGCACCTGCGGCGCGGTCGGGTCGACGAGGCCGACCCCCAGCATCCCCACCAGCCCATCGCTCACCGCCGCACCCTAAGGGGTACGCCCCGTCGCGCCGGCACGGCGGCCGCCGGCACCGGCTTGGGGCAGGTCACGGAGAGCGGTGGGGGATCGGCGGATACTGAGAGGGTGACCTCCGCGCCGACGCTCGCCTCGCCCCTGCTGGACCGGCCCGGGGCGGTCGCCGCCGACGGCGCCGACGCCGGGGTGGCGCTGCACTACGGCGACCCGATGCGGGAGCAGCGGGCGCTGGCCCGCGGCGCCGGCTGGGTCGACCGCGGCAACCGCGGGGTGATCGCCGTGCCCGGTGCCGACCGGCTGTCCTGGCTGCACTCGATCACCTCCCAGCACCTGTCCGCGCTGGCCGACGGCACCGGCACCGAGGGCCTGGTGCTGTCCCCGCACGGGCACGTCGAGCACCACTTCGCGGTGGCCGAGGTCGGCGGCACGACCTGGCTCGACACCGAGCCCGGGGCCGTGCCGGGCCTGCTGGCCTACCTGAACTCCATGCGGTTCCTGCTCCGGGTCGAGCCCCGGGACGCGACCGCGGAGCGGGCCGTGCTGACCGTGGCCGGACCGGCCGCGGCCACCGTGCTGGCTCAGGCCGGCCTGCCGGTGCCGGACGCGCTGTGGTCGGTGCAGCCGCTGGACGGCGGCGGGTTCGCCCGCCGCACCCGCGAGCACGAGATCGACCTGCTGGTGCCGCGCGCGGACCTGGCGTCGACCGCCGAGCGGCTCACCGCCGCGGGCGCGAACCCCACCGGCACCTGGGCGTACGAGGCGATGCGGGTCGAGGCCCGCCGTCCCCGGGCCGGCTTCGAGACCGACCACCGCACGATCCCGCACGAGGTCGGCTGGATCGGCACCGCCGTGCACCTGGACAAGGGCTGCTACCGCGGCCAGGAGACGGTCGCCCGGGTGCACAACCTGGGCAAGCCGCCCCGCCGGCTGGTCCTGCTGCACCTGTCCGGCGAGCGCGACCAGCTGCCGCCGCCCGGCACCCCGCTGCAGCTCGACGGCCGCACCGTCGGCTTCCTCGGCACCGCCGCCCACCACCACGAGCTCGGCCCGATCGCCCTGGCCGTGGTCAAGCGCACCACCCCCGACGGCACGATCCTCGACGCCGCCGGCACCCCCGCCGCCATCACCGACTGACCCACCCCGACCAGGGACCGGGACGCGGTCCGTACCGCACCGGGGAGCAGCTGGAGATCGCCGGGGTGCTTGGATCCGCGGAGAGGTGACGGAGGGGGAGCGGCGTATGCGGTGGGGGATTCTGGGGCCGGGGAGGATCTCGCGGGCGTTCCTGACCGGACTGGCCGGGTCGGCGACGGAGCACGCGGTCGCGGTCGGGAGCCGGGACGGGGACCGGGCCCGGGCGGTGGCGACCGAGTTCGGGGTCGAGCGGGCGTACGGGTCGTACGAGGAGCTGCTGGGCGACGACACGGTCGACGCCGTCTACATCGGGACGCCCAACGCGCTGCACGCGCCGTGGGCGATCGCGGCCGCGCGGGCCGGCAAGCACGTGCTGTGCGAGAAGCCGCTCGGGGTGTCCCGGGCCGAGGCCGAGCAGATGTTCACCGTCGCCCGGCAGGAGGGGGTGTGGCTGATGGAGGCATTCATGTACCGCTTCCACCCGCGCACCCGGAAGCTGGCCGAGCTGGTCGCGGCCGGCGACATCGGCGCCCCGACGCTGATCCGGTCCTCGTTCGGGTTCGCGGTCAGCGACAGCTCCAACGTCCGGCTGTCCGCCGATCTGGCCGGCGGCGCGCTGATGGACGTCGGCTGTTACCCGGTGAACGCGGCCCGGATGCTGGCCGGCCCGGTCGCGGCGGTGCGCGCGGTGGCCCGCCGGCAGGAGGTCGACGTGACCCTGGCCGGCCTGCTCGACCACGCCGGCGGGGCGCTGTCGGTGATCTCCTGCAGCCTGGTCAGCGGCCGGCACAACGTCCTGCAGGTGATCGGCACCGACGGCGTGATCGACGTGCCGGTGGCGTTCACGCCGCCGCGCGACGAGCTGTCCAGGCTCCAGGTGACCCGGGGGACGGAGACCGAGGAGCTGACCTTCGAGCCGGTCGACCAGTACACGGCCGAGGCCGAGGGCTTCGCCGCCTGCGTCGCCGCCGGCCACGATGCCGACCTGCCGCAGATGCCGCTGCTGGAGTCCCTGGACAACGCGGCGACCATCGAGGAGCTGCTCGCCGCGGCCGTCTGAGACCATCGCGGGATGCCCGCGACGACGATGATCACTGTGGCGCCGACCGGCGCGGAGACCGCCAAGGCGGACGCCCCGTCGCTGCCGGTCACCCTGGACGAGCTGGTCCGGACGGCGAAGGCGTGCGAGGCGATCGGCGCCAGCGTGGTGCACGTGCACGTCCGCAACGCCGAGACCCACCCGACCCTGGACCTGGCCCTGCTCACCGACACCGTGACCGCGCTGCGGGAGCAGACCGACCTGATCGTGCAGCTGTCCACCGGCGGCGCCGTCACCGACCCGGAGGCCGACCGGCTGCGCGCGCTCGACGCCGCGCCGGACGCGGCCAGCTGCACCATGGGCACGGTCAACTTCGGCACCGACGTGTTTCTCAACCGGTGGGAGTTCATCGTCGAGCTGCACACGGCCATGCGCGACCGCGAGATCGTCCCCGAGTACGAGATCTTCGACTACGGCCAGCTGGCCACCCTGCAGCGCCTGCTCGACCGGCACGGCCTGCCGTTCGGCGGGCACGTGCACTGCGACCTGGTCATGGGCGTGCCCGGGGGGATGCCCGGCACGGTGGCGGCACTGGCCGCCGCGGTGCAGGCGATGCCGCCGGGAGCGACGTTCTCCGCCACCGGCGTGGGCCGGACCACGATCCCGGTGATGCTGGCCAGCCTGGCCGCCGGCGGACACCTCCGGGTCGGCATGGAGGACACGCTGACGTACGGGCCGGGCGAGCCGGTCCGGGACAACGCCCAGCTGGTTGCCCGGGCCGCCGGCCTGGCCCGGATCGCCCAGCGCCCGCCGGCCCCGGTGGCCGAGGTCCGCACCCTGCTCGGGATCCGGGCGTGATCCTCGAGGTCGTCCGGTCGGGGTTCGTCGAGAGCGTCCACCACGGCAGCGCGGTCGTGCTGGACGCGGCCGGCGACGTGGTCGCCGTGGCCGGCGACCCGGACGCGCCGATGCTGCCGCGGTCGGCCAGCAAGCCGCTGCAGCTGGTCGGCATGCTCCGGGCCGGGCTGACCCTGCCGCCGCCCGACCTGGCCGTCGCGGCCAGCTCCCACTCCGGCGAGCCCGCGCACGTGGGCCGGGTCCGCGACCTGCTGGCCGCCCACGGGATCGCGGAGGGCGCGCTGGTCTGCCCGCCGTCGCTGCCGCTGGGCGAGGAGGCCGCGGCCGCGGTGCTGCGGGCCGCCGGCGGCCCGGCCCGGGCGTACATGAACTGCTCGGGCAAGCACACCGCGATGGTGCTGACCTGTCGGGCGAACGGCTGGCCGGTCGGCGGCTACGCCCAGCCGGACCACCCGCTGCAGGTCGCGATCCGGGCCGCGGTCGAGGACCTGGCCGGCCGGCCGGTGACGGCGGTCGCGGTCGACGGCTGCGGCGCCCCGCTGCTCGGGCTCACCCTGGCCGGCCTGGCCCGGGCGTTCGCCCGGCTGGTCACGGCCGGACCCGGTACGCCCGAGCGCGCGGTCGCCGACGCGATGCGGGCGTACCCGGAGCTGGTCGGCGGGACCGGCCGGGAGGTGACGCGGCTGATGGCGGGCGCGCCCGGGGTGCTGGCCAAGGACGGCGCCGAGGGCGTCTTCGCCGCGGCCACACCCGGCGGCGCCGCGGTCGCGGTCAAGATCACCGACGGCTCGGCCCGGGCCCGCACGCCGCTGCTGGTGGCGGCGCTGCGCCGCACCGGCCTGCACGCAGCGGTACTGGATGAGCTCGCAGCGGTGCCGGTCCTGGGCGGAGGTCACCCGGTCGGGTCCATTCGGCTGGGCGCCGACGCCTGGGTGTAACCGATCGCGCCAGTCGGTGCGGTACGTTCTCGCGCCGTGGGGGAACCCGTCGCAGATACCGAGCCTCCGTCCGGAGCCGTGCTGGCCGTGTCCCTCGGCCGGGGTGAGGCGGAGGGACTGCTCGCGGCGCACGACGCGTACGGGCCCGACCTGATCGGCTACGCGGAGTTCCTGCTGGCCAGTCAGCCGGGCGAGACCGACGTGCACCAGGCCGACGAGGCCGCGGACGCCGTGCTGGACGCGCTGCTGGTGTCGACCGGCGCGGTCGCCGACCTGACCGACCCGAGCCGGATGCGGGCCTGGCTGTTCGCGCTGACCCGCAACGAGTGCCTGCGCCGGCGGTCCGGGCTGGGTGCGCCGCCCAACTCCGAGGCGGCCGAGCTGGGCCGCCGGGGGCTGGGCCCGACCGACGTGGCCGCCGTGATCGGGTTCGCGCCGGCCGAGCTGCCGAGCCGGGTGCCGGCGGTGGAGACGGTGCCGGCCTGGCTGCGGGCCGAGCTGGTCGCGGCGGCCGGCCCGGACGGGGCCGGCAAGCGGGCCGAGCTGCTCCGGCAGGCCCGGCCGTTCGAGGCCGACGGGTTCCCGGTGCCGCTGGACCGGCGCCGGCTGTCCGGGCGCGCGCTGGCCTGGTCGGCCGGGATCGCGGTGGTGATCGCGATCGGGCTGCTGGTCGCGCTGCCGGCCCGCAGCGCCGGGGTCGCGCCGGCGGCGGAGCCGCTGCTGGCCGCGGCCGTGACCGGGCCGGCGGCGCCGGAGACCGAGACCGAGACCGAGCCGCTGCCGACGCTGGCCGAGTCGCCGTTCGGGTCGGCGTCGACGGCACCGGCCCCGCCGCCGGCCACCGTCGCG